>CALMYO010000088.1 GCA_937873685.1 uncultured Paracoccaceae bacterium
AGAAACTTCCGCAGGCGCGGTGGTATACCCACGAGTCGGTGGATTTTGATGTGCATCGCCGTGGTGCCAGCCTTGCGGCGGGGCAGGGAGGCCGGCCCGTTTTCCGTCTCGACCGCGCCCCGATCATCGTCTCGCTGGGGGGGGGTTTCCCCCGCCGCAGCCGAAAAAGTCACCCTGATGGACCTGCTGTTCGGCGGCCGCAACAAGCCGGCAAAGGAGCGCAGCGTCCAACAGCCGCGCAAGCAGCAGAAGGCGACCAAAGTCTACCCGAAGGCGCCGAAAGCAAACCGAACCACCGAAAAGCGGCGAGCCGCCCCTGCCGACGCCGATCCGCAGCCGACGATCACGGGCCCGGAATACTATGCCTACAAGGCGTCGCCCGTCGTCGCGTTCGATTTCTCCAAGCTGGCGCGAGACCCGCAGGTCAGCGGTGAGATTACCGGTGCGACCGGTCTTCCGTCGCTGGCTATGCCATCGCAATTCGCCGAGGCGGCGCGCCATTTCGAAGGCTTCAAGCCGGTCGCAGAGAAGGACATCGCCAAGGCGGTGCTCGATCACTACAGTTCCAGCCCGAAATTCCTCTGGGTCAGCGGTTTCGGCATTTCGCAGCATGCCGAGGCGGTGCTGAAGCTGCTTGGCGAGGCCGACGCCTGGGGATTGTCGGCGCAGGATTACGCGGTGGCGCCGCCGCCGGCCGCCTGGTCGATGAACGACACGGCCGGCCGTTTGGCCGACCTTGCGCGCTTCGATGCGATGCTGACGCTGCGCGCGGTGCGTTATGCGCTTGACGCCTCGAACGGCATTGTCGATCCGAACAAGATCAGCGGCTATCACGACTTTCCGAGGCGGGGCCTTTCGGTAGAGGAAGCCGTCGAGAAGCTTGCGGCAAGCGACGATCCCGCAGCCTGGCTGAAGGCGCAGCATCCGCAGATGCCGGAATTCGCGGCGCTGAAGGACGAGCTGGCCGCGCTCGGCAAGCAGACGGACACAGTCATTCCCTTGCCCGACAAACTGTTGCTGAAGGCTGGCGGTGAAAGCGAGCACCTTGCGGCGATCGTCGCGGCGGTCGGTCGGCGCGGCACGGCGCAACTCAAGGAGAAGCATGCCGAGGCGCTGACGTTGGGCGAATCCGCCTCGGTCTACGACGAGAAACTCGTGGCGCTGGTCCGCGATTTCCAGAAGGAAAACGGCCTCAGCCCTGATGGTGTGATCGGCCCGCGCACGCTTTCGAAAATGACCGATCTTTCGGTCGCAGACCGGATGACGCGTGTGCGCCACGCCATGGAGCGGCTGCGCTGGCATCCTCAGGTTTTCGGCGCGCGCCATGTGCTGATCAACCAGCCGGCCTTCACCGCAACGTACTACGAGGACGACAAGCCTGAACTGTCCATGCGCGTCGTCGTCGGCACAAAAGCGAACCAGACCTATTTCTTCCATGATGTCATCGAGACCGTGGTCTACAACCCCTATTGGGGCGTACCGCAATCGATCATCGTCAACGAGATGCTGCCAAAACTCAGGCGCGATCCGTCCTGGCTCGACCGGCAGGGCTATGAGGTCGTCAGCGCCTCGGGCAAGCAGGTGTCGTCGAGTTCGGTCAATTGGTGGCGGGTCGGCAAGAGCGTGCCCTATGGCGTGCGCCAGAAGCCGGGCTCGTCCAATGCGCTTGGCGAACTCAAGATCCTGTTCCCGAATTCGCACGACATCTACATGCACGACACGCCGGCCAAGGCGCTGTTCCAGCGTGACGAGCGCGCCTTCAGCCATGGCTGCGTGCGCTTGCACGAACCGCGTCGCATGGCGGCGGCGCTGCTCAAGGTGCCGGAGGCGGAAATCGATGCGAGGATCGCCGGAGGCAAGAACCAGCAGGTCGTGCTGAATGAAAAGGTTCCGGTCTATGTAGCGTACTTCACGGCCTGGCCGGATGTCGACGGGAAGATACAGTATTTTACCGACATCTACGACCGCGACATGTATCTGGAACGCGCGGTCACAGCCACGTCG
This sequence comes from uncultured Paracoccaceae bacterium, assembly GCA_937873685.1. Classification (GTDB taxonomy): domain Bacteria; phylum Pseudomonadota; class Alphaproteobacteria; order Rhizobiales; family Rhizobiaceae; genus CALMYO01. The sequence goes on from CALMYO010000088.1 coordinate 2,005, forward strand.
CAAGCCCGCAATCCTCAGGGATGATGATCGGCCATTGGTCGATTACGGTTAACCAAAGGTTGAGGTTTCCGCCCATCGCAGGCTGGAACCCTTTACTTCCCAACGTAAATACACAACCATTTATTGCGCGATCAACTCGTCTGGTCGCGGTCGGAACTGGCGGTGTTCCGAAACGCTGGGGGAGCCGGAGGCGGCGAAAGCAGCGAGTCGCCGCTTCCGGTCCAGCATCTCGACATCGCTTGCCGTGTTGCATCGCCGTGGCATCGTTTCGCCAAGCGGGCCGCTGTCGACTGCGAAGGCATTCCACTCCCGCAACCGTCCCACCGAGGCAAAGAGCCACCGGAAGGGATCGTTGGGGTCGCGATGACGGGCGTCGAGATCACCGCCTTGCGCATGCCCGGCAAGATAGAAGACACCGTTCGACGGCGACAGGCGGGTGACGACATACAACTCGCACCCGAAATTCGGATGGTCGAGCGCGACCAGATCGCCGCGGCCAAGGCGCATGACGAGTTTTGCGCCCATCCGCTGCGTTTCCCAGATGGGCCGCCAGCCCGCGATCCGCGCATCCCGCTCCAGCGCGGGATAGCTGCGCCATGTTCCGTCACGCATCTGGACGACATCGATGAACCGGACGCGCGGCCGCGCATGGGCGCGCATCCGGGAAGCCTTGCTTTCGACAACGGCCAGATCGACCGCGTGAAGCCGTCTTTCAACACGGACCCGTTTGCATCGCGCCTGCAAGGCCTGAACGCCGCCGGCAAGCGCCAGATCGCGCAGGCGCCGGTCGGCAATGCGGGGAAGGTCGGTCGCGGTCAGGTCGCGCAGTGCCGTGCGAACAACGAAACGTTCGCTGCCCCGGCCATCCCGGCGAAAGCCGATCGGTGTTTCATCGTGCAGCTTGATGCGGTGTTTAGCCATGCAGCCGCGGATCAGTGAAACGCCCCACGTCCCGGCCAACCGCCCTGTATCGGCGCGAACCTTCTCATCGCATGCAGTCGCACCTGGAACTTTTTCCCTTTGCGGCGCAGCATGGCGGCAGGCAAGCTCCAAGGCGTCCTCGCCATGATGGCGCAGGTCGCGCCGGTCCTTTGCACCCGGCCTTGCTGGAACCGGCGCAAGGAAGAAACGGGCTTGCGGCGCCAGTTCCTCGGCAGTTTCGATGGCGTCGCGCAGCAATTCCGAGGTCTCTGCGATGCGCGCAGTGTTGGACACCGGCTCTGTCGATCCATAAATGGCGTCGCGGCGCTGCGGATCGAGAAGCGCCGCCCGCATGACGATACCCGGCCATGTCGGCAGTGCGCCGAAGGCTTGAACCGGCGTGCGGTCGCCTTTCCACGCATTCATGGCGGCATGGCAGAGCACAGTGTTTGCGCGATCCGCGCTACCGCCTTGCGACCTTGGCGCGATATGGTCGATCTCGATCGTCGGCCCAACCAGCGCCTCGGGATGGATTGGCAAACCCGAATAGGGGCAAGTAACCTTGCCGTCCGCGCCGCGCTGATCCAGCCACAGCGCCGCGCGCCTGCGATTTGCAGGCGTGGCGCGGGCGCCGATGCGATGCAGAAGCTCCGCGACATCGGCTGCCCTCTGCGGCGTGCGCCGCGATGCGGCGGCATGGATGTTTTCGAACACGATTTCGTCCGGTTGACCGAAACCGGCGATCATGGCCTGCAGCAGCCGGGCAAAAGCCGACTGCCCCGGATGAGTGCGCCACGGTGGCCGCGGCGGTTCTTGCAGCACAATGCCGAGCCGGTCGAGATCGGCACGGGCGATGCGCCAGGCTTGTCGCGGCGAATGCGCAGGTCTGCCCGCCTCGCCGCCGAAGGCGAACAACAACGCGGCGCCGAGATCGGCAGGCAAGGCCTTGCGCGGGCCCTTCGGCAGTTGATCGACGACCATACGCAGGCAGCGCGCAAGCGCGGCAAATGCCGGCACGGAAAGGTTTGCGTCCGGCGTTCGTTGCGTGCCGAGCGCGGCGGCAAGGATGGCGTCGCGACTGCCAAGCGGCAAAGTCGCCCAGAGCGCGCCGTTACGGGGAAAACGGCGCAACGCGGCCGATATACGGCACGAGACAATCACGGGCGGTGAATGACCGGTCATGGCCGAAATCCGTTCGTTCTCATCGAGGCCGAGCGCAACGCCGGCCCTTCGCGCGGTCATCACCTCGCCGCGCAGGGCCATGTTGGCCAGGGTATTGCGTTCTCTGCGCGACAGGCGGCGAAATGCGCCGTCGGATTGGCGAACGCGCAGCCGCGACAGGGCAAACAGCACGCGCACCGCCTCTTGCGATGGCAAGGCCGGCATTTCTCCATGCCCGCCCGGGGAGCTCCGTCCCGGTCCGGCGGAACGGCGTGGAGACGCGAAAGCCGCCGCCTCGATAGCCGCACGCAACCCATCCGTGAAGATCTCCGGGTTGAAGCGCATCTGGGCGCGCCACAACGCATCGAATTCGTTACGAACCTGGTGCGCCATGCGTTCCGGGATGCCTTGCAGACTGTCCGTCGAAAGATGCGCGCGCCGGATCACCGCAAAGCGTTGCCTGACCGGTCCGGCATGACGTTGCCATAGCCTTTCGCCGAAGGTGCGGCTTGCGGGCGGCCGGTCGGTTGCTTCGTCGTCTGGTCCGCTCCCCAGCAGGTCGCCGTCCTCTGGTGGAGCTGGCTGCGAAGGCCGGCCGGTACGACGAAGCAAATGCAGCAGGGCCCGGCCCGCCTCGTGCGGCGCAAGCGCACGGTCGAGCGCCTCGGCGCGTAACAGCCAGGGATCGCGCTCGAACGCATCATCGCAGGATTGCCCGGCCGGCGGCAGCAGACCGTTACGGCGCATAATCTCCACCAGCCGTTTGCGCCTGCGGCGCATCAGCCTGCGGCGTTGCTGGCGACGACGCAGGCGGCGGAACCGGTCAAGCGTTCTCGCGCCGTCATGCGCATCGTGCACGACAACACCGCACCAAACCGGCCCAGCGCTCACTGCCCCCGTCGCAGGCGCATTGCCCGAGCGGACCGCCGCCGCCCCGATCGAACGGGCTCCGATGTCGAATGCAAACACCAGTCCCATCGCGTCGTCCCGCAAGGGGTGTCGCAAGGGAATTGCCGTTTCGTCCAGAGATTGCTATGGAACACGGCGTTCCACCAGCGGAACACTGCCGCCCTCCGCCGACAAGGCTGAAGAGCCGCAACGCGAGGCGGGCTCCGGTCCGCCTCGCACACGCCCTACAGTCTGTCTACAGGGCCTAGAGCGTTGTTCGATCAAATTGAATCGTTTGGACGCCGGGATCTTGTGTCCAAACAATTCAATTTGACCGAACGACGCCCTAGTACGGCAAGCCGACGTAATTCTCGGCCAGCGCGGTGGAGGCGGCGGTAGAACGGGTCAGGTAGTCCAGTTCGGCTTCCTGGATGCGCTGGCCGAATTCGCAGTCGTCGGGGAATCGGTGCAGCATGGTGGTCATCCACCAGGAGAAGCGCACGGCCTTCCACACCCGCGCCAGCGCACGGCCGGAATAGGCGTCGAGACCGGCGCTGCTGCGCTCCAGGTAATGTTCCCGCAGCCCCTCGAAGAGATAGTGGATGTCGCTGGCGGCAAGGTTCAATCCCTTCGCCCCGGTTGGCGGCACGATGTGGGCGGCGTCGCCAGCCAGGAACAGCGTCCCGAACCGCATCGGCTCGGCGACAAAGGAGCGCAGCGGCGCGATGGACTTTTCGATCGACGGGCCGGTTGTCATGCGCTGCGCCAGCTCATCGGGCAGGCGGCGGCGGATTTCATCGAAGAACGTTTCGTCGCTCCAGTCCTCGACCCGTTCGCTCAATGCGCACTGGATGTAGTAGCGGCTGCGGGTCGCAGAACGCATCGAGCACAGCGCAAAGCCGCGCGGATGGTTGGCATAGACCAGTTCGTGATCCACCGGCGGCGTGTCGGTGAGAATGCCGAGCCAGCCGAACGGATACACGCGCTCGAAGGTGCGGATTGCGTCCAGCGGCACGGCCTGGCGGCTTGGGCCGTGAAAGCCGTCGCACCCGATGACGAAATCGGCGTCGATGCGGTGCGCGATGCCGTCCTTCTCGAATGTGACGGCGGGGCTGTCGCCTGAAAAATCGCGTGGGCGGGCATGTTCGACATTGTAGAAGGAGGTCGCGCCGCTTGTGCGCCGCGCCGCCATCAGGTCGCGCGTCACCTCGGTCTGGCCATAGACCATCACCCGCTTGCCGCCGGTCAGCCCGTGGAGGTCGATATGATGCAGGCGCCCGTCGAAAGCGATCGAGAAGCCGTCATGCGGCAAGCCCTCCGCATGCAGCCGTGTGGCGCAGCCGGCCTGTTCCAGCATCGACACCGCGCCGTATTCCAGCACGCCGGCGCGGATGCGGCCGAGGATGTATTCCTCGCTCACCCGGTCGATGACGATGTTGTCGATGCCGGCATTGGTGAGCAGTTGTCCAAGCAGCAGGCCGGACGGGCCGGAGCCGATGATGGCGACCTGTGTACGCATGACGATCCCCTCCCCTGGATGTCTCGCTTACAGTCGAAGCGCGGACAAGAAAAAGGCCGCGGAGCGATTGCGCGCTCCGCGGCCCGTATCGTTTGGATCACCGGGCAAACCTACTCGCCGCCGCCCTGCTTCTTCAGCGCGGCGCCGAGGATGTCGCCGAGCGAAGCGCCGGAATCCGACGAACCGAACTGCGCCACCGCTTCCTTCTCCTCGGCGATTTCCAGCGCCTTGATCGAAAGTTGGACCTTGCGGTCCTTCTTGGAGAAGTTGATGACTCGCGCATCGACCTTCTGGCCGACGGCGAAGCGCTCGGGACGCTGCTCGTCGCGGTCGCGCGACAGGTCGGAACGACGGATGAAGCTCGTCAGGTCGTGATCGACCAGTTTCACCTCGATGCCGCCGTCGTTGATCGCGGTGACTTCCGCCGTGACGACGGCGTTCTTGCGCAGTTCGCCGGACGCCGCCGCCTCGCTGACGCGGTCGCGGCCGAGCTGCTTGACGCCGAGCGAGATGCGCTCCTTCTCCACATCGACATCGAGCACCACGGCGCGAACCATGTCGCCCTTGTTGTACTCCTCGATGACCTGTTCGCCCGGACGGTTCCAGTCGAGGTCGGAGAGGTGGACCATGCCGTCGACATCGCCGTCGAGGCCGATGAACAGACCGAACTCGGTCTTGTTCTTGACCTCGCCCTCGACTTCCGAACCCACAGGATGGTTCTGCGAGAAGCTCTGCCACGGGTTGTCGAGCGTCTGCTTGAGGCCAAGCGAGATGCGGCGCTTCACCGGATCGACCTCGAGCACCACCACGTCGACTTCCTGGCTGGTAGACAGGATCTTGCCGGGGTGGACATTCTTCTTCGTCCAGCTCATTTCCGAGACGTGGATCAGCCCCTCGATGCCCGGTTCGATCTCGACGAACGCGCCGTAGTCCGTGATGTTGGTGACGCGACCGGTAATCTTCTTGCCGATCGGATACTTGGCGCCGATGCCCTCCCAGGGGTCGGACTCCAGCTGCTTCATGCCAAGGCTGATGCGGTGGGTTTCCTGGTTGATGCGGATGATCTGCACCTTGACCGTCTGGCCGATGTTGAGGATCTCGGTTGGATGGTTGACGCGCCGCCACGCCATGTCGGTGACATGCAGCAGGCCGTCGATGCCGCCGAGATCGACGAAAGCGCCGTAGTCGGTGATGTTCTTGACGACGCCGTCAACCACCTGGCCTTCCTCGAGGTTCTGCACGATCTCCGAACGCTGTTCGGCGCGGCTTTCCTCAAGCACGGTGCGGCGCGAGACGACGATGTTGCCGCGGCGCTTGTCCATCTTCAGGATTTCAAACGGCTGCGGGATGTTCATCAACGGCGAGACGTCGCGGATCGGGCGGATGTCGACCTGGCTGCGCGGCAGGAAAGCCACGGCGCCGTCGAGGTCGACGGTGAAGCCACCCTTGACCTGGTTGAAGATGACGCCTTCGACGCGCTCGCCCTTGCCGAATTTTTCTTCCAGCTTGACCCAGCTTTCCTCGCGGCGCGCCTTGTCGCGCGAGAGCACGGCTTCGCCAAGCGCATTTTCCACGCGCTCGACATACACCTCGACAGTGTCGCCGACCTTCAGCACGGCATCCTTGCCCTTGGCGCCGAATTCCTTCAGCGGTACGCGGCCTTCGACCTTGAGGCCGACATCGATGATCGCCATGTCCTTTTCGATGGCGACGACCGTGCCCTTCACGACGCCGCCTTCGTAGGATTCCTGGGCATGGAAGGATTCTTCCAGCAGGGCTGCGAAATCGGCGGTGGGGGGATTGTATGGTGACAGGAGTCCTCCTTGACCGCCGCCGCAACGGGGCAGCGCGCGCCGGGGGTTGGTGTTGCGTTCGTATGCGCCCGCCCCCCGCCGGTCTTCGGCGGGCATGTCCGGCGCCTGGCCGGCCGCAAACCTTGTTACTTGGACCGTGTTGCGGCCGCGCCGTTGTGGCGCTCCGTCGCTTGGCCCGTCATTGCCGCGTTGATGCGACGCCGGGAATACGCCCGGCCCGAAAACGCGCAGGGGGCGAAACGCCTCTCGCGCCGCCCCTTGGCCTGTCAAATTCGCGGAACACCGCGCGGCTTCCGCGAATCTGCATCCCGGAACCGTGTCTGCGGTCCATTGGACCGTCAGTTCGAGGCACGAGCCGTGACCGGATCGATCAATGCCCGGGCCGCCTGGAACGCGGTCTCTATAGTCATTTCGGTGGTGTCGAGCAAGTGCGCGTCATCGGCCGGTTTCAGGGGCGAGTCTGCGCGCGTCATGTCGCGCTGGTCGCGCCGCTTGAGGTCGGCGAGGATCGCCGCCTCGTCCGCGTCTCCGCCGCCGCCGAGGATCTCGTGGAAGCGTCGCCGCGCCCGCTCTTCGGGTATGGCGGTGACATAAAGCTTCACATCGGCATCAGGCAGCACCACGGTACCGATGTCGCGCCCGTCGAGCACGGCGCCGGGCGCTCGCGCGGCAAAACGGCGCTGCGCCTCCACCAGTGCCCGGCGCACGGCGGGCATCACCGCCACCTTTGATGCTGCTTCGCCGACGGCATGGGCGGATAGAACCTGCCGGTCCATCGCCATGAAATCGATCGTGCCTGCAATTTGCGCCGCCGCCGCCTCGTCATCGAGCGGCAGGCCGTCGCAAAGCAGCGCATGGGCGACGGCACGATAAGTGAGGCCGGTATCGAGATGGCGCAGTCCGTAATGGGCGGCGATGCGGCGCGCCAGAGTTCCCTTGCCCGAGGCGGCGGGGCCGTCGATGGCGATGGCGATCACATGCGTCATGTCGTTCGTTCCTGGCGGCGGGCGAAGGTCTTGTTTCGCCGCATCCGCTCAACAACTCCGGTTTCGTCCGGCGGATGGCCCTGCTCCGCCGTCGTGGGGACGATTCGCCGCAAGCCCGGCGATTCGTCCCGGTCGTTTACGGCATCGCGGCCGTGCGCGCCACCTCCCGTGCCGATCGGCTTGGCGGAAGCAAGGCGATCGGCTATTTCGTGTCAAGGACAAGTCGACCCCGGGGCGGGCAGGACAATCGGACATGGAACCGGGAGCTATGGGCCGCGGATGGGCGACGACGGTTGCGCTCGGAGTGTCGATGACCGTCAGTTACGGCACGCTGTTCTACTCCTTTGCGCCGCTCGCCGCATCCTTCATGGCGGAGTTCGGCTGGTCGCGCAGTTTCGTCTTCGGTGTGTTCTCTGCGGCCTTGCTGGCGGGCGGCGTCGTTGCGCCGATCACCGGTTGGCTGATCGACCGTCATGGCGCGCGCCCTGTGATGAGCGCGGGCAGCATCGCTGCGGCCATCGCGCTCCTGTTCCTGTCGAGAGCGGATGGCGAGGCGCAATTCATTGCGGCCGTCATGATTTGCGAAATGACGGCGCTTGCAGTGCAATACGAGGCCGGGTTTGCCGCGCTGGCCCGGATTCACGGTCGCGAAGCACGCGGGCCGATCACCGGCGTGACGTTGATCGCCGGTTTCTCCTCCACCGTGTTCTGGCCGCTGATCGGCTGGCTGCTGCATTTGACCGACTGGCGCACGATCTACCTGATCCTTGCGGCCCTGAACCTCATTGTGTGCCTACCGATCCATCTCGCCTTGCCGCGCCGGTGCGCCGGTCCGGCCACAGGATCGCCCGATCTTTCCCCGTCGCCGCTGTCACATGACCTTGCGGCATTGTCCGGGCGGAAGCGTCGGCGCGTGCTCTGGCTGATGCTGCTTGCGTTCACCGCATCCGGCTTCGTGGTTTCTGCGGTGCAGTCCGGATTTCTCGTCATCCTTGCCGATTTCGGCTATGCGCCTGCCGTGGCGGCCACAATCGGGGCGCTGATCGGTCCGTCCCAGGTTGGAGCGCGAGTGGTGGAAATGATCTGGGGCCGGCGCGGCAGCCCGGTCCTGGTCGGCCTGCTGGCCAATGCCAGCGCCGCTTTCGGCGTGCTGTGCCTGCTTTTCGCCGCTTCAGGCGAGGCCATCGCGATCCTGTTTGCGATTGCCTACGGGGCCGGTCAGGGCCTCGCCTATATCGTGCGCGGCGTCATCCCGTTGCATTTTTTCGGGCCGCAGGGCTACGGCGCCCTCACCGGCAAGCTGTCTGCGGTGCGAATCGCCTTTTCCGCCGCCGCGCCGGTCAGCGTCGCTGTGCTTTCCGACACCTTCGGCGTGGAGGCCGGGATCGCCCTGATGCTGCTTGCCGCGTTCATCGGCGTCGCTGCGATGGCCGGGCTTCTGGCCATCGATCGAAAGGTTACCTGACTGATCCGACGACGACGGGTGCTTCGCTCTCGATGGAAACCCAGCGTCCGGAATGGGTCGTCGACTGCCGCTTGAGGAAATTGTAGCCGGTATCCGACCACAGCTTCACGGTGGAGGTCAGATTGTCGAGCACCAGATCGCCGCGGTCGGTGCGCACGGTCAGCACCGCATGGCCTTCGCCGTCGGGCTTGCGCACAACGGTGATCAGCAGGGCGGAGGCCGGGATGCCGTCCTCCATCAGCAGATGGCGCTTGAGCAGGACGTAATCTTCGCAATCGCCGACGCCGTCCGGATAGGTCCAGACCTCGTCGCGTCCGTAGATGTCGAGGTCGCTCATGGGGCGTATCGCCGCATTGATGCGCGCATTGATGTTGAGGATGGCGTTCCACGTCTTGCGGGTCAGTCGCATTGGCGGCGCTTCGCGCGAGCGAACCGAGCATTCGCCGGCATAGACCTTGCAGAACTCGTAGTGGCCTATCGGTTGCGAGGTGAGTTCGCCCGTGCGCATGGTGCCGGAGGTTTCCGCCGCCCCGACCGTTGCGCAAAGCGCCATCGAACTCGCCAAAACCGCGATTGCTCCAAACAATCCCGGGCGGAATCCTCCCCGCGCTCGCATGCCGCTACTCCGTACCGCCGCCTCGTATCGTTAATGAAAGGTTAAGGGGCGAGGCGCGGTCAAGTCAACACTGAGGCGAAATCTTGTTGGCAACATGGTTTACGCCGGCAGGCGGATGGACAGGCCCTGCGGATGGATTGGAGATAGAATTCGCCGGCGAAATCTATCTCCAATCCATCCGCAGGGCCGAGTCAGTCGTCGTAGTCGACCTGCATCAGGTACAGACCGTCGGGCGGCGCAACCGCGGCGCAGGCCGTGCGGTCGCGCGCTTCAAGCGCCGCGACAAGGTCATCGTCGCTCCACTTGCCGTCGCCGACCAGCTTCAGGCTGCCGACCATCGAGCGCACCTGGTTGTGCAGGAAGGAGCGCGCCGAGGCGCGGATCTCCACCATGTCGCCGTCGCGCGTCACGTCGAGACGGTCGAGCGTCTTGACCGGGCTTGGCGCCTGGCACTGCGTGGCGCGAAAGGTGGTAAAGTCGTGCCGGCCAAGGAGGCGCTGCGCGGCTGCATGCATCGCCGCAGCGTCCAGGATACCCTTCTTCACGTGCCATGCGCGCCCGCGCTCCAGCGCCGGCGGCGCGCGGCGATTGAGGATGCGATAGAGGTAGTGGCGCGCCGTGGCCGAGAAACGGGCATGAAAATCGGGACTGGCAGCGGCGACATCGAGAATGGCGACCGTCTCGTCCGCCTCGACGAGATGGGCGTTGAGCGCCTCCATCAGCCGGAAAGGCGTCCAGGTGCGCGACAGGTCGACATGGGCAACCTGGCCGGTCGCATGCACGCCGGCATCCGTCCGCCCGGCGCCGTGCAGCGTCGGCTGTTCGCCGGCGAATGCCGAGAACGCGGTTTCGATCGCCTGCTGGACGCTCGGCGCATTTTCCTGCCGCTGCCAGCCGGCATAGGGGCGGCCGTCATACTCGACCGTCAGGCGGTAGCGGTGCATGGGATTGCGAAAAGCGGCGTATCGGACATGCCGGCGTCATTGCCGCAGCAGGCGGTGCGTTGCAAGCCGCGCGACCGGCACGCGGTCGAACCGGCCTTGCAAAGCCGGCGGCGACCCGCCATAAGCGGCGCGATTTTTCGACGGCCGGTCAATGCCGCCCGCCACCCGCTCCGATCCCGCGAAAGACCTCATGAGCACGTTTCACCCCAGAGTTTTTTCCGGCGTCCAACCGACCGGAAACCTGCATCTCGGCAACTATCTCGGCGCCATCCGCAAGTTCGTGGCGCTGCAGCAGAGCCATGATTGCATCTACTGCATCGTCGACCTGCATGCGGTGACCGTTTGGCAGGATCCCGTCGAACTGATGAAGTCGACGCGCGAGGTGACCGCCGCGTTTCTCGCCGCCGGCATCGACCCCAAGGCGCATATCGTCTTCAACCAGAGCAGGGTGCACCAGCATGCCGAGCTTGCCTGGGTGTTCAACTGCATCGCCCGAATGGGCTGGCTGAACCGCATGACCCAGTTCAAGGAGAAAGCCGGCAAGGATCGCGAGAACGCATCGGTCGGGCTGTTTGCCTATCCGACGCTGATGGCGGCCGACATCCTGCTCTATCGCGGCACGCATGTGCCGGTCGGCGACGACCAGAAGCAGCATCTGGAACTGACGCGCGACATCGCGCAGAAGTTCAACAACGACTTCTCCGACCGCATTCGCGACCTTGGCCTCGGCGTGGAGATGATGGTGGGTGAAGAAAAGGTGAATGGATTCTTTCCGCTCACCGAGCCGCTGATTGAAGGCCCGGCGACGCGGGTGATGAGCCTGCGCGATGGCGGCAAGAAGATGTCGAAATCCGATCCGTCGGACCTCTCGCGCGTCAACCTGACCGATACCGCCGACGACATCGCCAAGAAGATCCGCAAGGCCAAGACCGATCCCGAGCCGCTGCCGCTGGACATGGAGGGGCTTGCCGCGCGCCCGGAGGCCGACAACCTTGTCGGCATCTTCGCCGCGCTGGCTGATCGCAGCAAGGAGGACGTGCTCGCGGAATTCGCCGGCAAGCCGTTCTCGGTCTTCAAGCCGGCTCTGGCCGATCTTTCGGTTGCCGTGCTCGCGCCGATCGCCAACGAAATGCGTCGACTTACAGCCGATCCGGGCCATATCGACACCGTCCTTGCCGATGGCGCAGAGCGCGCTTCGGTGATCGCCGAGGAGACGATGAAGGGCGTGCGCGCCATCATGGGCTTTCTTGGATGAAGCGCCAAACCGGCTCGCTTGCGGTCGCCGGACGGAAAATGTAGGTTGCCGCCATGGTCACCAGACGACTTTTCAACGAGGCAGGCCACCGGCGCAAGTTTCTCGCTGTCGTCGACGAAACGCCGGAATGCGAGCGCGCCATCGTTTACGCCTCGCGGCGCGCCGCGGCGATCGGTGGCAAGCTGCTTCTGGTCTACATCATCGAGCCCGGCGACTTCCAGCATTGGTTGGGCGTGGAAGAGGTAATGCGGGCCGAAGCGACAGAACGCGCCAACAACGCGCTCGCGAAACATTCCGCCCTTGCGCGCGAGAAATCCGGTTCGGAACCGGAAACCGTGATTCGCGAGGGCAAGCCGGTCGACGAAATCCGCGCGCTGATCGAGGAAGACCAGGACATCGCGATCCTGGTGCTGGCGGCCGGTTCAGGCAAGGAAGGACCGGGACCGCTGGTCTCGTCGATTGCCGGCGGCAAAGCGCCGTTCCCGATACCTGTCACCGTTGTGCCACAGGCGATGTCCGACGAGGATATCGAGGCGCTGAGCTGATCCGGGCGGCGGTTCATCCGCCGTGCTGACCGATTGCGCCGATTGCCGTGCAGATCTCCGCAAAGCTGCCCGCGATCTGCGTCGCGCCGGCCTGCGTCAGGCGGTCGCCGTGGCTGTCATCGCAATGCCCGCCGCCGCAGAAGCCGATCACCGCCATGCCGGCTGAACGGCCAGCCAGAACGCCGTTGACACTGTCTTCGACGACAATGCAGCGCCCCGGTTCATGGCCGCAGGCCTTCGCCGCGTACAGGAAGAGATCAGGCGCAGGCTTTCCCTTCGCCACCATGGAGGCGGAAAAGACGCGGTCGCCAAAGAACGGCGAGAGGCCGGTCCTGTCCAGTTTCCAATGCAGGCGCTGCAAGGGCGTCGACGACGCCACGCAGATCGGCACGCCGAGCGCGGCGAGCGTCTCGGGAACGCCGGCAATTGGCGCAAGCCGCCTGTCCATCTCGGCATGGACGGCTTCGGCAAGCAGGTCGAAGAATCGCGCCGCGGGTCCCACACCGGTCGCATCGGCAACCAGATCGGCGATACCTGCGCGCCAGTCTGCCGGCGAAAGGCCCATGAAGCGGCGCATGTAGTCGGCGCGGTCCAGCACCACGCCCTGCCGGGCCAGATGCGCCAGTTCGGCCTCAATGTAGATGGCTTCCGAATCGACAAGCACGCCGTCGCAATCGAAGATCACAAGCATGGCGTTGCGCGTCAGCTATGGGCGAAGATGTCTTCCTCCGCCCAGCCCATCAAGTCCAGCATGGCGCGGGTCGGCAGGAAGTCGAAGCATTGTTCGGCGATTTCCAGCCGGTCCTCGCGCTCCAGCCGCGCTTCCAGCGCGTCCATCAGCGCATGCAGGTGCAGCACGTCAGAGGCCGCGTATTCGAGTTGCGCCTGGGTCAGCTTTTCCGCCCCCCAATCGGAGGATTGCTGTGTCTTGGAGATCTCGATGCCGAGCACCTCGCGCACCAGATCCTTCAGCCCGTGCTTGTCGGTATAGGTGCGTGCTAGCCTGGAGGCGATCTTGGTGCAGAAGATCGGCGCGGTTCCAACCCCGAGATAACGCGCAAGGACCGCCACGTCGAAACGGGCGTAGTGGAAGATTTTCAGGATGTTCTCGTTTTCCAGAAGCGAAACCAGATTGGGAGCGTTGTCTCGCAGTTCGAGTGGGGCACTTCCATCCATCTGCACGATGTCGGCAGAGCCATCGCCGGGAGAAAGCTGCACCAAGCACAGCCGGTCGCGGTGCGGGTTGAGCCCCATCGTCTCGGTGTCGACCGCGGCGCGATCCTTGTAGAGCTTCAGCGCCGCTTTCGAGATGTCGCCCTTGTGAAACCGTATGGTCATCGTGCCGCTCCGTTCGTCGAGGCAGGCGCTACAGCCGCGCCAGCCGGTCCGTCAACAGGGCAAAGAAGCCGTCGGCGTCTACGTCGCGCACAACACGGGCGTTCTTCGGCCTCTCGGTCACGTCCCACCAGTCAACCACGGTCAGGCCCAGCGTCAGTTCCGAGCCGGTCTCGATCTCCACATTGCAGTCGCGTCCAGCATAGAGGGACGGCTCGAGCATGTACGCGATCACATTGGGATCGTGCAGCGGCCCGCCATCGGTGCCGTACTTGCGCTCATCGAACCGCTCGAAGAAATCGAGCAATTCTGCCGTGGCGATGCCGACCGGTGTGCCGAGCGCGCGGATCGCCTCGACGCGCGCCCGCGTCGTCAGCGCCTTGTGCGTCACGTCGAGCGGCAGCATGACGATGCGCACGCCAGAATCGAATACGGTTTTGGCCGCATGCGGATCGACATAGATATTGAACTCGGCTGCCGGCGTGGTGTTGCCGCCCTCGAAAAAGCCGCCACCCATCATCACGATCTCGGCGATGCGCGAAGCGATGTCGGGGGCCTTGACCAGCGCAAGCGCGATGTTGGTGAGCGGCCCGAGCGTCGCCATCGACACAGTGCCGGCAGGGCGGGCGCGCAAAGTCTCGACGATGAAATCGACCGCGTCCATCTCCTGCAGCGGCATGGCCGGTTCGGGCAGCACCGGACCGTCCAGCCCGGTCTTGCCGTGCACGTATTCCGCCGTCACCAGCTTGCGCACCAGTGGCCGGGGCGCGCCGGCGAAGACGGGAATGTCGGTGCGCCGCGCCAGTTCGCAGATCTTTCGGGCATTCTTTTCGGTCAGCGCCAGGGGCACGTTGCCGGCCACGGCGCAGATGCCGAGAACCTCGAATTCCGGGCTCGCCAGCGCAAGCAGGATGGCGACCGCATCGTCCTGGCCAGGGTCCGTGTCGATGATAATGGCGCGGGGATGGCTGGACATGCGCGTGTGTTCCCTTGATTCGAGGCTTTGCCTCGACCATATCAAGGCCAAGGGGGATTGCCATGGGCTTTTCACCATACTGACGCTCGGTTTCGGGACAGCCGCCATGACGCGCATGTCGCAATTCTCAAGCCCCCTGATGCTTGGCTTCGAGTCGATCGAGCGGTCGCTGGAACGGGTCGCCAAGTCGGGCGACGGCTATCCGCCCTACAATATCGAACGTCTGCAAGGCGAACAGGGCGACCGGCTGCGCATCACGCTTGCGGTCGCCGGCTTTGCGCTCGACGATCTCGATATCACAACCGAACAGGGACAGCTGGTCATCCGCGGTCGCCAGAAGGATGAAGGTCCACGCGATTACCTGCATCGCGGCATCGCCGCCCGGCAGTTCCAGAAGGCCTTCGTGCTGGCGGACGGCATGCATGTGCTCGGCGCGGAATTGCGCAACGGTCTGCTGTCAATCGAACTGGAACGCCCGGAACCGGAGCCGCAAGTTCGCCGCGTGCGCATCGTCGAGGCAGAATAAAACGGGCGCGCCGGCCCGTTTCACCCAAACGTGAGTCGCTGATCAGGCTTGCAACGTTGACCGCGCGCGCGCGTCATGGTCAACGGCGTTCAGGACATGCCAATCCGGAGCTTGCCATGCGTATCGCCCGCCTTGCCCTCGCCGTCGTCTTCGGCCTTTTCGCCACGTCGGCCGCCCGCGCCGCCGATCCCGATCCGGCCAACTGGGATGCAGTGCTGGAAAAGGCGCGCGGCGAGACCGTGTATTTCAACGCCTGGGGCGGGTCGGAGCAGATCAACGCCTATGTCGAGTGGGCAGGCGGCGAACTTGCCGAGCGCTACGGCGTCAAGCTCAAGCATGTGAAACTGGACGACACCGCCAACGCTGTCGCAACCGTCGTCGCCGAGAAGGCTGCCGGCAAGCTGGAAGGCGGCTCAATCGACCTGATCTGGATCAACGGCGAGAATTTCGCGTCGATGAAGCGGCAGGGCTTGCTGATGAGCCCTGGCTGGGCGGAAAAACTGCCGAACTGGTCCCTTGTCGATGTCGAGAACAAGCCGACGATCCGCACCGATTTCACGGTTCCGGTCGAGGGGCTGGAATCGCCGTGGGGCATGGCGAAGCTGGTGTTCTTCTTTGACGGCGCCCGCACGCCGGCCGACAGTCTTCCCGATTCAGCAGCCGGCCTTCTGGCCTGGGCGAAGCAGAATCCCGGCCGCTTTTCCTATCCGCAACCGCCGGATTTCATCGGCTCGTCGTTCCTCAAGCAGGTGCTGGCCGAAACCGTCGCCGACCCCTCCGTCCTGCAGGCGCCGGTTGTCGACGCCGAATTCGAGACCGTCACGAAACCGCTGTTCGACACTCTCGACGCCCTGCATCTGCTGATGTGGCGCCAGGCCCGCGCTTATCCCAAGAACTACCCGGCGATGAAGCAGATGCTGGCCGATGGCGAGGTCGACATCATCTTCGCCTTCAACCCGGCCGAAGCGTCGAATGCCATCGCCAGTGGCGAACTGCCGGACACGGTGCGTTCCTTCACCTTCTCCGGCGGCACCTTGTCGAACACCCATTTCGTCGCCATTCCGTTCAACGCTGCCGCCAAGGCCGGCGCGCTGGTTGTGGCAAACTTCCTGCTTTCGCCGCAGGCGCAGGCGCACAAGCAGAACCCGACCGTGTGGGGCGACCCGACCGTGCTGGCGATGGACAAGCTGGCGGAACAAGACCGCGCCCGTTTCGATGCGCTCGACCTCGGCATCGCGACGCTGAAGCCGGCCGATCTCGGCCCGGCGCTGCCGGAACCCCACCCGTCATGGATGGAGCGGCTCGAGACCGAGTGGGCGAAGCGCTACGGCGTCGCGAATTGACGGAAGGCGGCGTGGCGCATGTGTTGACGAGCGAGTGCGCCGCTCCACCCACCGCCGCGTGACGTCGTCGACCATGCTGACCCGCCTCGCCCCGGCTGTCGCCATCGCCCTTCTGGCCGGGCCGGTGCTGTTCGGCCTGTTCGGCACGGCGCTGCCGGCCTTCGGCTACCTGCCGGCGCTCGGTGGCGACGCTTTCTCGATTGACGCGTTTCGCGCGCTCGCCACCCAGCCGGGGCTGTCCCGTTCCGTGGCGCTGTCGCTGTTGACCGGTTTGGCCAGTTCAATCATTGCCGTCGCCATTGTCGCGCTGCTCACGGCGGCGTGGTCCGGCACGCGCGCCTTCACCGTGATGCGCCATCTGATCTCGCCGCTGCTGGCGGTGCCGCATGCGGCGGCCGCCTTTGGCCTTGCCTTCATGATCGCCCCGTCCGGCTTCCTGGCGCGGCTGTTCTCTCCTTGGGCGACCGGCTGGACGCGCCCGCCCGATTGGCTGATCGTCAACGATCCGCTTGGCCTTTCGCTCGTCGCCGGGCTGGTGGTGAAGGAAGTGCCGTTCATCCTGCTGGTCACGCTGGCCGCGTTGCCGCTGATGCGCGCCGCGGAAACGCTGCATGTGGCGCAAGGGCTCGGCCATGGCCGCATCGCAGGCTTTCTGCTGACGGTGTGGCCGCAGGTCTACCGCCAGATCCGGCTCGCAGTCTTCGCCGTCGTCGCATTTGCCACCTCGGTTGTCGATGTCGCTGCGATCCTCGGACCGACGACGCCGGCCCCGCTCTCGGTGCGGCTCGTGGAGTGGATGGCCGATCCCGATCTGGCGATGCGTTTCATGGCCAGCGCGGGCGCGCTTCTGCAACTCGGCGTCACTCTCACGGCGCTGGCGATCTGGATAGCGCTTGAGCGCTTGGCGGCGGGCATTGCGCGGGCGATCGCATCGCGGGGGATGCGGTTTTCCCGCGACGCTGCTGCACGCAATGCGGCGCTCGGCGTCAGCCTTGCCAGCATGGCGGTTGTCGCCGGTGGCCTTCTTGTTCTGGCGCTGTGGTCAGTTGCCGGGCTGTGGCAGTTTCCCGATGCGCTGCCGACCAAACTCGTCGTCAAGACTTGGGTCGACACCGCGCCGCGGATCGTCGACCCGCTCTGGTCCACAATCCTAGCCGCTTCTTTCGCCACGATCGTGGCCGTTGTCCTGGCAGTGCTCTGCCTGGTCCGCGAACTCGAAACCGGCAAGACCGGCGGGACGCGCGCGCTGCTGTTCATCTACCTGCCCCTGCTGATGCCGCAGGCGGCATTCCTGTTCGGCCTGCAATTCCTGTTTCTTTCGGCCGGCGTCACGCCCGGTCTTGTTGCGGTGAGTTTCGCGCATCTTGTGTTCGTGCTGCCTTACGTATTCCTTTCGCTCTCCGATCCGTGGCGGGCCTTCGATCGCCGATACGAGGCGGTGGCCGCCGGGTTGGGAAAATCGCCCCGGGCGACGGGTCTGCGCGTGCGCCTGCCGATGTTGCTGCCGGCGATCCTCACTGCGGCAGCGGTCGGATTCGCCGTGTCGGTCGGCCAATACCTGCCGACGTTGCTGATCGGGGCCGGTCGCGTGCCCACCATCACAACCGAGGCTGTGGCGCTGGCGTCTGGCGGCAACCGCCGCGTCATCGGCGTCTACGCCTTCCTGCAGATGCTGTTGCCGTTTCTCGGCTTTGCGCTGGCGACCGGCCTGCCGGCGCTGCTGTTCGCCAACCGCCGCGCGATGAGGGCGTGATGACCGGTGAGGGGCTTGTTCTCGAACGCGTGCGCATCGCACTTGGGACCCGTGAACTGCTTTCGCTCGACGCCAATGTGCAACCGGGCGCAGTGTTGACCGTGATGGGCCCCGCCGGTTCCGGCAAGTCGTCGCTGTTGGCCTTTCTCGGCGGGTTTCTCGATCCCGCCTTCACCGCAAGCGGAAGCGCCTTCGTCGGCGGGGTCGAGATCACCGCGCTTGACGCCAGTCTGCGCCGCGCCGGCATCCTGTTCCAGGATCCGTTGCTGTTTCCGCACATGTCGGTCGGCGGCAACCTGCTGTTTGCCCTGTCGCCCTCGGTCCGGGGTCGTGCCGCCCGGCGCGAGAGGGCTGAAGCCGCGCTTGCCGATATCGGTCTTGACGGGATGTTCGAGCGCGACCCGGCAACGCTGTCGGGAGGGCAGAAGGCGCGGGTGGCGCTGGCGCGGGTGCTGCTCGCCGAGCCGCGCCTGCTGTTGCTGGACGAACCGTTTTCAAAGCTCGACACGCAGTTGCGCCAGCAGGTGCGCGAACTCGTCTTTGCAAGGGCTGAGGCGCGCCGGCTGCCGGTGGTGCTCGTCACCCATGACGAGGCCGATGCCACAGCGGCCGGCGGGCGACTCGTAACCATAGGCGATTGACCTTTGGTGCATGACGACGCAAGTGCGGCCATGACCGTGCTGCCCGATCTTCCCGTAACCGAGGCCCTGCCCGCGCTCGATGGAGCACTGGCGAAGAACGGCGCTGCGGTGCTGATCGCCCCGCCTGGCGCCGGAAAGACGACGCTGGTGCCGCTGCACCTGCTCGGCGCGCCATGGCGCGGCGACGGCCGCATCGTGCTCTTGGAGCCGCGCCGCCTCGCCGCGCGCGCGGCAGCCGCGCGCATGGCGTCGCTGTTTGGCGAAGCGGTCGGCGAGACGGTCGGCACGCGCATGCGCCTCGACAGCCGGATCGGGGCAAAGACCCGCATAGAGGTGGTGACCGAAGGCGTGTTTGCGCGCATGGCGCTGGATGACCCGGAATTGTCCGGGGTTTCGGCCGTGCTGTTCGACGAATATCACGAGCGCAGCCTCGACGCCGATTTCGGCCTGGCGCTGGCGCTCGACATCCGCGCAGCGCTGCGGCCCGACCTTCGGCTGCTGGTGATGTCGGCAACGCTCGACGGCGCGCGCGTTGCCGCAAGCCTTGGCGATGCGCCGGTGGTCGAGAGCGCCGGCCGGGCCTTCCCGGTCGAACTGCGTTACGTTCCGAGAAGCCCCGGCGAACGCCTTGAGGACGCAGTTGCGCAAGCGATCCGTTCGGCGGCGGCTGGCGAAACCGGCTCGATCCTTGCTTTCCTGCCGGGTCAGGCGGAAATCCTGCGCACGCAAGAGCAGTTGCAGGATCGTTTGCCGGCGAATTGCTTTCTGGCGCCACTGTTCGGTCAAATGGAGATCGCGGCGCAGGATCGCGCCATTCGCCCGGCGCCGGACGGCGCGCGCAAGATCGTGCTGGCGACGTCGATTGCCGAAACCTCCATCACCATCGATGGCGTGCGGGTGGTAGTCGACAGCGGTTATGCCCGGCTGCCGCGCTTCGAACCCGGCAGCGGCGTGACGCGGCTGGAAACGGTTCGGGTCTCGAAGGCCTCTGCCGACCAGCGCGCCGGTCGCGCCGGTCGCACCGCGCCCGGCGTGGCGATCCGCCTGTGGAGCGAAGCCCAGACCGCGGCGCTTGTCCCTTTCCATCCGCCGGAGATTTTCGAGAGCGACCTGTCGCGGCTGCTGCTGGATTGCCTCGCCTGGGGCGTCACCGATCCCGCCGCGGTGCCATTTCCCGACCCGCCGCCGAGGCCAGCGCTGATCGAGGCGCGCGCCTTGCTGACCGCACTCGGCGCCATCGACGCAGACGGGCGGCTGACCGCGGCCGGCAGGGCAATTCGCGCGCTGCCATTGCCGGTCCGTCTGGCGCACATGGTCGCCGAAGGCGCGAACCGCGACGACAGAAAGGCGCGCGCCGAACTGGCCGTGCTGCTGACCGAGCAGGGACTCGGCGGCGTCGATGTCGATCTCGAGCGCCGGCTCGACAGGTTTCGCCGCAATCGCTCCGAGCGCGCACAGGGCGCGCGACGGCTTGCAACGCGTCTTGCTGAGATCGCGTCTGTTGGAGGCGT
The DNA here is from genome assembly GCA_937873685.1 of uncultured Paracoccaceae bacterium. Classification (GTDB taxonomy): domain Bacteria; phylum Pseudomonadota; class Alphaproteobacteria; order Rhizobiales; family Rhizobiaceae; genus CALMYO01. Next base: position 22,204 of record CALMYO010000088.1, read on the forward strand.
AACCGGGAAGAAACCGGAAACGAAGCCGGCGGAAGAGATCACGCCTTCGTCGGTCGGCTCGATGCTAGCCGACGCCTGGCCGGACCGCATCGCCGCGGCGCGCGGCGCGCGCGGGCGCTATGTGATGGCGAACGGACGCGGCGCGATACTGGACGAGACCGATCCGCTTGCCGCGTCACCGTATCTTGTCGTCGCCGACCTGACCGGTTCGGCGGCCGCCGCGCGCATTCGCGCCGCCGCCGCCCTCACCGGCACCGAGTTGGGAGAGATCGCCGCCGGTCGCATGGAGACGCGCAACGCGTTGCGTTTCGGCGAGGCTGCGCGGGCGATCCGCGCCCGCCGCACGGTGCGGCTTGGGGCCATCACGCTCGAAGACCAGCCAGCCGCTGTCACGCCCGGCGAGGAAGCCACAGCGGTGCTGCTTGCGGCGTTGCGCCAGCGCGGCCTGTCGTCGCTGCAATGGCCGAAGGCGGTGGCCACGCTGCGCCGCCGTCTTGCCTGGTTGCACGATTCGCTCGGCTCCCCATGGCCCGATGTCGGCGACGAGGCCTTGGCCGAAACACTGGAGGAATGGCTGCTGCCCTTTGCGCCTTTGGCGACTTCTTTTGCGCAAGTGGAGGAAGGGCCGCTCGGCGAAGCGCTCGCGGCGTTGGTCCCGCCCGCCTTGCACCGCGACCTCGACCGGCTGGCGCCGACGCACTTCGCCGCCCCTTCGGGCTCGCATGCGCCGATCCTCTATGAGGACGGGCAGCCGTTGCTGTCGATCCGGGTGCAGGAACTGTTCGGGCTGAAAACCCATCCGGCGATTGCCGGCGGCAAGGTTCCGCTGATGCTGGAATTGCTGTCGCCGGCGCACCGGCCGATCCAGAAGACTGCTGACCTGCCCGGCTTCTGGGCCGGTTCCTGGGCCGATGTGCGCGCCGAGATGCGCGGCCGCTATCCCCGCCATGAATGGCCGGAGGATCCCGCCAGCGCGAAGGCCACTAACCGCGCCAAGCCGCGAAGCTGACAATCGACCCGCCACACGGACGTTCCACTGGAGCGAATTTGACATTCGGCGCCCGCCTGCCTCCGGCGCCGAGCCAAATGTCAAATTCCGAAGCGCCACTACCTTTGCTTGCGCACGGAAAGCGCCTTCAGACTGTACAGCGCATCGAGCGCCTCGCGCGGCGTCAGCTCGTCGGGATTGAGCGCCGCCACCGCCTCCGCGACCGGATCGGATCCGGTTGCGGGCTTCGCCGCCGCCTGCTTCACCGGCACCGAGAACAGCGGCAGGTCGTCCACGAGCTGCGCCCGCTCCGATTTCGACGATCCCGTCTCGAGTTGTTCCAGCACCGCGCGCGCGCGCTCCACCACCGACGGCGGCAGCCCGGCAAGGCGCGCCACCTGCACGCCGTAAGACCGGTCCGCGGCGCCGGCCGCCACCTCGTGCAGGAAGATCACGTCGCCATGCCATTCCTTCACCTTCATCGTGACATTGGCGAGACGCGGCAACTTGGCGGTCAGAGCCGTCATCTCGTGGAAATGCGTGGCGAAAAGGGCGCGGCAGCGGTTCGCCTCGTGCAGGTACTCGATCGCCGCCCAGGCGATCGACAGGCCGTCGAAGGTCGCCGTGCCGCGGCCGATCTCGTCGAGGATCACCAGCGCCCGCTCGCCGGCCTGGTTCAGGATCGCCGCTGTCTCCACCATCTCCACCATGAAGGTGGAGCGGCCGCGCGCCAGATCGTCGGAAGCGCCGACGCGGCTGAACAACCGGTCGACGACGCCGATGCGCGCCGAACCCGCCGGAACGAACGATCCCATCTGCGCCAGGATCGCGATCAGCGCGTTCTGCCGCAGGAAGGTCGATTTGCCGCCCATGTTCGGTCCGGTCAGCAGCCAGATCGCGCCATGGCGGGCGTCACCCCTGGGCGACAGGTCGCAATCGTTGGCGACAAAGGGATCGGCCGCCTGGCGGCGCAACACCTGCTCGACGACGGGATGCCGGCCGGCGACGATCGCGAAATCGAGCGAATCGTCGACAACCGGGCGGCACCAGCCTTGCGTTTCCGCCAGTTCCGCCAGCGAGGCAGCGACATCGATCTCGGCAAGCGCGTCGGCGGCAGCGCGGATCGCGTCTGCCGCATCGAGTATCTCGGCCTGCAGCGCCTCGAAGACGTCGAGTTCGAGCCCGAGCGCGCGGTCGGCGGCAGACGAGATGCGGCTTTCAAGCTCCGCCAGTTCGGTGGTGGTGAAGCGCATCGCATTCGCCATCGTCTGGCGGTGGATGAAGCGGGCGCGCGCTTCCGCCGTCTCGGTCAGCGCGGCGCTGGCAAGCTGCGTCACTTCGATATGGTAGCCGAGGATGTTGTTGTGGCGGATCTTCAGCGCCTTCACTCCGGTTTCCTCGGCATAGCGCGCCTGCAACGCGGCGATGACGCGCCGCGATTCGTCGCGCAGGCCGCGCGCCTCGTCGAGCCGGTCGTCGTATCCCGGGGCGATGAACCCGCCGTCGCGCTTCAGCAGCGGCAGGTCAGGATGAAGAGCGCGCGCCAGGTGCGCGGCAAGCGCCTGCGGCGACGCGGCAAGGCGTGCAGCGGCATCCTCCACCTGCGGCGGCAACAGGTGCCCGGCAAACAGCCGCGCCAGCGCCGCCGCTGCTTCCAGCCCCTTGCCGATGGCGTCGAGATCGCGCGGGCCGCCGCGGTTGAGCGACAGGCGCGCCAGCGCGCGCGGCATGTCGGGCGCGACCTTCAGCGCGGCGCGCACGGCTTCGGCAAGCCGGCTCTCGGCGAGGAACAAGGCGACAGCATCCTGCCGCGCGGCGATCTGCTTCGGATCGGTCAGCGGCGCGACGAGGCGGGCCGCCAGCAGCCTTGCGCCTCCGCCGGTCACGGTGCGGTCGATAGCGGCGAGAAGACTGCCGTCACGGCCGCCGGACAGGGTGCGCAGGATTTCGAGGTTTGCCCGCGTCGCCGGGTCGATGAACAGGGTCGATCCCTGCGCCTCGCGTTCCGGCCGCTTCAGCGCCGGGCGCTCGCCGATCTGCGTCTTCTCGACATAGGCGATCGCGGCCGCGGCCGCCGCGAGTTCGGCGCGGCTGAACTGGCCAAAGCCGTCGAGCGCCGCGACGCCGAAGAAGCGGGCGATCCGGTTCTCGGCAGCGGTCGAATCGAACAGTTGCGCCGGCTGCGGCGAGGCGATGCGGCCGAGCGCGTCGAACACCGGGCGCAGAGCGGGATCGTGAAACACCGCATCGGCCATGATCGCTTCGCGCGGGTCGATGCGGGCGATATCGGCCAGCAGCCGGTCGGGTGTGGTTTCGGCAACCCTGAAATCGCCGGTCGATATGTCGATCCAGGCGATCGCATAGTCGCCTTCCCCAGCGCCTTTCAGACGCGCCAAGGCAAGGAGATGGCACGCGTCGCCGGGCGCGAGCAGCTTTTCCTCGGTGATGGTGCCGGGCGTCACGAGGCGGATGACATCGCGGCGCACCACCGACTTGGAGCCGCGCTTCTTCGCCTCGGCGGGGTCCTCCACCTGTTCGCACACCGCCACCCGGTGCCCGAGCGCGATCAGCTTCTGCAGGTAGTCATCGGCGGCGTGCACCGGCACGCCGCACATCGGAATGTCCTGGCCGGCGTGCTTGCCGCGCCGCGTCAGCGTGATGCCGAGCGCCCGGCTCGCCACCTCGGCGTCGTCGAAGAACAATTCGTAGAAATCGCCCATCCGGTAGAACAGCAGCGAATCCGGATTGGCCGCCTTGATCTCGATGTATTGCTCCATCATCGGCGTCGCCCCGGCAGCGTCGAGCCAGGGCGGCGAAGCCGGCAATTTTTCTTCAGGCTTGTCGGCGTACTCGATCACGGGCTTGTCGGAGGCTCCCGGCAGTGTCGGCGCAGAAAAATCGGTCGAGAAGTGTTGTTGCCGGATTGCGGTTGCGAAGTGTAGCCTGTTTGCCAACGCTCCACAAAGAAGCATCGTCCGGGGAGGACACCGACCGTCATGCCAGCCACCGACAAATCGCCCGGACGCCCGCTCGTCACCGACCAGGAGGCGCTGGAGTTCCATTCCTCCGGCCGGCCGGGCAAGCTGGAGATCAGCCCGACCAAGCCGATGGCCACCCAGCGCGACCTGTCGCTTGCCTATTCCCCCGGCGTTGCGGTGCCGGTGAAGGCGATCGCCGAGGATCCCGGCCGCGCCTGGGATTACACGGCGCGCGGCAACATGGTGGCCGTGATCTCCAACGGCACGGCGATCCTCGGCCTCGGTAATCTCGGCGCCCTTGCGTCAAAACCGGTGATGGAAGGCAAGGCGGTGCTGTTCAAGCGCTTCGCCGATGTCGATTCGATCGATCTCGAGGTCGGCACCGAGGATGTCGACGAGTTCATCAACTGCGTGCGGTTCCTCGGTCCCTCCTTCGGCGGCATCAATCTGGAAGACATCAAAGCGCCCGACTGCTTCATCATCGAGCAGCGCCTGCGCGAACTGATGGACATTCCCGTCTTCCACGACGACCAGCACGGCACCGCCATCATCGCGGCGGCCGGCCTGATCAATGCGCTTCACCTGACCGGCCGCGACATGAAGACGACGAAGCTGGTGGTCAACGGCGCCGGCGCAGCGGCGATCGCCTGCGTCGAACTGGTCAAGTCGATGGGCTTTGCGCCGGCCAACGTGACGCTGTGCGATTCCAAGGGCGTCATCTGGAAGGGCCGCACCGAGGGCATGAACCAGTGGAAATCCGGCCACGCGGTGGAGACGAAAGCGCGTTCGCTCGCCGAGGCGATCGACGGCGCCGACGTGTTCTTCGGCCTGTCGGTGAAAGGCGCGCTGACGCCTGACATGGTCGCATCGATGGCGAGGAACCCGATCATCTTCGCCATGGCCAATCCCGATCCCGAAATCACGCCGGGCGAGGTGAAGAAGGTGCGCACGGACGCGATCATGGCGACGGGGCGCTCCGACTTTCCCAACCAGGTCAACAACGTTCTCGGCTTTCCCTACATCTTCCGCGGCGCGCTCGACGTGCGCGCCCGCACCATCAACGAGGACATGAAGGTTGCGGCCGCGAAGGCGCTGGCCGAACTGGCGCGCGAGGATGTGCCCGACGATGTCGCGGCCGCCTATCAGGGCAACAGGCCGCGCTTCGGGCCGGAATACATCATTCCGGTGCCGTTCGATCCGCGCCTGATCTCGGCGATCCCGGTCGCCGTGGCAAAGGCTGCGATCGATTCCGGCGTCGCCGGCAAGCCAATCCTCGATTTCGAGCGCTACAAGGCGGAACTGTCGGCGCGCCGCGACCCGATCGCGTCGACCTTGCAGCGCATCTACGAGCGGGTGCGCCGCAAGCCGAAGCGCATCGTCTTCGCCGAGGGCGAGGAGGAACAGGTGATGCGCGCGGCGGTCGCCTACGCCAACCAGCAGCTCGGCACCGCCATCCTGCTTGGCCGCGAAGACCAGATGCGCGAGACGGCGAAGAACGCCGGCGTCGACCTCGATCGGCCGGGCATCGAACTGATCAACGCCCGGCTGTCGCGACGCAACGGGGCCTATACCGACTTCCTCTACGAGCGGCTGCAGCGGCAGGGCTACCTGTTCCGCGATTGCCAGCGGCTGATCAACAACGACCGCAACATCTTTTCCGCCACTATGGTGGCGCTTGGCGACGCCGATGGCGTGGTGACCGGCGTCACCCGCAACTATTCCACCGCCTTGCAGGAAATGCGCACCGTGATCGACGCCAGGCCCGGCCACCGGGTGATTGGCGTCACCATTGCGCTGTGCCGCGGTCGCACCGTGCTGGTGGCCGACACGGCCGTGCACGACATGCCGTCGGCAGAGGAACTGGCCGACATCGCGGTGGAAGCCGCCGGCATGGCGCGCCGCATGGGCTACGAGCCGCGCGTCGCCATGCTGGCCTACTCCACCTTCGGCCATCCGCCCGGCGAGCGTTCGGAAAAGGTGAAGGAGGCGGTGCGCCTGCTCGACCGGAGACGCGTCGATTTCGAATACGATGGCGACATGGCCGCCGACGTTGCGCTGAACATGAAGATGCGCGAGCAGTATCCGTTCTGCCGGCTCTCCGGCCCGGCCAACGTGCTGGTGATGCCGGCCTTCCACTCGGCCTCCATCTCCACCAAGATGCTGCAGGAACTCGGCGGCTCGACCATCATCGGACCGCTGCTCGTCGGCCTCAACAAACCGGTGCAGATCGTGTCGCTGAACGCGCGCGACGCCGACATCGTCAACATGGCGGTGATTGCGGCCTACAACGCGAGCGGATAAGTTCGATGACGTCGCTCCTTGGCCCTTGGTTCGTCTGGGCGCTGTTGGCCGCGCTGTTTGCGGCGGCAACGGCGCTGCTGGCCAAGGCGGGCGTCGAAGATGTCAATTCCGATCTTGCGATGTTGATCCGCACCGCCGTCGTGCTTGTGGCGGCGGGGATGCTCGTGGCGTTCACCGGCAAATGGCAACCCGTGCGGGCGATCTCCGGGCGCACGTGGCTCTTCCTTGTCGCGTCGGGCCTTGCGACCGGCCTGTCCTGGCTGTGCTATTTCCGCGCGCTCAAACTGGGGGACGCTGCGCGCGTCGCCTCCGTCGACAAGTTGAGCGTGGTGTTCGTCGCCGTGCTCGCCGGGCTGCTGTTTGCCGAGCGGCTGTCGCCGCTCAACTGGCTCGGCGTTGCGCTTATCTCAGCCGGAGCGATGCTTGTGGCGTGGAAAGGCTGAACCCCGGCGGGGCGCTTTCAGTTCAGGCAAACCGGCTGGCGTCGGCGCCGTAGTAGTTCACATAGCGCGGGCTGATCGTCGAGACCGGCAGGATGACCAGCACGTCGGTGGTGCCAAATTCGGCGTCGATCACCGCCCCGTCGCCGATCTTTGCGCCGAGCCGCAGGTAGCCCTTGATCAGCGGTGGCACGGTGGAAAGTGCGGCGCGCTCGTCCAACGCCTCGGCAGGCATCAGGTCCATCTCCACCCGGCGATGCGGCAGGGCGCGCGCATACCAGTCGCCGCATGCGGCAAAACGGTTATGCAGGAAGGTCAGCGCCAGCGCGTGCGCCGCCGGCACCGTACCATGGAACGAGGCGCAGCCGGTCATCACGTCGATGCGATGGCGCAGGCAATAGGCCCAGATGCCCTGCCACAGCAGTTCGATGGTGCGCTTGGAGCGATACTGCGGCAGCACGCAGGAGCGTCCAAGTTCGAGGAAATTCTTGCCCGGGTGGCGGGCGATCAGGGCGCCGATCTCGAACTCGTCGGCGGTGTAGAAGCCGCCGCTGCGCTCGGCCACCTCCTGGCGCAACAGGCGGTATGTGCCGACGATCTGCGCCTCGTCATTGCCCGGCAATTCGCGGTCGAGCACGATCAGGTGATCGCAGATATCGTCGAAGCGATCGGAATCGGCATCGTCCAGCGCATGCACATCGGTCCGGTGCGCGCCGAGTTCTTCGTAAAAAACCTTGAAGCGAATCGACTGCGCCGCGCGAAGCTCGTCGCCATCGCGCACCAGCCTGGTTTCCAGGGAGCCGATCCGACCAAGCGTCTCGGGTCCCGCCGCGATTGCCCGCTCCACGCCGCCTGAAGCCCTCAGATATGCCGCCGTCGGTGATGCGGTATCGCGTATCGCGACGTCAGACAAGGCGGAAGTCATCCGGAGGCTCCGAAAGCTGAATTGCAGAGCGAACCAAAGCCGGTTTCGCACCGATTCCCGTCGGATATTGCGCCATTGCGACAGGTCGATGACATGGAGCGGTCGAACCGCCGCAGCCATTGCCGCTTTTCCGCCATCGCTTCACCTGATAACGAAAGGAAGCGGCTTGGCGAACGAGGAACCCATGGCAGAAACGGCTGACCACATCATCGACCGGCGTCGCCTGCGCAGGAAACTGACGCTCTGGCGCAGTTTCACGTTTCTGGCGTTGCTTGCGCTTGTCGCTGCCATCGCCGGCTTCGTTGCCCGTGATTTTGGCGGCGACCAAGGCCGTGATCACATCGCGCAATTGCGCATCGAAGGCGCGATCGTGGAAGACGACGAACTGCTTGAACGCATCGAGAAGATCCGGAAAAGCGATGCGGTCAAGGGCGTGATCGTCACCATCGATTCGCCGGGCGGCACGACGGCCGGCGGCGAGGCGATCTTCGTTGCGCTGCGCAAGCTTGCCGCCGACAAGCCGATGGTCTCGCAGGTCGGCACGCTTGCGGCCTCGGCCGGCTACATGATCGCATCCGCCTCCGACCACATCATCGCACGCCAGTCCTCGATCGTCGGCTCAATCGGCGTGCTGTTCCAGTATCCCGATGTTTCAGGCCTGCTCGACAAGGTCGGCGTCAAGGTGGAATCGATCAAGTCGTCGCCGATGAAGGCCGAACCCTCGATCTTCGGCAATGCGCCGGAGGAATCGAAGCAGATGATCCGCGCCATGATTCTTGACAGCTTTGACTGGTTCAAGAACCTTGTCGACGAGCGCCGGCCGCTGGACCGCGCCGAGGTTGACCGGCTGGCCGACGGCTCGATCTTCACTGGTCGCAAGGCGCTGGACCTTAAGCTGGTAGACGCGCTTGGCGGACGCGACGAGGCCAAAGCCTGGCTGGTTGGAAAAGGCGTCGACGCCGATCTCGACATCGTGGAGTGGAAGAAGAAAGCCACGCCATCGAACCTGCTTCTGGCCCGCGCCGGCTTCGGCTGGCTTGCCGGCCTGTTCGGCATCGATGCCGGGTTGGCCAGCGCACTCGCGGAGCAGGCGGCGGACCGTGTTGCGCTTGACGGTCTGGTTTCAGTTTGGCACGTTGAACAACCTGTCGCCGGTCAATGAGGGGATTGACCCATGATCAAGTCCGAACTCGTTCAGATCATCGCCAACAAGAACCCGCATTTGTTCCAGCGGGATGTCGAGAACATCGTCAACGCGGTGCTCGGCGGCATTGCCGATGCGCTGGCGGAAGGCAACCGCGTCGAGTTGCGCGGTTTCGGCGCGTTCTCGGTGAAGAACCGGCCGGCGCGCACCGGCCGCAATCCGCGCACTGGCGAATCGGTCGATGTCGAGGAGAAATGGGTGCCGTTCTTCAAGACCGGCAAGGAACTGCGCGAGCGCCTGAACCCGGGCGACGGCAAATGACCGCAGGCAGGGCAACTGTACCCGCCCTTGCCAATTGACATGCCGCGGCGCTATGCGCCGGAAACGATACCGTCCCCGTCGAACTGCAAGGAGCCGGGCCGATGCTCAACCGCCTTGTCACCGTCCTGATCGTCATTCCGGTTGCGATCGTGCTGATCGCGTTTTCGGTCGCCAATCGCGCGCCGGCGGTTGTCAGCCTCGACCCTTTCAATCCGGCCAATCCCGCACTGTCCTGGGCGGCGCCGATGTTCCTGTGGCTGTCGGCTGCGCTGGTGACCGGAGTTCTGGTCGGCGGCGTGGCATCGTGGTTTGCGCAGGGTCATCACCGCAAGGCCGAACGCGCCTATCGCAAGGAAGCGAAGACGCTGCGCAGCGAGACCGAGGAACTGAAGAAGCAGGTCGTTTCGACCGGCAACGGCTTGCCGGCGGTGCGCGCCTGACTGTTCCGTATTCAACCACGGCAACGCCACTGACGCGCGCCATCTCGCGCGGTGGTGCCCTAAAGACGGCATTTGCGAAGCGAGGACCATTTGCTTGAAACCGCGCTCCGCAAAGCCCCCGGCACGGCGAAAGGACGATAAGCCCCGCGCACCGAAACCGCAGGGTTTCCGGCCGCAACCGAAATTCGCCCGCGTTGAATCCCCGGTTTCGGCAACTCCGCGTCGCGCGCCGGCGCAAGGCCCGTTGCCGGACGGCATCGCCCCGGTGATCCTGACCGCGCCCGACAATGGCGACTACGCGCTTCTTGACAGCGGCGACGGCCGCAAGCTGGAGCGCTACGGCAAGCTTGTGATCGTGCGGCCGGAGGCGCAGGCGCTGTGGCGGCCGGCCCTTTCGCCGGAGCGCTGGGCCGCAGCCGACGCGGTCTTCTCCGGCGGCGCTGAAGAGGACGGCGCCGGCCGTTGGCGTTTCGCTTCCGAAACAATGCCCGAAACCTGGCCGCTTGAATTCCTTGGCGTGCCTTGCCTCGGCCGTTTCACCTCCTACCGCCATGTCGGAGTTTTCGCCGAACAGGCGGCGCACTGGGAAGCCATTGCCGGTGCGATCCGCGCCTCGAACCGTCCATTGCGGCTGCTCAACCTGTTCGGTTACACCGGCGTCGCCTCGCTGATCGCGGCGAAGGAAGGCGCGCAGGTCACCCATGTCGACGCCTCCAGGAAGGCGATCGGCTGGGCGCGCGAGAACCAGGCGATTGCGGGGCTGGACGACAGGCCGATCCGCTGGATCTGCGACGACGCGATGAAGTTCGTCGAACGGGAGGCGCGCCGCGCCAGCCGCTACGACATCATCCTGCTCGATCCGCCTGCCTATGGCCGCGGTCCGGCCGGCGAGGTGTGGCAGTTGTTCGAACACCTGCCGGCGATGCTCGACGCCTGCCGCGCCATCTTGTCCGACCGGCCGGTCATGCTGATCCTGACAGCCTATGCGATCCGCGCTTCTTTCTTCGCCATGCATGAGCTGGTGCGCGACGTCTTTGCCGGCGCGGGCGGTTCGGTGACCTCCGGCGAACTGGTGCTGCGCGAACAGGCGTCGGGGCGTCAACTCTCCACCTCGATGTACAGCCGCTGGACGCCGCAATGACCGGAAAGCGGCCGACAGGCGCACCGGGACGCGTGCGCGAGATCACCAGCCTTGCCAATCCGGAGATCAAGGCGATCCGGGCGCTTGCGCTGAAGAAGCACCGGGCCGAGACCGGGCTTTTCATGGCCGAGGGCCTGAAGCTCGTCATCGACGCGCTCGATTCCGGCTGGACGATGAGCACATTCCTGCATGCGAAATCGGCCACACAACAGCCGCTGGTGGAGCGCACCGCCGCCCGCGCCGTCGCCGCCGGGGCGGATGTGTTGCAGGTGAGCGAAAAGGTGCTTGCCGCGATCGCACGCCGCGACAATCCGCAAATGGCGATGGGCGTGTTCGAACAGCGCTGGACGCCGCTTGCCGCCATCCGGCCGAAGGACGAGGAGGTGTATGTCGCGCTCGACCGGGTGCGCGACCCCGGCAATCTCGGCACCATCATCCGCACCGCCGACGCGGTTGGCGCCAAGGGCGTCATTCTCGTCGGAGACTGCACGGATCCTTTCGCAACCGAAACAGTGCGGGCGACGATGGGTTCGATCTTCGCCATGCCGCTTTCGCGCGCCAGCGCAGCCGAATTCCTGCGCTGGAAGGCATCGGCCGGCGCACTGGTCGCGGGAACGCATCTGCAGGGCGCGGTCGATTATCGCACGATTGCCTGGCCCGGCCGGCCGGTCGTCCTGCTGATGGGCAACGAACAGGCAGGGTTGCCGCCGGAACTGGCGCTGGGTTGCGAGGCGCTGGCGCGAATCCCGCAAGCCGGCAGAGCTGATTCGCTCAACCTCGCCGTCGCCACCGGCGTGATGCTGTTCGAGATTCGTCGCCACACCCTGAAACTGGAGCCGACACCGTGAAGTCGCGCCGCGCCTCGGGCGCCCTTCTTGTCGCGTTGACGGTAGCGCTCGACCAGTCGATCAAGGCGTGGGTGGTTGCCGCGATGCCGTTGCATTCCAGCATCGAAGTCCTGCCTTATCTCGCCTTGTTCCACACCCGAAACGAAGGTGTCGCCTTTTCCTTCCTGACCGGAATTGGCACGACCCTCCTGCTTGTGATCACGGCGGCAGTCGCGGTCTTCATCGCCTGGCTGTGGCGCTCCAACCCGCCGCAGCGCGTCTTTGCCCATCTGGGCTTTGCGATGATCGTTGGCGGCGCGATCGGCAATTTGATCGACCGGGCGCTACGCGGCAATGTGGTGGATTACGTCTATTTCCACACTCCGGTCTGGTCCTTCGCCGTCTTCAATCTGGCCGATGCGGCAATCACGATCGGTGCAGGGCTGGTCTTGCTTGACGAGTTTCTCGACTGGCGGAGCAGCCGCCGCGCCGCCGACGGTTGACCGCCGGGCGTTCCGCCGTTCATAAGCCGGAAACGCCAGTCAACCGCCAAGGGGAATTGCGATGTCGCACACATTCAAGGCCATCCTGATCTCGCGCGACGAGAACAAGAAGCAGTCGGTCGGTGTCGCCGAACTTCGCGTCGAAGACCTGATGGAAGGCGATGTGACGGTGGCGGTGGAGGCGACCACGGTCAACTACAAGGACGGGCTGGCGATCACCGGCAAGTCGCCGGTGGTTCGGCGCTGGCCGATGATCCCCGGTATCGATTTCGCCGGCACAGTGACGCAATCGACGCACAAGGACTGGAAGCCCGGCGATGCGGTGATCCTGAACGGCTGGGGCGTCGGCGAGGTGCATTACGGCGCCTATGCCGGGATGGCGCGGGTCAACGGCGACTGGCTGGTTCCGCTGCCGGCGGGCATGAGCGCTCTCGATGCGATGGCGATCGGCACCGCCGGCTACACGGCGATGCTGAGTGTGATGGCGCTGGAAAAGCACGGCCTGACGCCGGAACGCGGTCCGGTAGTCGTCACCGGCGCGGCCGGCGGCGTCGGGTCGGTCGCCGTCGCGCTGCTGTCGAAGCTTGGCTTCCATGTCATCGCCTCGACCGGCCGTCCGCAGGAAGCCGGTTGGCTGAAGGATCTCGGCGCGGCCGAGATCATCGACCGGGCGGAACTTTCCGAACCCGGACGCCCGCTCGGCAAGGAGCGCTGGGCCGGCGGTGTCGACGCGGTCGGCAGCCACACGCTCGCCAATGTACTGGCGCAGACGCAGTACGGCGGCGCGGTTGCCGCCTGCGGCCTCGCCCAGGGCTTCGATCTGCCGGCAACGGTGATGCCGTTCATCCTGCGCGGCGTGGCTTTGCTCGGCATCGATTCGGTCAATGCGCCGAAGGCGCTGCGGCTGGAAGCGTGGAAGCGGCTCGGAACCGACCTCGATGCCGGAAAGCTGCGCGCGATTTCGAGCACGATCGGTTTTGCGGGAATCGTCCAGGCGGCGCATGACATCATCGACGGCAAGGTGCGCGGACGCGTTGTCGTCGACATGACAGCCACCAGCTGACCGAACGAAACCGGCGGCGAATCGAACGCGCCGCAGTTCCTGCCCTGCCGCAAGCATATCGTAACGGCGCTGTGCCATCCTGCCGGCATGAGCGGCATGGCGAATATCGTGGAGAAGGCTGGCGACACGCCGGCGCCGGAAGGTATGGCCGCGCCCGAGCAGCGCGAGCAATCGCGCTTCCTTGCGATGGTCAGCCATGAGATGCGAACGCCGCTGAACGGCATCATCGGCATGGCCAAGCTGCTGGCCGACACGCCGCTGACCGCCGAACAGCGCAGCTACGCCGACGCCATTGCAGCTTCCGGCGATGCGTTGCTGGCGCTGGTGGAGGATGTGCTCGACCTGTCGCGCATGGAGGCAGGCAAGCTGGAGATATACGCCGCGCCGGCCGATATCCGCCAAATCACGAGCGGCATCGTCGAGTTGCTGGCGGCGCGCGCCTATGCGCGCGGCGTCGCGCTCGGTTACCATATCGACCCGCACATCGCAGAATCGGTGGTGGTGGACGCCGGGCGCCTGCGCCAGATCCTGTTCAACATCGTCGGCAATGCGGTGAAATTCACCGAGGCCGGCGGGGTTCTGGTCGAGATTATCGCAATTGGGGCGCCGGACGGGTCTCCGCGTATGGCGATCCGGGTTCAGGACAGCGGGCCGGGCATCCCGCTAGCCGATCGCGGGCGCATCTTCGCCGAGTTCGAGCAGGTCGACAACGCTTCGACCCGCAAGGCCGGTGGCGCAGGACTCGGCCTGGCGATCGCGCGACGCTTCGTCGAGGCGATGGGCGGCCAAATCGGCCTTACGTCCGTATCGGGGGCGGGATCGGTGTTCGAGATCGTGCTGCCGACTGGCGCGCCGCATCGGGCGCTGGCGCGACCGCTCGCCGGACAGCGTGTGCTTGTCGCAACCGGCAGGGCGGTGGAGGCCGAGGCGCTTTGTCGCACAATCGAGATGGCCGGCGGCGCGGCCTTCGTGCACGCCGATGGCGCGACGTCAGGCGGTCACAGGGCTGACGTCGTCATTTGCGACCACGGCGAAGCGCCCTGCCCTGACGGCGCGGCCAGTTGCGCATCGCGTTCGCTGGTGCTGGTGGAGGCGCGAGAGCGCGGCCGGCTTGCCGACATCCTGACCGAGGGCGGGCATGACGGGTTTCTGGTGCGCCCGGTTCGCCCCGACACGGCGTTGCGCATGCTGGCGGAGGGGCGCATGCATTCGGCTGAAGCCGGCGGCGCGGCGCGCGACGACTGGCGACGCGTCAGCGGCCCGGACTTGAGCGCGAGCGACGATCAACCGGCAAGCCTGTGCCTTAACGTGCTGCTTGCCGAAGACAACGCCGTTAATGCCATGTTGGCGCGCGCGGCGCTGACGCGATTCGGACACCGTGTCACCCATGTCGGCGACGGGGCAGCGGCGCTCGCCGAGGCCACGCGCGCGGACGTCGCCTACGACGCCGTGCTGATGGATCTGCACATGCCGGTGATGGACGGGCTCGACGCGATCGCCGCGATCCGCGCGGTTGAGGAGGAAACCGGACGTCCGCACCTGCCTATCCTCGCGCTGACCGCTGACGGGCAGACGGCGACCCGGGACGCGGTGCTTGCCCATGGCGGCGATGACTGTCTGGTCAAGCCTGTCGATCCCGCCGCCTTGCAGCGTGCGGTCTCCGCCCTGGCAAGGACGTGCTGAACTCTCCTGCGTCGCTGTTCTGTCGCAATGTCATGCCAGTAGCGGCCAGCAGTCGTGCAGGACGCGAACGATTTTTTTGCGATTTCGCCCTTGATCACCGCCGGATTTCGGCTTTCAGTCGTCGACCGGGGCAATTGGCAAGACACCGTTCGCGCAGAAACCAAAAAAACACCATATTACCGGACAAAGGAAACGGGCATTCCTGCTTCTGTAACCGGCAAGAAGGGCCATGACCTTGGCGACACTGGACATCGACGCCCCGATGATGACGTCCGGCCAAAACGGCAGGCCGACGCGGCGCGAGCGCGAGTTCCGTCGCGCACGACGCCATTCGCTGACGGTGCGGGTGCTAAAATTCGCATTGCCGCTGATCGGGCTGGTCGGCGCCGCCGGCTTCGGCGCTTGGACCTGGGTTCTCTCCGAAGTCCCGGTCTCGGTCGACCTTTCGGATTCGACGATCAAGGACGGCAAGCTGGTGATGAGCAACCCGAAGCTGAACGGCTTCACCCAGGATCGCCGGCCCTACGCCATGACCGCGGCGCGCGCGGTGCAGGATCTGTCGCAACCTCAGATCATCGCGCTGGAGAACATCGTCGCCAAACTGCCGATCGACGCGAAGAACGAGGCGCAGGTTCGCGCGCCAGCAGGCGTGTTCGACAACGGGGCCAACACGCTTGAGCTCAAAGGCGCCTTTGTGGTCAAGACCACGGACGGCATGACGGCGAAAATGCAGTCGGCCTTCATCGACATGAACTCCAACGACCTGAAAACCGCCGATCCTGTCGACATCACCCTTGACGACACGCACATTGTCGCCGATTCGATGAATGTGACAAAAGGCGGCAAGGTGATGACCTTCGAGCGCAATGTGCGCGTGGTCATGCAGCCGTCAGCTATCCGCAAGCCGGGCGACGGGGCCGACCGGCAAACGACACAGGATTGACCATGCACGTCAAGACTTTTCCGGCCCGCGCCGTGTCTGGGGCCATACTCGGCGCCCTGCTTCTTTCCGCACCCGCGCTGGCGCAGAGTTCCGGGCCGCGCGGCCTGCAGCTTTCCGGCGACCAGCCTGTACAGATCGAGGGCGACCGCCTTGATGTGCTGGAGGACCAGGGCCAGGCTATCTTTTCCGGCAATGTCAAGGTGGTTCAGGGCAGCACGCTGCTCCAGACCGAGAAGTTGACCATCTACTATGCGCAAGGGTCCGGGGGCGTTTCGGGCGGCGGCGATATCGAGAAGCTGGTTGCCAACGGAAAGATCTACGTACGTTCCGGCACCCAGGAAGCAACCGGCGACCAAGGTCATTTCGACATGAAGAGCGAAGTGCTGACCCTGACCGGCAAGGAAGTGGTGCTTTCCGATTCCGGCAACGTTCTGGTCGGTTGCAAGCTTGTCGTGCAGATGAAGACCGGCAAGGCGAATTTCGACGCCAGCGCCTGCGGCGGTCGCGTCTCCGGCGTTTTCGTTCCCGGCTCCAGGAAGAACTGACGCTGGTGGGTGAAGCGGTTTTCGAGCGCGGGCCGGCGTATCCCGCGATCACGCCGGAGGGACTGCCGGTCGAAGGCGAGGATCTTGCCGGCACCTTGGTGGCGCGCGGCTTGAGCAAGAGTTATCGCGGCCGCAAGGTTGTGAACGGTGCCTCGATGGCAGTGCGCGCCGGCGAGGCGGTAGGCCTGCTTGGACCGAATGGTGCGGGAAAAACCACCTGCTTCTACATGGTCACGGGCCTCGTGCCCGTCGACGCAGGCACGATCCAGATCGACGGCCACGACATCACCCGCCTGCCGATGTATCGCCGCGCCCGCCTGGGCATCGGCTACCTGCCGCAGGAAGCCTCGATCTTTCGCGGCCTTTCGGTGGAAAAGAACATTCTCGCCGTTCTCGAAGTGACCGTGCGCAGCCGCAAGGAGCGCATGGCGAAGCTCGACGCGCTGCTGGAGGAGTTCCACATTTCCCATCTGCGCAAGGCGCCGTCGATCTCGCTTTCCGGCGGCGAGCGCCGTCGCTGCGAAATCGCCCGCGCGCTGGCGACCGATCCGAACTTCATGCTGCTCGACGAACCGTTCGCCGGCGTCGACCCGATCGCGGTGGCCGACATCCAGCAACTGGTGCGCCACCTGACCGCTCGTGGCATCGGCGTGCTGATCACCGATCACAATGTGCGCGAAACGCTCGGCCTGATCGACCGCGCCTACATCATTCACGCCGGAAGTGTACTCACCCACGGCCGCGCCGCCGATATCGTCGCCAATCCCGACGTGCGCCGGCTCTATCTCGGCGAGCAGTTTACGCTTTAGCAGGCCGATATCCCTATTGTGCGCTTGACAAGCAAGGAACGGGCCATTTTCAAGAGCCCGGGACGTGCGGCTTGCGACCGCGCAGGTGACGGGAAAGGACAGACGGGTGGCGCTGGCGCAACGCCTCGACATCAAGCTCGGCCAATCGCTGGTGATGACGCCGCAATTGCTGCAGTCGATCCGGCTGTTGCAATTGACCCATGCCGAATTGTCCCAGTTCATCGCCGAGGAGATCGAACGCAACCCTTTCCTCGAGATGACCGGCGCCGCGGGTGAAGCGTCGGGCGAACCGCAACCGTCGGCGCCGGCCGAAATGCGCGCCGAAGCCGGCGATTGGGTCGCGCCGGAGCTTTCCGCCGAGACCAGCGCTGAATCAATCGCCGATCGCCTCGACACCTCTCTTGAAAACGTCTTTCCCGACGATCCGGGCGCAGCCGAGCCATTGGCGCCGGATATGGCGGCGCACTGGAAGCAGACCGCGACCGGCAACGGCGCAACATCTGGCGAGTTCGACCTGGAGGCCGTTTCCGCCGCGCCGGTGACGCTTGGCGACCATGTGCGCGAGCAGATCGCCTTTGCCCTCCCGGATTCCGGCGACCGGTTGATCGCGCTCGAACTGGCCGACATGCTTGACGAGACCGGTTACCTGCGCGGCGATTTGGGCGACGTCGCCGCCCGGCTCGGCGCCGCCGAGGCGCAGGTCGCGCGGGTGCTGTCGACGCTGCAGCGATTCGACCCGCCGGGGCTGTTTGCCGCCTCCCTGAAGGAATGCCTGGCGATACAGTTGCGACAACGCGACCGGCTCGACCCTGCGATGGCGACGCTGCTGGACCATCTGGACCTGCTGGCCAGACGCGACTTTGCGTCGCTTACGAGGCTTTGCGGGGTGGATACGGCAGACCTTGTCGACATGCTGGCCGAAATTCGCGCGCTTGACCCCAAGCCCGGCCTCGCCTTCGCGCATGAGGGCATGGAGACGGTGGTTCCCGATGTCGCAGTTCGCGCCGCGCCCGACGGCAGTTGGCTGGTGGAACTGAACGAATCCGCCATGCCGCGCGTGCTGGTCAACCACGCCTATCACGCCCGCGTCTCGCGCAGCGCGCTCGACAACGCCGACAACGTATTTCTTTCCGAATGCCTGCAATCGGCAAACTGGCTGGAACGCAGCCTCGACCAGCGCGCCCGCACCATCCTGAAGGTGGCGACGGAGATCGTACGGCGACAGGACGGATTCCTGATCAACGGCGTGGCGGGCTTGAAACCGATGACGTTGAAAGCGGTCGCCGACGCGATCGCGATGCATGAGTCAACCGTCAGCCGCGTTACCGCAAACAAGTTCATGGCGACGCCGCGCGGCACGTTCGAGCTGAAGTACTTCTTCACCGCCGCGATTGCCGGATCTTCGGATGGCGAGGCGCATTCGGCCGAAGCGGTGCGCCACCGCATTCGCCAGCTCATTGATGCGGAAACCGTGCAGAAGATCCTCTCGGACGACGACATCGTCGCGCGGCTCGGCGACGAAGGCATTGAGATCGCGCGACGCACCGTGGCCAAGTACCGGGAGGCGATGAACATCGCCTCGTCGGTGCAGCGACGCCGGGAAAAACGGGCACTCGAAGCGGTCGCCGCCGCGTAACGCAGAGGCAAGCGTTACACCGCGCGACATTGCTTGACTTTGCTCCGTCGCACTCCTATCCACCCCCCTCATTCGTCGCCGGAAGGCGAAGGCCCGGTGCGCGGCGCCCGGGCAGATCCGCAGAAAGCGGTGTGTTCACCTCTGCAAGCGCTTCCAGCAAATTTCCCCGGCGGCTAGAACTTGGACAAGAGATTTGTTCGGAGCAAGAATGACATGACCCTGCGCATTTCTGGAAAACACATGGACATCGGCGATTCCTTTCGCGCCCGCATCGAGGAGCGCATCGCCGAAGCCGTGGAAAAATACTTCGACGGAAGCGTATCGGGCCATGTGACTGTGGAAAAGGCCAACTCGCGCTTCATTGCCGACGCCATGGTGCATCTCGACACCGGCACGGTGCTGCACGCCACCGGGCAGGCGAAGGATCCGCAGGCATCGTTCGATGCGGCAGCCGAGAAGATCGAGAAACGCCTGCGCCGCTACAAGCGTCGCCTGAAGTCGCACAAGGCGGATGCGGTCGGCAGCGCCATAGCCAGCCTGTCCTACCCGGTTTTCGAAGCGCCCGCGGAAGACGATGATGCGGCCGTCGACGATTTTTCGCCGGCAATCATTGCCGAGACCTCCATCGCCGTGCGCACAACAACGGTCGCTTCCGCAGTGCTCGAACTTGATTTGAAGGACAACCCTGTCCATGTTTTCCGCAATGCGGCGAACGGCGCCGTCAACATCGTGTACCGCCGCGCAGACGGCAACATCGGATGGATCGACCCGTCGCTGATCCGCGAGAATGCAGGCAACTGAACCAGTTCGCCGGATTTGCGGAAACAAGGATACGGGCGATCATGGAACTGCATGACATACTTGGCTACGACGCCGTGTTGCCACGCCTGAAAGCCAGCTCAAAACGTCAATTGCTGCAGATTCTGGCTGAAAGGGCAGCGGTTCTGACTGGGCATGGCGAGCGTGAAATCTTCGATTCCCTGTTGCAGCGCGAGCGCCTGGGATCGACGGGCGTCGGCAACGGCGTCGCCATCCCCCACACCAAGCTCAAGGCGCTCAACCGTCTTGTCGGCGTGTTCGCCCGGCTGGAAACGCCGGTCGATTTTGATGCCGTGGACGATCAGCCGGTCGATCTCGTCTTTCTTCTCCTTGCGCCGGAAAGCGCCGGTGCCGATCACCTCAAGGCGCTGGCAAGAATCGCCCGCGTGTTTCGCGATCCTGCAAGGGTGTCGCTTCTGCGCGCAACCTCGGACGGCTCAATGCTCCACGACGCCGTGACCGCGTCGCCGACGCCGCACGCCGCCTGAAAGGCCGTTTGCCCGCGCGGCCGAATGGACGCGCTTGTTTAGGCAACACGCGCATGATAGGCCGCCAGCGGCTTCCGCGGGACGCGGGATGACGAAACAAGGGGAGCAGCCCCGGGGAACAAGGAAAAATTCGATGGCGGACGAAACGACGCAAGGTGCGGCTGGCGCGCAGCAGGCGGGCAATGGCGCACAGCCGGTGCTGAGCGTGCTGACGCAGTACATCAAGGATCTGTCCTTCGAAAATCCGGGCGCGCCCGGCTCGCTGCGCGGGCGCGACAAGGCGCCGGCGATCGGAATCAACGTCAATGTGAACGCCAACGCCCTGAGCGAGCAGGAGTTCGATGTCGTCCTTACATTGAACGCCAAGGCGGAAGACGGCTCTACTGTCTTGTTCAATGTCGAGCTGGTCTATGGCGGGGTGTTCCGCGTTGCGAATTTCCCGAAGGAGCACATGCTGCCGCTGCTCTTCATCGAATGCCCGCGAATCCTCTTCCCCTTCGCCCGGCAGATCCTTTCCGATTGCACCCGCAACGGCGGTTTCCCGCCGCTTCTGATCGATCCGATCGATTTTGCGACCATGTTCCAGCAGCGCATGGCCGAAGAACAGGCGCGCGCCAAGGTTCAGACCAACTGACCACGCGATGTCCGGCCGCCAAGGGCGCAGCGACTGTCGACCAATCAAATCCTCGTCAAGCGGGCGGTTTCGTGACGGACACTGCCCGTTTGCCTTCTCGTGCGGCTCGTTTGTGAGCCGGAAGACTCTTCCGCTCTCCTGAGCCCTTGCCCGAAAGCTATGTGGCAGGAGATTGCCGGGCGGTCGATCGCCTGACGCTCCACCTGCACGAATGCGTTTCGCCGGCCGCGTCGTCCTGTTACCTGTGTTTGCAGTGATTCGCGACGGTGGAAGCACGCTTGGAACGGCTGGCGAGTTCGATACTCCTGCTCTGGGGCTGGCGGCGATGGGCTGTGGCGGCGCTCGCCGGCGCCGTGCTCGCTCTCGCACAGGCGCCGTTCGACCTGATCATCGTCGCCTTCGCCAGTTTTCCCGTGCTGGTGTGGCTGCTCGACGGCGCGGCGGGGGAACCGGGTGCGGGCTTCTTGCGTCGTCTCTTTCCCGCAGCCGTCACCGGCTGGTGGTTCGGCTTCGGCTATTTCGTCGCCGGCACATGGTGGATCGGCAACGCCCTGCTGGTGGAGAGCGACCGGTTTGCCTGGGCGCTTCCCTTGGCGATTGTCGGCCTGCCGGCGGTGCTTGCGATGTTCCACGCCCTCGCCTGCGCTCTCGCCCGGCTGTTGTGGTCCGATGGCCATGGCCGTATTGCGGCGCTCGCGGCCGCTTTCCTGCTTTGCGAATGGTTGCGCGAATGGGTGCTGACGGGTTTTCCCTGGAACGCAATCGGCTATGCGGCGATGCCGACGCCGATCCTGATGCAAGTCGCCTCCGTGATCGGGGTAAGTGGAATGAACGGGCTGGCCGTTCTGGTGTTCGCCACGCCGGCGGTGTTCGGATCGCGCCGCCGTATTGTGCTTCCGGCGATGCTTGCCGTCATTCTCTTGGCGACGCAGATCGGCTATGGCTGGTGGCGAATTGCCCAGCCCTTGCCAGAGGAGACCGCTTTTTCGGCGCGCCTCGTTCAGCCGGCGATCGCGCAGGATCGCAAGTGGGACCAAGGGTTCCGCGATGCCATCTTCTCCGACCTGTTGGCGCTGACGACGGCGGCGCCGGCCGATGGCGACAAGCGCCCGGACCTGGTGATCTGGCCGGAAACGTCGATCCCGTTCCTGCTCACCGAACGGCCGGACGCTGTCGGCGCGATCGCCGATGCGCTACAACCGGGCCAGATGCTTTTTGCCGGCGCGGTTCGCGCAGAAGGGACGGAGGGCGTCGAGGCGCGATATTATAACGCGATCTACGCCTTTGACGATTCCGGCCAGATCGTCGGCGCGGCCGACAAGCTTCATCTTGTGCCGTTCGGCGAGTACCTGCCGTTTGCCGGCCTGCTGCGCCAGGCCGGTCTGGAGGCGGTTGCGTCGCGCGGCGCCCCGTTCGTGGCCGCTTCCCAGACCGGCGCCCCGCCGCTTCCCCGCGGGAAGGCCGCCCCTCCCCCGGTTTGCTATGAAATCATCTTTCCCGCCGAAGTCGATGCGCGCGGACACCGTGTCATGGCCAATGTCACAAACGACGCCTGGTATGGCGACACCGCAGGCCCATACCAGCATCTTCGCCAGGCACAGCTTCGCGCCGTGGAACAGGGCGTGACGATGCTTCGCGCCGCCAACAACGGCATTTCCGCCGTGATCGATCCGTTCGGGCGAATCACTGGCGCCATCGGTTTCGGCGAAAAGGGTGCGGTCGACCGGAAGGTAACGCCATATTCGATCGCTACACAGGATTTGCGATTTCGGCCATTAAACTATTGGTTGATTTTTACCATCCTTGCATGTTATGCCCTGTTCCAGTCGCTCCCTTACCGGCGCGCCAAGATTGACATCAACGGCATGTCACACCCATAGTGCCTCCGCGCGCATCTGACCGGCCTCGACGACCTCAGCACCGGCTTGGACACGCAATTCGAGAGCACAGCACGAACAGCCGCCCGAAAAAGTGGCGGCGGAGAGAAGAAATGATCGTCAACAAGAAGAAACCGAATCCGATCGACATTCACGTCGGCTCCCGGATTCGCCTCCGACGCACAATGCTCGGCATGAGCCAGGAGAAGCTGGGTGAGAGCCTCGGCATCACCTTCCAGCAAATCCAGAAATACGAGAAGGGAACGAACCGCGTCGGCGCCAGCCGCCTGCAGAACATTTCCTCAATCCTCAATGTCCCGGTGTCGTTCTTTTTCGAAGACGCACCCGGCGATGTTCCGGTTTCCGGCGGCCTGCAGGAGAATTCGTCCTCCTATGTGGTAGACTTTCTGTCGAGCTCCGAGGGCATCCAGCTCAACCGGGCCTTCGTCAAGATCGGCGACGTCAAAGTGCGCCGCAAGGTCATCGACCTTGTCAAGGCGCTCGCATCGGAAGAAGAGTAGCCGAAACGCCTACTCGCCGGGAGATTGCGCACGCCCGTCTGCCAAGGGTGGACGGGCGGGAGATTCTGACGACTTTCAAGGCGCTTCGGCGCTTATTTCATTGAATCGGCCAGCGCGAAGCGGTATTGAGCGCGCCATCCTGCGGCATAATGATATAAACAAAACTTTATATGTCGCTTTCGTAACGGGCGAAAGGAACCAACGTGGCGCGCACGAACTACCTCTTCACCAGCGAATCCGTATCCGAAGGCCATCCTGACAAGGTTTGCGACCGCATTTCAGACGAGATCGTCGATCTTGTCTATCGCGAGGCGAAGAAGGCCAAAGTCGACCCGTGGGGCGTGCGCATCGCCTGTGAAACGCTGACGACAACAAATCGCGTTATCATCGCCGGCGAAGTCAGGGTGCCAGAAACGCTGCTGAAAAAGGACAAGAAAGGCCAAGTCGTCATCAACGGACGCGGCGAGCCGGTCATCAACCCGTCGAAGTTCAAGTCTGTCGCCCGCAGGGCGATCCGCGAAATCGGATACGAGCAGGACGGCTTCCATTGGAAGACAGCCAAGATCGACGTTCTTTTGCATAGCCAGTCGGCCGATATCGCCCAGGGCGTCGACAACGCCGCCGACGAACAGGGTTCGGAAGGCGCGGGCGACCAAGGCATCATGTTCGGTTACGCCTGCCGCGAGACGCCGGACCTGATGCCGGCGCCGATCTACTATTCGCACAAGATCCTCGAACTGCTCGCGGCCGCGCGCAAGAAGGGTGAGGGCGAAGCCGGCAAGCTCGGCCCCGACGCCAAGAGCCAGGTCACGGTTCGCTATGCCGACGGCAAGCCGTCGGAGGTGGCATCCGTCGTGCTGTCGACACAGCATCTTGACGCCAATTGGGATTCCAGGAAGGTCCGTTCGGTTGTCGAGCCCTATATCCGCGAGGCGCTCGGCGATCTGGCTATCGCCGCCGATTGCAAATGGTACATCAACCCGACCGGCGCTTTCGTGATCGGCGGACCGGATGGCGACGCCGGGCTGACCGGGCGCAAGATCATCGTCGACACCTATGGCGGCGCTGCGCCGCATGGCGGCGGTGCGTTTTCAGGCAAGGACACGACCAAGGTGGACCGCTCGGCCGCCTACGCGGCGCGCTATCTCGCCAAGAACGTCGTTGCAGCCGGTCTGGCCGACCGTTGCACGATCCAGCTCTCCTACGCGATCGGCGTCGCCCAACCCTTATCGATCTATGTCGACCTGCACGGCACCGGCAAGGTGGGCGAGGAGCAGGTAGAGGCGGCGTTGCGCAAGGTGATGGATTTGACCCCGCGCGGCATCCGCAAGCACCTCGACCTCAACAAGCCGATCTATGCGCGCACCTCCGCCTATGGGCATTTCGGCCGCAAGCCCGGCCGCGACGGTTCCTTCTCCTGGGAAAAGACCGATCTCGCCAAGGCGATCAAGGCGGCGGTCGCCGCCTGATCGAAGGACTGCGGTGACATCTGGCTCGAAAGACGGAAATGCGACGGCGTTTTTCGGCCGTCGCCATGGCAAGACGCTGCGTGAGGGGCAGGCGGAGCGGTTCGAAACCCTCTTGCCGCGGCTTTCGATCGACCTCAGCGCGCCGCCGCCGCATCCCCTGGAATCGCTTTTTGCCGCTCCGATCGAGGCGGTGCGTCTAGAGATCGGCTTCGGCGGCGGCGAGCATCTGCTGAGCGAGGCGCGTCGCCTGCCTCGCATCGGCTTTATCGGCGTGGAGCCTTTCGTCAATTCGATGGCGAAGCTGCTTGGCGCGCTGGACGCCGAGCCGCTTCCCAACATCCGCCTGCACGATGACGATGCGATTGCCGTACTCGACTGGCTGCCCGAAGCCAGTCTATCCGGCATCGATTTGCTGTATCCTGATCCTTGGCCGAAGAAGAAGCACTGGAAGCGCCGCTTCGTCAACGCCGGCAATCTCGACCGCTTCGCGCGCGTACTGAAACCCGGCGGCCTGTTCCGTTTCGCGTCGGATATCGACGGTTATGTCAACTGGACGCTTGTCCGGTGCGCGGCCCATCCGGCTTTCGAATGGACGGCCAAAACGGCCGATGACTGGCGCAAACCCTTCGAGGCATGGCCCGGCACCCGCTACGAGGCCAAGGCGGTGCGCGAGGGGCGCACGCCGGCCTATCTGACGTTTCGAAAAAAATAATTCGCCGTTGTCGATTCGGCGCATCGCCGACCGTCTTTGTCACGTCCGGGCGTTCCGGACATGGCAAAGGAGACGACTATGGCACCAACCCTGACAGCCCACTATGCGGCGGCGCTAGGCGTGATGATGATCGTGCTCGGCGCGCAGGTGATCGTGATGCGCGCACGAACGGGCATCTCGATCCTCGACGGCGGCAACATGGCGCTCGCGGAATCGATGCGCCGGCATGGAAACTTCATCGAGAATGTCCCGATGGCGCTGATCCTCATGGGTCTCGCCGAGGTGCAGGGCGCGCCGGCCATGCTCCTGCACGGCGTCGGCATCGCCCTCATCGCGGGTCGCATCCTGCATGCGACCGGCATCGATCACCAGAAGCCGGCCAATCCGGCGCGCATCGTCGGCGCCACGTTGACGACGCTCTCCATGCTGGCGACCATCGCCTTCATCGCATGGCGCGCAGTGTCCGGCTGACATTGCCCGCGACGCATCGAAACAAAAGGAAAGGAACATCACAATGAAGTACATGGCTCTCATCTACAGCGACCCGGCGCGCGAACCGAAGCCCGGCACGGCGGAGTTCGGCGCCTACATGCAGGGCTTCTACAAAGCCAATGAAGCCTACGCGGCGGCGGGCGTACTGGTTTCCGGCGATGCGCTCGCGCCAGTCCACACGGCAACGACCGTCCGCCGCCGCTCCGGCCGCATGGAGACGATGGACGGTCCGTTTGCCGAGACCAAGGAGCAGCTCGGCGGGTACTACATCCTCGATTGCGCCGATCTCGACGAGGCGCTGCGCTATGCTGCGATGATCCCGACCGTCAACCATGGATCCGTCGAAGTGCGTCCGCTGGCGGACATGAACCCGGAAGCCCTGAAGCAACTCATGGCTGGCGCTTGAACACGCCGCACGACGAGATCGCGCGTATCGTGCGCCATGAGTGGGGGCGGTTGATCGCCGCCTCCACCCGCCTGTTCGGGGATCTCGGCCTGGCGGAGGATTGCCTTCAGGATGCGGCCGAAGCGGCGCTGCGCCACTGGGCGCGCAACGGCGTTCCCGCGTCCCCTGCCGGCTGGCTGCTGCAGGTGGCGCGGCGCAAGGCGATCGACCGCATCCGGCGCGAGAAGATCGCCCTGCGCCATGAGCAGGAACTGGAGCGGCTGCTTGAACTGGACCAGAACGCGACCGCGGCCGAGCCGGAGGAAATACCCGACGAACGACTGCGCCTGATCTTCACCTGCTGCCACCCGGCGCTCGACCGCAGGTCTGCGACGGCGCTGACGCTGCGCATGTTGGGCGGGTTGACGACGGCGGAAATCGCCCGCGCCTTTCTCGATGCGCCGGAGACGCTGGCGCAGCGGCTCGTGCGCGCTAAGGCGAAAATCCGCGCGGCGCACATTCCTTTCGAGACACCGGGACCGGAAGCCTGGCCAGAGCGGCTGGCCGCGGTGCTCGACGTCGTCTACCTTGTTTACAACGAAGGCCATGCGGCAATGCACGGCGCGGCCTACACGCGTCCGGATCTGTGCAACGAGGCAATCCGTCTGGCGCGGCTGTTGAACAGCCTGAAACCGGGACAGGCGGAGATCGAGGGTCTACTGGCGCTGCTGCTGCTGACCGAAAGCCGCCACAAGGCGCGTTTGCGACCGGACGGCGCGCTGGTTCCGCTCGAGGCGCAGGATCGCTCGCTATGGGATCGCATTCTCATTGCGGAAGGCGAGGCGCTGGTGGTGCAGGCGCTGAAGCGCGGCCGACCGGGGGCGTTCGTCCTGCAAGCTGCGGTCGCCGCTGTCCATGCCATGGCCGCCAGCTTCGAGGCGACCGACTGGATGCAGATCGTGTTGCTTTATGACGAGTTGGAGAGGGCCTCGGCCAATCCCGTTTTCGCACTGAACCAGGCGGTTGCGCTGTCCTATGCCGACACGGTCGACGCAGCGCTTTTGCGCCTCGCGACGATCGGCGACCGGCTTGACGGCTACCAGCCGTTCCATGCCTGCCTGGCCGATCTGCACCGGCGCGACGGCAACCAGCGCGAAGCGGCGTCGGCCTATCGTCGGGCGATTGCGATGACCGACAACGAGGCAGAGCGGCGTTTCCTTGCCGAAAGACTGGCTGCGCTTTGCGAGGATAGCGGCTGATTGCCGCTTTTTGCTTGCAATGGCGGGCGCAAGGAATTATGTGGCAGCCAAATTCTTGGTCGGTTTGACGAAGAGTGGGCCCTCGCGGACCCGCTCTTTTTTGTTGGCCGGCCCGACAGGACGGACCGAAACGACACGTGACGCTCAACGCCCCTCTCCCGGCAATCGCAGATGACGAACCACGGCTGGTCGCCGAGACCGGAGTCGATGCGCGCGTCGCCGCGATCGTCGAGCCGCTGATACTGTCTGCCGGATACCGGCTGGTGCGGGTGCGTCTTTCGGGCATGAACGGTCTGACGCTGCAGATCATGGCTGAGCGCGAGGACGGCGCGATGAGCGTCGAGGATTGCGAGACGCTCAGCCGGCTGGTGTCGCCCGCGCTCGATGTCGCCGATCCGATCGACAAGGCCTATCATTTGGAGGTCTCCTCGCCCGGCATCGACCGGCCGTTGGTGCGACGCTCCGATTTTACCCGCGCGAGCGGCCACCTTGCCAAGATCGAGACGTCGCAGATGCTGGCGGAGCGCCGCAAGTTTCGCGGCAAGATCGAGTCCGTCGACGAGGACGGCTTCGTGCTGCGCGCCGATGCGCCGGTCTATGGCGACAGCCCGACGGTGACGATCCCGTTCTCGCTGCTTTCGGAAGCGCGGCTGATCCTGACCGACGAACTGATTCGCGAATCGCTTCGCGCCGACAAGGCCCGCCGGCACGGTCGCGAAGAAGACGGGGAAGCATCCGCCGATGAAACCGGCGGCAATGAGGGAGACTGACCATGGCCGTCAGCGCCAACAGGCTTGAACTGATGCAGATCGCCGATGCGGTCGCACGAGAGAAATCGATCGACAAGGAGATCGTGATCGCCGCAATGGCCGATGCGATCCAGAAGGCGGCGCGCCAGCGCTACGGACTGGAGACCAACATCCGCGCCGACATCAATTCCAAGACCGGCGAAATCAAGCTGCAGCGACTGCTGGAGGTGGTCGACGAGGTGGAGGATCCGACCCTGCAGATCGGCGTCGAGGCCGCGCGCGACCGCAATCCCGATGCGTTGCCGGGCGATTTCATCGCCGAGCAACTACCGCCAATGGATTTCGGCCGCATCGCCGCCCAGTCCGCCAAGCAGGTGATCGTGCAGAAGGTGCGCGAGGCAGAGCGCGACCGCCAGTACGAGGAATACAAGGACCGCATCGGCGAGATCGTCAACGGCTCTGTCAAGCGCGTCGAATACGGCAATGTCATTGTCGATCTTGGCCGCGGCGAGGCGATCATCCGCCGCGACGAACTGATCCCGCGCGAATCCTACCGCTACGGCGACCGGGTGCGCGCCTATGTGTATGACGTGCGCCGTGAGCAGCGCGGGCCGCAGATTTTCCTGTCGCGTACGCACCCGCAGTTCATGGCCAAGCTGTTCATGATGGAGGTGCCGGAGATCTATGACGGCATCATCGAGATCAAGTCGGTCGCCCGCGATCCGGGCTCGCGCGCCAAGATCGCGGTGATCAGCCGCGATTCCTCCATCGATCCCGTTGGCGCCTGCGTCGGCATGCGCGGCAGCCGCGTGCAGGCCGTGGTCGGCGAATTGCAGGGCGAGAAGATCGACATCATTCCGTGGTCGCCGGACCCGGCTTCCTTCATCGTCAATGCGCTGCAGCCGGCGGAAGTCGCCAAGGTCGTGCTCGACGAAGAGGCCGAGCGCATCGAGGTGGTGGTTCCCGACGACCAGCTCAGCCTGGCGATCGGCCGTCGCGGCCAGAACGTGCGGCTTGCCTCGCAGCTGACCGGCTGGGACATCGACATCCTGACCGAGGACGAGGAATCGGCTCGTCGCCAAAAGGAGTTCGTCGAGCGCTCGAAGCTGTTCATGGAAGGCCTCAACGTCGACGAGATGGTTGGCCAGATTCTCGCCTCGGAAGGCTTCGCCACGATCGAGGAAATCGCCTATGTCGAGGCAAGCGAGATTGAATCCATCGAGGGTTTCGACGAGGCGACGGCAGAGGAAATCCAGCGCCGCGCCCATTCCTGGATCGAGGCCCGCGAGGCGGAATTCGACGAACAGCGCCTGGAACTCGGCGTGGAGGACGATCTTCGCGAGGTTCCATACCTGACCACCGAGATGATGGTCGCCGTCGGCAAGGACGGGGTGAAAACGATGGAGGATTTCGCCGGTTACGCCGTTGACGATCTGGTCGGCTGGCGCGAGCGCAAGGACGGCGAGACCAAGGTTCACGAGGGCGTGCTGAGCGCCTTCGATATCGGCCGCGCCGAGGCCGAGCAGATGGTTCTGGCCGCGCGTCTCGCCGCCGGCTGGATCACCGCCGAAGACCTCGCCCCGGCCGAAGAGGCCGGCGAGGATGCGGAAGCGATGGCGTAAGGCGATGCGGGCGCGGGGCGGAGCGGGCAATGAGGCAGGCGCGAGACGAGATGAACGACCGCACCTGCATCGTCACGCGAAAGGCAGGGGACGCTGACGCCCTGATCCGCTTTGTCGCGTCGCCCGACGGGCGCGTGACGCCGGATCTGAAGCGCAATCTGCCGGGCCGCGGCTGTTGGGTTACCGCCGAACGCGGCAAGGTCGACAAGGCGGTGGCGCGCAAGTTGTTTTCGCGCGCTTTGAAGGCCGAGGTGGAAACGCCCGCCGATCTCGGCGAAACGGTGGACGTACTGCTCGCTGCAAGTGCGCTCGGCAGCCTCGGTCTCGCCCGCAAGGCCGGCCAGGTTTTGACCGGCGCCGCGCAGGTCGAAAAGGC
This sequence comes from uncultured Paracoccaceae bacterium, assembly GCA_937873685.1. Lineage (GTDB taxonomy): Bacteria > Pseudomonadota > Alphaproteobacteria > Rhizobiales > Rhizobiaceae > CALMYO01. Next base: position 52,294 of record CALMYO010000088.1, read on the forward strand.
CGTGCGTTCGGGCAGCGCCGCGCTGGTGTTGCACGCACTTGAGGCGGCGCAGGACGGAGTGCGCAAGATCACCCAGGCCCGCAACGCCGTTGTGCATATGGAAGGACCGGATATCCCGGCGCTGAAACTGTTTCGCGAAGAAGAAATGGGTTTGGCAACAGGAACCGGAAATGTGATACATGTCGCCGTGCTGGACGGGCAGGCGGGCGCCGCATTTTCGCGGCGCGCCTTTGCGCTTGCCCGCTATCGCGGTATAGAGCCCGCGGATCGCGTCCCGTCGACATCGGGAAATGCGAAAGAAACGGATAGTCAATGACCGATACCAAGACCGGCGACGAGACGCTGCACGTCAACACCAAGAAGACGCTGACCCTGAAGATGGGCGGCGGCGACCAGTCGACCGTGCGCCAGAATTTCAGCCACGGCCGGTCGAAATCCGTCGTGGTTGAAACGAAGAAACGCAAATTCACGCGTCCCGACGAAAAGCCCGTCACGCCAGTGGTGTTGCGGCCGCAACCCGCACCCGCCGCCGCCCAGCCAGCGCCAGCCGCAGAACCGTCGCCGCCAAAGCCCGCGACGGAGCAGGCACGCGTCGCGCCCGCGGCGACTGCGTCGGAACGTCCGCAACCGGCCGCGCATGCCCCTGCACCCGCCGCATCCATGCAAGAACCGGCCGCAGAACCTGCGCCGGAAGCGCCGGCGGTTGTCGCGCGCGCGACCGAGCCCGAGGCCGCACCGGCGCCTTTGGTCTCCGCCGCTGCGGCCGCTCCCGTGGCGACGCCGGCCGAGCCGTCGCGCGCCCAGGCATCCCCTGCCCAGGCCGCACCGCAGCGCCCGCAGGCGTCCGGCGCGCCGCAACGCACAGGCGCCGTCCAGGCGGGTCCGGCGCGTGCGGGTGCGCCGCAACAGACGCGCCCCGGCGGCCAGCCGCAACGTTCGGGTCGCCCCGAAGGCGGACGTCCGGGCAACCGGCCGCAGCAGCGCGGCGGCGGCATGGTTTTGAACCAGCTTTCGCCAGCTGAAATCGAGGCCAGACGCAAGGCGCTGGTGGGCGCCAAGGAACGCGAGATCGTCGAACGCCGTCGCGCGGTCGAGGATGCGCAGCGCCGCGCCGTCGAGGAGGAACAACGCCGCCGCGAAGCCGAGGAATCGGCGCGTCGCCAGGCGGAGGAAGAAGAGCGCCTGAAAGTCGAGGCCGAGGCGAAGCGCCGGGCCGAGGCCGAGGCCGAGCGGCGTCTGCCTGCATCCGAGCAGTCCACCGCGGGCGGCGCTGCGGCGCCCGGCCGCACCGGTGTCCTTGGCGCGCGCGGCCGGACCGCGGGCGATGACGACGACGATCGCGGCGACCGGCGCGGCGGCGACCGGCGCAGCCCCGTCAAGAAGGTTGAACCAGCGAAGGCGCCGCGCGCCAAGGTGGATGACAACCGCCGTCGCGGCAAACTGACCCTGTCCTCGGCGACCGGCGACGATGAGGGGCGCGCGCGCTCGCTGTCGTCGATGCGACGCCGTCAGGAGAAGTTCAAACGCTCAATGAGCCAGGACAGCCGCGAGAAAATCGCGCGCGAGGTTATCCTGCCCGAGACGATCACCATCCAGGACCTGGCCAGCCGCATGGCCGAGCGTTCCGTCGAAGTCATCAAGTTCCTGATGAAACAGGGCCAGATGATGAAACCTGGCGACCTGATCGACGCCGATACGGCTGAGCTGATCGCCAGTGAATTCGGCCATAGCGTCAAGCGGGTGACCGAGGCCGATGTCGAGGAAGGCATCTTCGACATCGCCGACAAGGCGGAGGACCTGAAGCCTCGCCCGCCGGTGGTTACGATCATGGGCCATGTCGACCACGGCAAGACATCGCTGCTCGACGCGATCCGCAACGCCAATGTGGTGGCGGGAGAGGCTGGCGGCATCACCCAGCATATCGGCGCCTACCAGGTGGAGAAGGACAGCAACCTGATCACCTTCCTCGACACGCCGGGTCACGCGGCCTTCACCGCGATGCGCGCCCGCGGCGCGCAGGCGACCGACATCGCGGTGCTGGTCGTCGCCGCAGACGACTCGGTGATGCCGCAGACGATCGAATCCATCAATCACGCCAAGGCGGCCAAGGTTCCGGTGATCGTCGCGATCAACAAGATCGACAAGCCTTCGGCCAATGCGCAGAAGGTGCGCACCGAACTGCTGCAGCACGAGGTGTTCGTCGAATCGATGGGCGGCGAGACGCTGGATGTCGAGGTTTCGGCGACCAAGGGCACCAATCTCGACAAGCTGCTGGAAGCCATCCTGCTGCAGGCCGAAGTGCTCGACCTCAAGGCCAATCCGGATCGCACCGCCGAGGGCGTGGTGATCGAGGCCAAGCTGGACAAGGGCCGCGGCCCGGTGGCGACGGTGTTGGTGCAGGCCGGTACGCTGAAGCCGGGCGACATCGTGGTTGCCGGCGACGAATGGGGCCGCGTGCGCGCCATTGTCAACGATCGCGGCCAGACGCTGCGGGAAGCGCTACCGTCGCTTCCGGTGGAAATCCTCGGCCTGCAAGGTACGCCGCAGGCTGGCGACCGGGTAGCCGTGGTGGAAAGCGAGGCGCGCGCCCGCGAGATTTCCGAGTATCGCCAGCGTCTCAGCCGCGACAAGGCCGTGGCGCGTCAGACCGGCTCGCGCGGTTCGCTGGAGCAGATGATGAGCCAGCTGCAGGACGCCGGCATGAAGGAGTTCCCGCTCCTCATCAAGGCCGATGTGCAGGGTTCGGTCGAAGCGATCATCGGCGCGCTGGACAAGATTGGCACGTCGGAAGTGCGCGCGCGCATCGTTCATTCCGGCGCCGGCGGCATCACCGAGACGGATGTCAGCCTGGCGGAATCCACCGGCGCCTCGATCCTCGCCTTCAATGTTCGCGCCTCGCGCCAGTCTCGTGATGCGGCAGAACAGGCGGGCGTCGAAATCCGCTACTACAATATCATCTACAACCTGCTCGACGATGTGAAGGCGGCGATGAGCGGCCTGCTGACCCCGGAGCGACGCGAAACCTTCCTTGGCAACGCCGAGATCCTGGAGGTGTTCAACATCTCCAAGATCGGCAAGGTCGCGGGTTGCCGCGTCACCGAGGGCAAGGTGGAGCGCGGCGCGGGCGTGCGCCTGGTGCGCGACAATGTCGTCATCCACGAGGGTACGTTGAAGACGCTGAAGCGCTTCAAGGACGAGGTCTCCGAAGTGCCCGTCGGCCAGGAATGCGGCATGGCCTTCGCCAATTACGAGGACATTCGCGCCGGCGACGTGATCGAGTGTTTCCGTGTGGAGCATGTGACGCGGACGCTGTGATTGCGCGTCATGCTCTGATTTTGTTGAAGTTGAACGGCCCCGTTGTGGGGCCGTTTTGTTTTCGCGCTGGTGGCTCAACCCGACAGAGCCGACGCGATGGCTGTCTTGCAACCGCTCACATTAACCGCGTTGCCATATTGCCGCCCCCAAGGGCATGGCAGGATGGTGAACAAAGCGTTAAGCTCGGCGCCTCAATACCGAGTGCGGGAGAGTATGCATGTCGCAACCGCTGAAACAGGGGGTCGCCGGGCTTGAGCTGACCGGCAAGGCCACTTTGGCGATCCTCGCGCTGGCTTCCGGCGTGTACACCTATCTCGGCGTGCGCTCCCTACTCGACGGCACGGCGGCGATTGTGTTCTTTGCCGCGGTCATCTATTCGGTCGCCGTCTCGGTAGGCATCTACGCCTTCTGGTCCTATCTTGCCCGGCTGTTTCCACATGTGCGCGACGCCAAATCCCGCGTCGCGCTGCTTGGCGCCATGGGTCTTGGTTCGGCGATGATCGTCGCCATGTCGTCCTGGCTGAACGCGGCGGCGTTGGCCGGCTCGGCGGCGCTTGAACAGCATCTCGCCGTGACGTTGCAGGATTATTCGCGCGATCTCGACCAGGCCCATTCCAACGCGCTCGCCGCGCAGAGCCTGTTGCCCGACATCCGCCTTGCCTCCGGCCGTTTCGCGCGGCTGGCGGAACAGGAGCAGGCCAGCGGTTCGCTCACCGGCACCTCCGGCTCCGGCAGCGTCGTGCAACTGCTCAGCCAGATGTCGGCGCAGCTCGACGGGCTGGCCGACAGCGTCGAGACCTCGCGGGCGCGGGTGCAGACCCTGTTCGAGGAAGGCGGAGCGAAGCTCTCCGCCATGCGCGAACTGGTGACGGCGAGCGGGCCGGTGGAGCCGCGCTCCGATGCCTTCGCCGAGCAGGCCGTCGCGCTGACCGGCGTGATCGCAGCGCTGCAGCAGACCTCGGTTGCGCCCTCGGTGAAACGGGCGGCGGAGGATCTTGCCCGCGGCTTCATCGCACCCGCCGCCAACGGCACCGTCGGCGATCTCGCCAGCCGCCAGACAGCGGTGATGGATTCGGTGCGCGAGGCGGTGGCGGCGCAATCGGCGGCGCTGGCCGGCGCGGCCGACGAGATCCTCGCCCAGCCGAAGGTGGAGACGAAGCGGTTCGTGCCGCTGTCCACCGCCGAGGCCGTGCTGCGCTATGCCCGCGATTTCCTGCCCTCCTGGGCCGGTGCGATCTCGATCGATCTGCTGCCGGCGGTGATGATCTTGATCATCGCCATTGTTCAGGGCGTGATCCGCCGCGAGGCCGAGGCGCAGCCCGACGCCAACGCCATGACGGCTGCCGAAATCCTGCGCGCGGTCGTGCTCTACCGCATGATGGAGGGGGCCGGGCGGCGGCCGGCCGCGGGCGCCGAGCCCTATTTACCGCCGGAGCGGGGCGCAGCGCCTGCCTATTCGGCCGCCGCCGAGCCGTCACGCGTGGAGCCTTTGCCGCAAGCGTCCCCCCTGGAGGCGGGTTTCGCCAACGCCGGCGGCAAGGTTTCGCCGCTACCGCGCGCCGCCGGCGAGCGCGGGTGAGACGCAGCCTTGGCCGCCACCAACGACAATCTCCACAATGCGCCGCCGCAGCGTACGGTTGGGCGGTTCGAACTTCTGTTCATGTCGCTTGATGACGGACGCATCCTGCGCACGGGATTTTACGCTCTGCTTTTGACGGCAACCGCCGTACTCGGGGCCGACCTGCGCGGCATGCTCGAAAACGATGCGCGCGACGCCGACATCCCCGCGGTGATCGTGCCGCAAACTGGCCTGCCCGCCGCGGCGCCTGCAGGCCCGGACGGCAGCGACAATGCCCGCGCCGCGCCTGCCCTGTTGTCAGATCCCGACGCGATGCGCGGCGCGATGCGCTTTGCGCTTGTTGGCGGCGGCGTGTTGCGCGCTGAAGGCACGATCGGCTTCGGCTCGGCGAAGCAGTTCGCGGCCGAAGTGGCGGCGCGCGGCGAGTACATCACCACGGTGTGGCTCGATTCGCCCGGCGGATCGGTGACCGATGCGCTCGAAATGTCGGAACTGATCCGCGAAAAAGGCTTTGCGACGCAGGTCGATGACGGGCGACTTTGCGCCTCGTCCTGCCCCATCGTGTTTGCCGGCGGCAAGCAGCGCTTTGCCGGCGCGCAGGCCGCGATTGGCGTGCACCAGATCTTTGCCGCGGCAGAGCCCGGCGAAAAGCCGTCGCCCGCCGCCGCAATGGCGCAGGCGCAGACGATGAGCGCGGCGATCGCACGGCACCTGACGGCGATGGGAATTGCCCCGGAGCTTTGGCTGCACGCCATGGAAACGCCGAAGGAACAGTTGTTCTACCTGACACCGAAGGCGCTGAAGGAGACCGGGCTGGCGACGAAGATCGTGAGCGCCAAGGGGTGACAGACGCCGGGCTTTTGCGATGCGGCCTACGGTGCAAACAAGGGCGGTGGCCGTCATTGCGGGTCAATCCTGCCCACCATCGGCAAAGCATATTGTTCCTGGAGAAGCCTCCGGATTCCGGTCGCTGATTTCCCTTCTTCGGCTTGTGAAGGGCGATCCTCGCCATCGCCGCCCCCTGCAACAATTGACTTCTGAATCCCAAGCGCGCTTCTTCTGGAGAAAAGGCGGATGCGACTCGCGGAGGCAAACCCATGTCCAACATGATGAGGGCGTTGGTAAAGGCGAAGGCCGAACCCGGGCTCTGGATGGAGCGCGTGCCCCTGCCGGAACCCGGCCCGAACGACGTTCTGATCAAGGTGCGCAAGTCGGCGATCTGCGGCACCGACGTGCATATCTGGAACTGGGACGAATGGGCGGCGAAGACGGTGCCGGTCAGCCTCGTCACCGGCCATGAGTTCGTCGGGGAGGTCGCAGCGACGGGCGCGGCGGTAACGGGCTATGCGCTGGGCCAGCGCGTTTCCGGCGAGGGGCACATCGTCTGTGGCCAGTGCCGCAACTGCCGCGCCGGGCGGGGGCACCTGTGCCGCAACTCGCGCGGCGTCGGCGTGCAGCGGCCGGGATCGTTCGCCGAGTACGTCTGCCTGCCGGCGCACAATGTGGTGCCGGTGCCCGACACAGTGCCGGACGAGATCGCCGCGATCTTCGACCCGCTTGGCAATGCGGTGCACACCGCGCTCTCCTTCGATCTCGTCGGCGAGGACGTGCTGGTGACCGGCGCCGGGCCGATCGGCATCATGGGCGCGCTGGTGGCGCAGGCGGTCGGCGCGCGCAAGGTGGTGATCACCGACATCAACCCGGTGCGTCTCGATCTCGCCCGCCGCCTCGGCGTCCATCACGTCGTCGATGCGTCAAAGGAAAACCTGCGCGAGGTGATGCGCGAAGAGGGCATGAAGGAAGGCTTCGATGTCGGGCTGGAGATGAGCGGCGCGGCGCCGGCGATGAACGACATGATCGACGTGATGAACAATGGCGGCAAAATCGCCCTGCTCGGCATCGCGCCGACCGGCTTCGGCATCGACTGGAACAAGGTGATCTTCAAGATGCTGACCATCAAAGGCATCTACGGCCGCGAGATGTTCGAGACCTGGTACAAGATGATCGCGCTGGTGGAGGGTCCGCTCGACGTATCGGGCGTCATCACGCACCGGATCGGCATCGATGACTTCGAAGCCGGGTTTGCGGCAATGCGCACGGGCGCGGCGTCGAAGGTCGTGATGGACTGGTAGCCGGCCGGATCGTCCTGCTGGCGCACTTGCCCGCTTGCCGCTTTGGTGCGGCTGGGCTAACCAAAAACCCCATGCCATTGCTTGTGATCGATACCGCCGCCAATCTCTGTTCCGCCGCCGTGGCGGATGAAAGCGGCGGCGTGATCGCCGCACGTAGTGAAGACATCGGCAAGGGTCACGCCGAGGCGCTGATGCCGGCTGTGGACGCTGTTATGCGCGAAGCGGGCATTGGTTACGGCGATCTGACCGGTCTTCTCGTTTCTGTCGGGCCGGGTTCGTTCACCGGCATCCGCATCGGCGTTGCGGCAGCGCGCGGCTTTGCGCTGGCGCTCGGTATTCCGGCGCAAGGCGACACCACGCTGGCCGCTCTGGCGCACCATGTCCGCGCAGAAGCAAGAGAAGCGCCGGTGCTTGTCGCGATCGACGCCAAGGCGGGCGAGGCGCATGTCGCGGCGTACGGGCCCTCAGGCGAAAAAATCCACGCGCCGGCCGTGATGGCGCTCGGCGATGCCGCCGCGCTGATCGAGCCCGGTATGCTTGTGGCGGGTTCGGCTGCGCCACTACTGCTTGATCTTGCGCCAAAGGCCGGCGCACGGACAGGGCCGACGCTTGCCACCGCGCCAATTGCGGCATTCTGCGCGCTGGCAGCGCAACCCTCCCGGTTGTTGGAGCCGAAGCCGCTCTATCTGCGCGGCTCGGGCGCCAAACCGCCCGGACGCGGCGCAATTCTCACCCATAGGGCGGCCTGACGCGATGCGTTGGTCTTTCACTTCCGCACCCGCCTGGACTTTGCGGGAATTGACGGCTTCCGACACCGCCGACTGCGCCCGATGGCATGCGCAAACATTCGCCCGCCCATGGACCGATGGCGAGTTCCAGGACCTGCTCGCCAATCCGGGCGTTTCGGGATTTATGGCTAGACCGGCCCAGACCACAAGAAATGGCGAGACGCAGCCGGGCGGCTTTGTGCTGACGCGCGCAGTGCTCGACGAAGCGGAGATCCTCACCGTCGCCGTCAGTCCTTCGGCGCAAGGCGCAGGGCTCGGCGCCGCCTTGATGGAGGCAGCATTGCGGGCGCTGCATACGGCCGGCGTTGCAAGCGTTTTCCTTGAAGTCGATGTGCACAACACGCCGGCGCTACGCCTTTATGCTCGGCTCGGCTTTCACCGCGTCTCGATGCGACCGGATTACTACGCCCATGACAACGGTGCGCGCAGCGATGCGGCGCTGATGCGGCTCGACCTGCGCCAGCCGCCCGGCGCCGCGGCGCGCGGCTGAGGGATGGCGATGCGTCCGCGCAGCATCGCAGCCCTGGCGGCGATCGGCGCAGCGACGCTCGTCCTGTTGCCGATGCAAATGGCGGCGTTGCGGTTCCTGCCGGGGCTCGCCGCGCGCATTCCTCGCCTGTGGCACCGGATTGCGCTCGCCGCGCTTGGCATAAGGGTAACGGTGCGCGGCGCGCCGAGCGCCAACCAACCGCTGTTCCTCGTTTCCAATCACATTTCCTGGACCGACATTCCGGTTCTCGGTTCGCTGCTTCCGCTGAGTTTCATCGCCAAATCGGAGGTAAGCGGCTGGCCGGGCGTCGGACATCTGGCGCGCATGCAGCGCACTGTTTTCGTTGAGCGCGAGGCCAGAAGCCGAACCGGCCGCCAGGCTGGCGAGATCGCCGCGCGGCTGGTCGAAGGCGACACGATGGTCCTTTTTGCCGAGGGCACCACCTCGGACGGAAACTATATCTATCCGTTCCGCACCGCGCTGTTCGGCGCTGCGCAACAGGCGTTGCGTGACAGCGACGCTGAGAGCGTGGCGATCCAGCCCGTCGCCATTGCCTATGTCGGGTTGCAGGGCATGCCGATGGGACGCTATCACCGGTCGCTGATCGCCTGGCCGGGCGATGTCGCACTTGGGCCGCACCTGAAAGGCGTGCTCGACGAAGCCGCGATCGACGTCATCGTCAGCTTCGGTGAGGCGATTGTGTTCGATGCTTCGACGGTTCGCAAGTCGGCGGCGCGCGACGCCGAGGCGTCGGTGCGCGCCTTGTTCGAGAACGCGCTGCGGACCTCATCGCCGGTGTGGCGCAGATGACATCGTGTCGCCCCGCTCGCCAGCAGCCGGCTTTATTGTTAATGCCCTGGACTGGAATTCTTTTTAGAAAATTATGGAGAACAGTCGCCTCAACCTGGACAAAACCGGGATAAACCGGCGGTTAACCATGTTCGCTTAACCCCTGTTCAGGATCGCACTGTCTGGAGTTTGGCATGGGCAAGGGGAATCTGGCGGGGCATCGCTATCGCAGGACCGCAAACATCGTCCGGCCACTTGCGACAGCGCTTGCGGTCTCGACAGTTCTCGCCGGACCGGCGCTGGCCGATTCCTTTGGCCGCAAGTCGATTGTGGTGAACGCCAAGGGCAGTGTTCACCTTACCTCGACGCCCGAAAAGCCCATTGTGGTGACAGGCGAAGTCCGTGGTTCGGTCTCGAGATCCTATGATCCACTGGGTTCCATTTTCTCAAGCTCACCGATTGATATCCTTGTCCAGGGCAAGAGCGACGCCGAGATCAAGCACGATATCATCGAGGGTCTTTTTGGCCATCGGAGGCATATTCCCCGTTTGGCGGGCCTCAGTCTCGCCTCGCCGGAATTCGGCGTCAAACCGGCCGTCGATCTGGCGAGTTCGGCAACGCTTACCTCAACCGGCGTGCACGACTCTTTCGGAACGGGCCGCGCGCGCCCGGCGGTGAAGATCATTTCGCAAGCGCCGAATGGCGCAAACGGATCGCACGGAAGCTTCTTCCGTTCGGGCCACCCGGGCCATCCGGGCGGAAACGGCGCCGACCTGGTCTTCACCAATTCCGGCGACATCTCCGTTTCGGGCCCCGGTGACGGGAGAGCAGCAATTCTCGTCGAGTCGCTGGCGGGCAATGGCGGCCACGGCGGCAAAGCCGGCGGGGGCGCCGCTGGCGGTCATGGCGGCGCGGGTGGGCGCGGCGGTGACGGCGGCAAGGTTGCGGTCAACAACGTCTCAGCGGGAACGATCACCACAGATGCGAAAGGTTCCGACGGCATTCGCGTGAGATCGGCCGGCGGCGAGGGCGGCTCGGCGGGCGGCGCAAGCTTTGCATCCTCCGGCAATGACGGCGGCGTCGGCGGAAATGGCGGCGAGGTCTGGGCCAACAACGACGGAACCATCGTCACCAAGGGCGAGATCTCCGACGGCATCGAGGCAGAAAGCGTTGGCGGCGGCGGCGGCTCGGGATCGGGCGGCGGCTGGTTCGGCGGCTCGGGCCACGGCGGCAGCGGCAACAACGGCCACAAGGTCAGCGTCGCCAACACCGGCTCGATCTCGACTTCGGGCGGCTCGTCCGTCGGCATGCTCGGCTCCAGCGTCGGCGGCAATGGCGGCGATGGCGGTTCCGGCAATGCGGCATTCGTTGCGGTCGGCGCATCCGGCGGCAAGGGCGGCAAGGGCGGCGAGGTGAAGCTCGCCAATACCGGCTCGGTCACCACGACTGGTGGCAATGCGACCGGCGTCTACGGCCACTCCGTTGGCGGCGGCGGCGGGCGCGGCGGCGGCGCCAATTCCGGCGGCGGGCTCGTCAGCCTCTCCGTCGGCGGCAGCGGCGGCGGCGGCGGCAAGGGCGGCGCCATCAGCTACGACGCCAAGGGCGGTTCGGTGACGACAAGCGGCGACGGCGCCGATGGCGTGTTGCTGCATTCGGTCGGCGGCGGCGGCGGCAAGGGTGGCCATGCGGTGGCGGTGGCGGCGGGGCCGCCCCGGGCCGGCGGGGCGGGCGGCGGCAGGGGCGCGTCGGGCTTGATGCGACGCTCGACAGCGCTTCGTCGATCCGCACCGGCTCGATGACCACCGACGCTTCCGGCGCTGTTACATACGCCGGAGACAACTCCGCCGGCCTGGTGGCGCAATCGGTCGGCGGCGGCGGCGGTCGTGGCGGACTTGCGGTCGCGGTCGGCGTCGGGATCAATCCGGTCGAAGGGCCGGGCGTCGGCATATCCGTTGCGGTCGGCGGATCGGGCGGTTCGGGCGGCCATGGCGGCGGCGTTCAACTCGACAATTCCGCTTCGATCGAGACCTTCGGGCGCAACGCCCCCGGCCTGCTGCTGCAGTCGACCGGCGGCGGCGGTGGCCATGGCGGAAACGCGATCAGCGTTGCCGCAGGCGCCGGCGAACAGGGCGCGGCAGCGGCGATCGGCGTCGGCGGATCCGGCGGGGACGGCGGCAAGGGCGACGACGTGATTGCCTGGAGCGGTGGCGCGATCACCACCCATTCGGCGCTCTCCACCGGCATCGTGGCGCAATCCACCGGCGGCGGCGGCGGTCATGGCGGCAACGTGGTGACGGTTGCAGCAGCGTTCGGGCAACAGGGCGGTTCGGCCTCGGTCGGCGTCGGCGGCACCGGCGGCAAGGGCGGCGGCGCGGGCAAAGTCAATGTCGAGAACACCGGCTCGGTTACCACTTTCGGTGACCATGCAGACGGCGTACTGGTCCAGTCGACCGCCGGCGGCGGCGGCTTCGGCGGCGACGTGCACAGCTATTCGCTGACCGCCACGGCAGGCGGGGGCGGCGGCGGCAAGAGCATGGCCTTCAATGTCGCAGTGGGCGGCAAGGGCGGAACCGGCGATTCCGGCAACGACGCGGTCTTCACCAACAACGGTTCGATCGCCACGGGCGGCAACAATTCCTCTGGCGTGATCGTCCAGTCGCAGGGCGGCGGCGGCGGTGTCGGTGGCAGCGCCGTGGCGCTGACAGGCGCGGTCTCGGCCGGCGCGAACGCGTTCAAGCAGCGCGACATCGCGTTTTCCGTATCGGTTGGCGGCCAAGGCGGAACCGGCGCAAAGGGCGGCGCCGCGAGCTTCGTTGCCGGGGCGGGCTCAACCGTTTCGACAACGGGCGACGAATCCGACGGCGTGATCGTGCAATCGATCGGCGGCGGTGGCGGTCGCGGCGGTCATGCGCTGGCGGGATCGCTGGCGACCCCGATCCCGAGCGGCGGCGAACCGGTGAAGCCGGACGATGTCACGAAGGGTCTCGCCGGCGCGGTGTCGGTCGGCGGGCACGGCGGCAAGGGCGGCGCCGGTGGAACGGTCTCCGTCGAACTTGCCCGCTCGTCGCAGATAACGACGAAGGGGACAGGCTCCGTCGGCGTCTATGCCCAGTCGGTCGGCGGCGGCGGCGGACGCGGCGGCGCGTCCACGTCCGAGATCATCAACGGCTTCAAGGCTTACGGGCTGGCGATCAGTGTCGGCGGTTCCGGCGGCAGCGGCAATCACGGCGGCTCGGTGAACGTCAACGAGACGGGCGGCGAAACGCGCGCCGGCGGCATCAGGACGCTTGGCGATCATGCCCACGGCCTTCTGGCGCAATCGATCGGCGGCGGTGGCGGCGGCGGCGGTGCGGCGAAAGCCGGGTCGAAGTCGATCCCGTTCGTGTCCGGAACCTCCGTGCAGGTCGCCATTGGCGGCAATGCCGGTTCGAGCGGCGATGGCGGAGCCGTGACCGTGGCGCGCGACGCCACGATCTCCACCGCGGGACAAGGCGCATACGGCCTGTTTGCCCATTCGGTCGGCGGCGGCGGCGGCGAAGGCCATGATGGCGGCAACGCCGCCGGCAATGGACTGATCGGCTTCTCACTCGGCGGCAAGGGCGCCTCGGCGGGCAAGGGCAGCAGCGTCTCGGTCACCGGATCGGCCCCGATCTCGACCACCGGCGCGCTTGGCCATGGCGTCGTGGCGCAATCGGTCGGCGGCGGCGGCGGCGCGGGGGGGTCGTCCTCCGGCGGCTTCCACGGTCTGCCGCTCGGCATCAGCTTTCATTTCGGCGGCGAAGGCGGTGGCGGCGGTGACGGCGGCGCGGTCTCGGTCAACAAATCCGGACGAGTCGCAACCACCGGCAACCATGCCTTCGGCGTCATCGCACAATCAGTCGGCGGGGGCGGCGGCATCGGCGGCGCCGGCAAGGTGATCAGCGTTGTCGCGCCCATCTCGACGCATGCCGCCGGTGGCGGGAATGGCAATGGCGGCGCCGTGACGGTGTCCGACAAGGATCTCTCCGGGACGCTCGACATTTCGACGTCAGGGACGGGCGCTGTCGGCATCTTCGCCCAGTCGGTCGGTGGCGGCGGTGGCCTCGTCGTCAACGACAACGATATCGACCCGACAGTGCTGTTCGACGAGGATGCTTCGTCGAAGACGAAAGGCGGGGGCGGCAATGTCACAGTGTTCAGCCGCGGCTCGATCACCACGACCGGCGCGCATTCCGACGGCATCGTGGCCCAGTCCACCAACGGTTCGACGCTGATCGTCTTCACCAACAAGGGCATGCAGACCGGGACGGCGGGCCTGACGTCAACCGAATCGGGCGCGGTCACTGTTACTGCCAACGGCATGATCGACGTTTCAGGTGACGATGCCAACGGCATCAGCGCCTTTGCCAATCGCTGGAACGGGCTGGCAATACAGGTGGATGTCAACGGAACCGTGACGTCGCATGGCAAGGATTCGGCGGCGATACAGACCCTGAACGGCGATTCGGCCGGATTTGCGGGCGACAAGCCCGCCGCAACCGTGCTGACGCGCATCAACGTCAACAAGGGGGCGCTGGTGCAGGGGCTCGGCGGCACCGTCAACAGCTATGGCATCAGCGTGACCGAGGCGCACGGACAGGCGGAGATCAACATCGACGGAACGGTGACAGGGGTCGCAAACGGCGCGGCAATCGGCGTGGCCGGCGCCGGCACCTTGACCATCGGCGCAGACGGCGTGGTGAACGGCGACGTCGAGAATTTCTCCGAAAGGCTCGGGATTCAGATCAACGGTGCGATGAACGGTTCCCTGTTCATTGGAGACTATGCGCTGAACGAAGGTGGCATCCACCGTCCGATGATCGATCTCAAGACCGGGTTCAGCAACAGCAGCATCGTCTCTTCCGTCAGCGCGCTCGACGGCGCGATCATCCCGGCGATCACCAGCTTCGGCGCGAACCGCTTCGGCAAGATGGACCTGATAACCTCCGACACAAACGTGCAGTGGCAAGCACCGGACGAGGCGTTCGTCGCCGTCGTCGGCCGCGCCGCCGCCGCCGGTTTCGATGTCGTGACCGACGACAAGACGCTGAGCATCCAGAACTACCGCGTCGATTTCAACAATGCGCTGTGGGAAACGCAGGACGAGGAGACACTTGCCGACCACGCCAACCAGCTGATCGCGCCCTGGATGGCGGGAGGCGATCCGTCCGACAGCGAAAAGGCGCTCTATTCGGTGCTGCTCGATGCGGCCAACATCGTCGACAGCGCGGAACTCGGCAAGGCGCTGGCGAAGATCGACGCCAGCAGGCAGTTTTCCACTGCGCTCAGCCAGACCAATGCCGGCACGGCGCATCTCGATGCCATGATGAGTTGCGGCGTGGCGACGGGAACCCACGCCGCAATTGCCGAGGGCGCATGCGTCTGGGCAAAGGCGACCGGTGGCCAGTACAGCCATTCCGGCAACGGCTTCAACGAACGCTACGCCGGGCTCGCCGTCGGCCAGCAATTCGCACTCGACGCCAACTGGCGCGTCGGCGTGTCGGCCGGTTTCGAGGGATCGTGGTTCCGCGGCGAGGGCACCGCGTCGGACGGCTACCGCGTGCATGGCGGTCTGGCGGTGAAGTATGTCGACGGTCCATGGCTCGGTTCGGCCAGCGTGTCGGTGTCGCATGGATGGGCCGACGCGGTGCGCGAGATCGCCCATACGGGCGGTGTCGAGACGGCGACCTCCCGCCATGAATCGACGGCAGTCTCGGCGCGGTTGAGGGCGGCGCGGCTGTTCGAGATCGGCGGGCTTGACCTGACGCCACGCGTCGATTTCGACATGACATGGGTCCACGATGGCGGCTACCGCGAAACCGGCGCGGGCGCGCTCAACATGACGGTTCATGGGCAGAACCAGTTCCTGTTCGACATCCACCCGGCGGTGCGTTTGGGAACGGAGCATGTGGCGAAGAACGGCGTCGTGTTCCGTCCATGGGTGGAAGCCGGCGCCCGGTTCGCGCTGAATGACGCAACGGTCACCGCTTCGATGGATGACAGCGCGCTTGCCGGCGAGCGCATCACCCAAGGCTTCGATCGCGACCGTGTGGCCGCGACTATCGGCGCTGGCGTCGATGTCCTGAAGGAAGGCGGCGTGGAGGCGAAGCTTTCGTGGGAAAGCGTGTTCGGCAGGTACACCTCACGGCATCAGGCCAGCGTGAAGCTCGGCATCTCGTTCTAGCAGCCTGTCGGATTTGGCGTGATTTTGCTATTATTCGCCATGGCCAATTTCAAA
>CALMYO010000089.1 GCA_937873685.1 uncultured Paracoccaceae bacterium
AGGTCAGGCTGACCGATCCTGCGATGTTGTCGGTCAACTGGCGCCCCATGCCGGCAGTGACGGTCCAACCGTCCTTCCAGAAATACTCAAGTCCGGTCGGCACCACCGCGCCGCCAAGCGCACGCGCGTCGATCGTGTAGTTGAGGCGCTGCAGGACCGACCAGTCGGTCCACTTGACGTTAAGGAAAGCGAGCGTGCCCTCGGCGACGCCGGACTGCAGCTTCAACTCGACCGATTGCGGCAGCGAACCCCAGCCGCGGGTCGGCAACACGGCCGCGCCGCCGAACAGCGTGGCGCCGGTTGTCGTGTCGAAGAAACGGAAGGTGCCATTGGCAGTGTGATTGACTTGCGAGCGGTACACCAGTTGGGCACGAAGAGCGATTTCCGGCACCTCATAGGCGATGCCGAGGCGATAGCCCATCTGGTAACCGCCGTCGAAAGCCAAGGTTCCCGAATTCGCCATCGGGGCAGCGCCGCCAAAGGCTGCGAGCGGGTGTCCGACGGCTGCAAGGGTGGCGCCATCCAGCATGCGCACTGTTTCAGAGTAGGAGAAATCCTCGCCGAAGACGCCGCCGAGCAGCCACAACCGGCCCGGCCCGACGCCGTCGAACTTGTAGCCGCAGGTCATGCCGAATTCATTGGTCTTGAAGTGCCGGTCCGAGGTGCCGGTGCCGTCGGCCAGACCGGCGATGATCGCCTGCATGCCGTTGCTGGCGGCACCGCCATTGGTGATGGTGTAGCTGCCGGCGCAACGCGCGTCGTCCGTCAGGTTGATTTTGTAGGCAGCCGAAGGAACCGCGTAGGTGTCCGTGAACTTGCCATCCGTCGCCGCCGCGCCATTGATGGTCTCATAGTTGCGTTGAGGCGCAACGATGGACACTCCGGCCCGCATGTTGAAGTTGCCCTCTTCGTAGAGGAGGTCGGTGTCGGCCGTGCCACGAACGAATCCGCCAGCGAAAACAGGACTGGTCGCACACACGACGCTGGCCGCCATCATCAACGAACGCGAAACGGTCTTGAGAACCATGATGCCCCTCCGGAAAACAGACGGATTCTTTCTTGCTGAAAGGCTATTCGCGTTGCAAGCGCAATTTTGCCCGAATTGCGCCACGTTTCGTGCTGCGGCCGCGCACGCATCACGGCAAGCGGCAAAATATCCGGGGGCGAAGCAAGAGCGAGGAAGATATATCATTATTTTCAGATGGTTGGTGCGCCGGTTTCAAGCAGATTGCCATATGATGCTGAAATGCAACATTGGTCAGGTTTGACGCGGCAAATTTTTGGGAAATGCCGCGAATTAGTGCGTTTGGCCCCATGGCTGGCGGTTCGGACTGCGGATCCGGTCGCTGGATCGGTGATTCCCGATCCACTTGGGCCCCTAAGACGCGATTCGCGCCAGCGCTGCCCCGATCTGTGCAATCTCGGTCGCGAGTTCCGCGCTCTTATCCCGTTCCGCTTCGACAATCTCGGGTTTGGCGTTGGCGACAAAGCGCTCGTTTGACAGCTTGGCCTCAACCTTTGCGCGCTCGTCAACTGCCTTCTGAAGCGCCTTGTTCAGGCGCGCCGTCTCCGCGGCGATGTCGACCAGATCGCCGAGCGGCAAGCAGAACGCCGCCTCGCCGACGATCACCTGCGCCGACTGGCCAGGCGCTGCTTCCGCAAGTGTGATCGTGGTGACGCGCGCCAGGCGCTGGATCGCCGCTTCGTGACGGGCGAGTCGCGTGCGCGTCTCCTCGCTCGCGCCAACTGCAACGAGCGGCGCTTGTGCAGACGGCGGGACATTCATTTCCGAACGTACCGAGCGAATGCCGGAGACGAGGTCGATCAGCCAGTTGATCTCGGCAGCCGCGGCGTCATCCTCGAACACCGGATGCGGCCAGGCGGCATGGCACAATAGCGACGGCCGCTCCCTGCCCTCGCCTGCAGTATGCGCCCACAGTTCCTCGGTCATGAACGGCATGAACGGGTGCAGCAGCTTGAAGCTCTCGTCGAGCACGTAGGCCATCGCCGCCTGCGCTTCCTCGCGCGCCTTTTCATCCTCGCCTGCGAAGACGGGCTTCAGCAGTTCCAGGTACCAGTCGCACAGCTTGTTCCAGACAAAGCGGTAGGCCGCGCCCGCCGCATCGTTGAACCGGTAGGCTTCCAGCGCGGCGGTGATCTCGTGCGAAACCCGCGTCAACTCGGTGAGGATCCACCGGTTGACGGTCAGATGCGCGGCTCCGGCGATGAAACCGGGATGTGGCTGCATGCCGTTCATCTCGGCAAAACGGGTGGCGTTCCAGAGCTTGGTACCGAAGTTGCGGTAGCCCTCGATGCGCTTGGGATCGAGCTTCACGTCGCGTCCCTGCGCGGCGAGGATGGCGAGCGTGAAACGCAGCGCATCGGCGCCATACTGGTCGATCAGTTCAAGCGGGTCGATGACGTTGCCCTTCGACTTCGACATCTTGGCGCCGTGCTTGTCCCGCACCAGCGCGTGCACATACACCGTGTGGAACGGCTCCAGCGGCTTGCCGTCCTCGTCCTTCATGAAGTGCAGCCCCATCATCATCATCCGGGCGACCCAGAAGAAGATGATGTCGAAGCCGGTCACCAGCACATCCGTCTGGTAGTAGATCTCCAGTTGCGGCGTCTTCTGTGGCCAGCCGAGCGTGGAAAACGGCCAGAGCGCCGACGAAAACCACGTGTCGAGCACATCTTCGTCGCGCTCCAGGATGTCCTGGATGCGGTAGTTCTCGATCTTGTCCTCGACCCAGGCCTTCCAAGGGCCTTCGTGGGAGAGATAATGCTGGATCGCCGCCTCGAGCGCGGTTTCCTCATCCTTTTCCACGAAGACATGGCCGTCCGGCCCGTACCACGCCGGGATCTGATGGCCCCACCACAGCTGGCGCGAAACGCACCAGGGCTGGATGTTTTCCATCCAGTTGAAGTAGGTGTTTTCCCAGCTCTTCGGGACGAAGCTGGTGCGTCCTTCGCGCACGCTTGCGATCGCCGGCTTGGCCAGCGTCGCGGCGTCGACATACCACTGGTCGGTCAGGTAGGGCTCGATCGGCACGCCGCCGCGATCGCCATGCGGCACCATGTGGGTGTGCGGCTCCACGCCATCGAGACAGCTGATCTCCTCCATCTTTTCCACGATGAGCTTGCGCGCCGCAAACCGGTCGAGACCGTCGACCTCTTCCAGCAACTCCTCCAGCTTGCCGCCTGATGGCAGGTCGGCGAGGAAATCGTCGTTGTCCTTCAGCGTCACATGCGCATCGACCGTCAACACGTTGATCTGGCGCAGGTGATGACGCTTGCCGACGTCGAAATCGTTGAAATCGTGCGCCGGCGTCATCTTCACCGCGCCGGTGCCCGCTTCCGGATCGGGATATTCGTCGGCGACAACCGGCATGCGCCGGCCGACCAGCGGCAGGATCACGTGCTTTCCGACAAGCGTCTTGTAACGCGGGTCGTCTGGATGCACGGCAACGCCGCTATCGCCGAGCATGGTTTCCGGCCGCGTCGTGGCGACGACGAGATAGTCTCGCGTCTCGTAACCGGCCGGTTCGCCGTCGGACGGCTTCCAGGCGACGCGATTGCCCTCGTCATCCAGCTTGTAGGGATGCTCGTAGGTCAGCCCGTCGGCGAGCGGATAGCGGAAGTGCCAGAGGTTGCCCTTCACCTCCACCTGCTCCACCTCGAGATCCGATATCGCGGTGAGCAATTTCGGATCCCAGTTCACGAGGCGCTTGTCCTTGTAGATCAGCCCTTCCTTGAAGAGCCGCACGAACACCTCGATCACCGCTTCCGACAGGCCCTCGTCCATGGTGAAGCGCTCGCGCGACCAGTCGCAGGAGGCGCCGAGGCGCTTCAACTGGTTGACGATCATGCCGCCGGATTCATCCTTCCACTGCCAGACGCGCTCCACGAAAGCCTCTCGGCCCATTTCGCGACGCGACGGCTCCTTGCGGTCGCGCAACTGGCGCTCCACCACCATCTGCGTTGCGATGCCCGCATGGTCCATGCCCGGCTGCCACAGAACGTTGCGGCCGCGCATGCGCTCGAAGCGGATCAATATGTCCTGAAGTGTGTTGTTGAGCGCGTGGCCCATGTGCAGCGAACCGGTGACGTTCGGCGGCGGGATGACGATGCAATAGGGATCGGCGCCCTCGTCGGCGCCCGCGCCGGCGCCAAACGCGTTCGCTTCTTCCCAACGTGCGGCGATCTTCGGTTCGATTCCTGCGGCGTCGTAGGTCTTATCGAGCATGGGTCCGGTTCCGGGCATGGGTTCTGGGGCGCGCAAACAGGCGCTTTCGTTGCCGCGCTTAAAGCGCCGCGCGGGCGCAAAGGTCAAGGGCGGGGGACGGAGGCATCCTCCGAGAAAGTCTCGGAAAGGCGGTTCAATCAAGCCGCATGCAGCGGCGCGATGCTGGCCAGGTCGCTCTCGATGCCTGTGCGGGCCTTCTTGAGATCGAAATCGGTCTGCAGGTTGATCCAGAACTCCGGGGTGGTCGAGAAAAATCGCGACAGCCTCAACGCCGTCTCTGCGTCAATCGAAATTTCCTCCCTAAGGATAGATTCGACAGCAGCGACAGGCAGCAGCAGCCGGGCAGCAAGATCGTCCGCGCTCATGTCAAGCGGAGCCAGATAAAGCTGCCCCAGCACCTCGCCTGGGTGAATCGCCGGCCGGTTTCCGATTGTCATGACACTTCCCTCCGGTCAGTGATAGTCGATGATCTCGACATTGTGCGGCCCCTCGTCCGTCCACTCGAAACATATTCGCCATTGCCGGTTTATGCGAACAGAATACTGCCCGGTACGGTCCCCGTGCAACTTCTCCAAACGGTTACCCGGCGGAGAAGCAAGGTCGGACAACTCGCGCGCCGCATCGATCACCGCGAGTAGCAACTGAGCGCGCCTGACGAGATCGACCGGAAATCCTTTCCGGACTGTACCATCATTGATCGACCGTGTGCGCTGGTCGCGAAAGGAACGTATCATCGATTCCTCTTTGGCCAAGCGCACTTTGCGGTCTGGCAATGTTGCGTACAATATCGGCTTTCGGCTTCTTCGTCGTGAGCGGGCATGATCCGTTCTTTTTTCGCGTGCGCAAAGGTCAAGGACGGGGAAGATGCGCCCTCGCCAGGCTGCAATTGACCGATAACAAAAATTGCGCATATAATGACATCATCAAAACCGGGAACGCCATCATGAACGTATCAATTGGCAAGCGCTGGGAAGACTTCGTTCAAATGGCGGTGCAGAGCGGGCGCTATGCGTCGTCGAGCGAAGTGATCCGTGAAGGATTGAGATTGGTGGAGGAACGCGAGGCGTCGCTTGTTGCTCTGAAAGCGGACATGAATGCTGCAATTAAGCGCGGCGGCGATAACAGCGATGATGACATGGGCGTAGCGATAGAAAGCGCGCTTGCGCTGGCATCGCGATCGTCGGGTAACTGACCGGTGCGACGTCTGCGCTACCTCGATGCCGCGAAGGATGACCTCGTCGACATTGCCCTTTACATCTTCGAACAGTCAGGCAGCACTGAATTAGCGAGAAGACTCACGGGACGCCTGCGCAAACGCTGTCGGGACATTGCTGACAAGCCGTTTCACCTCGGCCGTCCGCGCAACGAACTGGGCGACGCCATCCGCAGTATGGCGGAGGGCAATCACATCATCTTTTTTCGGTACGAGCCGGATTCGGTCGTCATCATCCGCATCATCGAAGGCCACCGAGATTTCGCCCGGCGAGACTTTGAGGAAAGCTGACACCTCACGTCAAAAACCGCTCGCCAACGCCGCGCCCGGCCAGCTAAACTCGAACCAAGACCGCCGGAACGCCTGAAAAACGCGGGCGAGGCGCGGAGGAACGACCCATGACCGCAACAGACACCGCAACCGGCGGCCCCGGCCGCATCGTGCAGCTGGCGCGCCAGCCTGCGACAGCCCCTGTGGCGATGGACGCCGCAGGCTCGCCTGAACATCACGACGCCGCCTCGCGCAATCCCGGCATGGCGCTGGATCTCGACTGGGTGGAAGCCGCCCGCGTCAACCTCTCCGCTGTCGAGCGGCGCACCGCTTCCCTGCCAAACCGGCGCTCGGTGAAGAAGGACTACCAGGCGGCCTGGCTGCTGAAGGCGATCTCCTGCATGGACCTGACCACGCTTTCCGGCGACGACACGCCCGGCCGCGTGCACCGGCTGTGCGAAAAGGCGAAACGGCCTGTGCGCGCCGACATCCTCGAAGCGCTCGGCGTCGCCGATCTCGGCATCACGGTTGGCGCGGTCTGCGTCTATCACGAGATGATCGAACCGGCGCGGCGCGCGCTGGAAGGCTCTCACATCCCGGTCGCCGCCGTCTCCACCGGGTTTCCCGCCGGCCTTTCCCCGCTCGACCTGCGCATCCGCGAGATCGAGCGCTCAGTGGAGGCCGGCGCCGACGAGATCGACATCGTCATCTCCCGCCGCCACGTGCTGACAGGGAACTGGCAGGCGCTCTACGACGAGATGAAGGCGTTTCGCGCCGCCTGCGGGCCGGCGCATGTAAAGGCGATCCTCGCGACCGGCGAACTCGGCACACTGCGCAACGTCGCGCGCGCCTCGCTGGTCTGCATGATGGCCGGCGCCGATTTCATCAAGACCTCGACCGGAAAGGAAGGTGTCAACGCCACCCTGCCGGTCAGCCTCGTCATGGTGCGGGCGATCCGCGATTATGGCGAGCGCACCGGCGTGCGCGTCGGATACAAGCCGGCCGGCGGCATCGCCAAGGCCAAGGATGCGCTCAATTATCTGGCGCTGATGAAGGAGGAACTCGGTCGTCCGTGGCTGGAGCCCGACCTGTTCCGCTTCGGCGCCTCGTCGCTTCTCGGCGACATTGAGCGACAGCTCGAACACCATGTCACCGGCCGCTATTCCGCCGCCAATCGCAACCCGCTGGCTTGAGGCTCACCATGTCGGTCGCCGAAATCTTCGAGACGATGGACTACGGCCCCGCGCCCGAAAGCGCGGCTGAGGCCAACGCATGGCTGGACCGTCATGGCCGCAGCTTCGGCCATTTCATCAACGGCCGTTTTGTCGCGCCCGCCGCAGGCGAGCGATTTGAGACGACAAACCCGGCGACCGGCAAGCCGCTCGCGACGATCGCGCAGGGGGTCAAGCCCGATGTCGACGCCGCCGTCGACGCCGCGCGCAAGGCTCAGCCCGGCTGGGCGAAGCTCGGCGGCAAGGGCCGCGCCCGCTATCTCTATGCGCTGGCCCGGCGGGTGCAGAAGCATTCGCGCCTGCTCGCTGTCCTGGAGACGCTCGACAACGGCAAGCCGATCCGCGAGAGCCGCGACATCGACGTGCCGCTGGTGGCGCGCCATTTCTACCATCACGCCGGCTGGGCGCAGCTGCTAGAGAGTGAGTTTCCCGGCCATGAGGCGGTTGGCGTCGCCGGTCAGGTCATTCCGTGGAACTTCCCGCTGCTGATGCTGGCCTGGAAGATCGCCCCGGCGCTCGCCTGCGGCAACACTGTGGTGCTGAAGCCGGCGGAATTCACCTCGCTCACCGCGCTGCTGTTTGCCGAACTGACGCTGGAAGCCGGGCTGCCGAAGGGCGTCGTCAACATCGTCACCGGTGATGGCGCGACCGGCGCACTGATCGTTGAACATGACGGGATCGACAAGGTCGCGTTCACCGGTTCGACCGAGGTCGGCCGCATTATCCGCGAGCGCACCGCCGGATCGGGCAAGAAGCTGACGCTGGAACTTGGCGGCAAGTCCCCGTTCATCGTCTTCGACGACGCCGATCTCGACAGCGCGGTGGAAGGCGTGGTCGACGCGATCTGGTTCAACCAGGGCCAGGTTTGCTGCGCCGGATCGCGCCTGCTGGCGCAGGAGGGCATCGCGGCGAGGCTGACCGAGAAGCTGCGCCGCCGCTTGGAGACGCTCCGTGTCGGCGATCCGCTCGACAAGTCGATCGACATTGGCGCCATCGTCGCACCGGTGCAACTCGCCCGCATCCGCGAACTGGTGGCAAAGGGCGTCGCCGAGGGCGCCGACCTGATCCAGCCGCAAGGGCAAATGCCGGCCGCCGGCTCGTTCTATCCGCCGACCCTGCTCGCCAATGTCGAACCTGCCTGCACGGTTGCGCAGGAGGAGATTTTCGGTCCGGTTCTGGTATCGATGACCTTCCGCACGCCGGCCGAGGCGGTCGCGCTCGCCAACAACAGCCGCTACGGCCTTGCGGCGAGTGTGTGGACCGAGAACGTCAACCTTGCGCTCGACATCGCGCCGAAGCTGAAATGCGGCGTGGTGTGGGTCAATTCCACCAACCTGTTCGACGCGGCCGCCGGATTTGGCGGCTATCGCGAGAGCGGCTACGGGCGCGAGGGTGGCCGCGAGGGGCTGCATGAATACCTGAAGCCGTCGTTCCTGAAGACGCTGAAACCCCAGAAGGACCGCCCTGCCCCGTTGGCCGAAGCCCTGCCGGCCGAACCGCACGGCATCGACCGCACGGCGAAGATGTATGTTGGCGGCAAGCAGGCGCGACCCGATTCCGGCTACTCGCGGCCGGTCACGAACCCGAAAGGCGCGCTGGTCGGCCATGTCGGCGAGGGCAACCGCAAGGACATCCGCAACGCTGTGGAGGCGGCGCACGCCGCTTCCGGCTGGGCGTCGATGAGCGGCCACGGCCGTGCGCAGGTGCTGTACTTCATCGCCGAGAACCTTGACGCCCGCGCTGGCGAGTTCGCCGCCCGCCTGACCGCCCAGACCGGGGCGTCGGCGAAGGACGCACACGCCGAGGTCGAGGCGTCGGTCGACCGGCTGTTCACCTGGGGCGCATGGGCTGACAAGCATGACGGCGCGGCGCATGCCGTGCCGATCCGCGGCATTGCGCTCGCCATGAACGAACCGCTCGGCGTGATCGGCATCGCCTGCGGCGACGCCATGCCGCTGCTCGGCTTCGTTTCGCTGGTCGCTCCCGCAATCGCCCTTGGAAATCGCGTCGTCGCGATTCCCTCCCCCGTCGCGCCGCTCAGCGCAACCGATTTCTACCAGGTGCTCGACACCTCCGACGTACCGGGCGGCGTGGTCAACATCGTCACCGGCGACCGCGACACGCTGGCAAGGACGCTGGCCGAACACATGGATGTCGACGCCATGTGGTACTTCGGGCCGAAGCAGGGCTCGGCGATGGTGGAGAAGGCGTCGGTCTCCAACCTGAAGCGCACTTGGGTGAGCGACGGCCTTGCACGCGACTGGTACAGCGAAGAACAAGGCGCCGGCCGCGAATTCCTGCGCCATGCGACGCAGGTGAAGAACATCTGGGTGCCGTGGGGGGAGTGAGACCGCGAAAGACCTCGCCAAATCCTTGCATGTTGCGCAAGTTGCACCGATATTGAGCGGGATGCAGGCGCAATGCATTTGGAGGGGCGTTGATGAAGCTCGCGACCGCAGCCTCGCATTTCGGCAAATGCGGCGTGCTGCTGCTTATCGACCCATCAGGAAGCTTGGCC
Organism: uncultured Paracoccaceae bacterium; assembly: GCA_937873685.1. Classification (GTDB taxonomy): domain Bacteria; phylum Pseudomonadota; class Alphaproteobacteria; order Rhizobiales; family Rhizobiaceae; genus CALMYO01. The sequence goes on from CALMYO010000089.1 coordinate 9,480, forward strand.
TCCGCGCAAGCGGTTGGCACGATGGTCAGTGCGGTGTGGGATACCGGGCATGACCTTCTGCTTGATGGCAGCACCAAGGCGCAACTGGACGCGCTGACGAAACGCTTCGAAGAAAAGCTCAAGACCGCCGCAAAGGGCTTCGACGAATCCGAGTGGGAAAAAGGACTGACGCAAGCGCAAGCGGCGCTGCAAATTCTTTCGTCCGACCGGCTGCGACATGCCCGCGCGGTCGCCAGCGCCGATCCAGAGCACTACATCGATTCTGCGATGGCGTTGAGTCGCGCCATCAGCTTTGACAACATGGTGCAACGTCAGGCGGCGGAGCGCGCGGTTGGCGTGTTCCTTGCCGTGATGCGGGCTGACGAAAACACGGTCCGGGCTGTCAGCCTGACCTTCCTTCGCCAGATCGAGGACCGTCTCGAAAAGCTGGCGCTGGAGAGCCGACCCGCACCCGATATCGAGCGCGTGCTGCGCGAGATGCAAGCAGCATGGCGCAAGGCCCGCGCAATGTCGGTGCTGCAGGACAAGGCGCTCAAGTGGGATGATATCGCCGCGCCCGCTGCGATGCTGCAATCCGAATACGAGATCGTGCCGCTGTTCGGCCGCGAGGGCGAGCTTTACGACATCGAGCGCTGGCTGGACGAGGGGCAGCGGCTGCGCGTCCTCATCGTCACCGGCCAGGGCGGCACGGGCAAGACGCGGCTGATGCAGGAAGCGCTGCGCCGCGCCCGCGCGGGAGGCGACTGGACGACCGGCTTACTGTCGCGCCAGTCTGTCGGCAACGATCCGGGCAGGATCGGCGAGTTGGTTGCGAACGTCGACCGGCTGTTCGTCGCTGTCGATTACGCCGACACACAGACCGAGGTGTTCAACAAGCTGATCGAAGCGGTCAGGGCGCATGATGACTGCCGGTTGCGGCTGGTGCTGCTGGCGCGGGGAACCGGCTCGTGGTCCGATGGCCTGTTCGACGCGTTCGGCGGCGAGCCCTTGCTACGCCATGTCCCGCTGGAGCAGTTGATTGTCGAACCGCAGGGCCGCGAGACCTACTTCGCCTCCTGCGTCGAGGCGCTTGCCAACGCGATGAGGCTCGCGGCCCCGCCGATCGATCCGGGCATTTCGAAAACGCTGGAAGACGACGATTTCCGCAACGCGCTGCTGGTGTCCATGCTGGCTTTCGCCTTCGTTCAGGGCGAGCGGCCGCAAGGCGCGGATGCCGTCTTCAGATGGGCGATAGCCCGCGAACGGCGCTTCTGGCGCGAC
>CALMYO010000090.1 GCA_937873685.1 uncultured Paracoccaceae bacterium
CGTCCAAGCCTGCCGGGCAAGCAGCCGCGCGGTTCCCCAGCTCCAGAGTTCCCCGCCGAGCATTGCAAACAGGAACGGCGCGTCGGCCTCCACCGCGCCGACATCCGCACTGTGGCGGTCTCCATCGCCCGGGGCAAGCGCGTTGAAACGGGAGATGTTGTCGGTCCGGTCCATCGAAAGCGACAGCGCCGATCCGTCCGGCCGCAGAACCGCGGTCGGCAGCTTGGCGTGGCAGAGTTCGAAACCGTGGCGGGCAAGATCGGCGCCAAGCGCCGCGTAAGCCGGCGAGGTCAGGAACAGCACGAAGGTCGCGGCCATCACGTCATGGTGAAATCCGGGCACGGTCGCCTCTTCGGTCAGCATGCAGCCGCCGAGCCGGTCGTTGCGCTCAAGCACCAGCACACGCTTGCCCTTCCCCGACAGCATTGCCGCTGCGACAAGCGCATTGACGCCGCTGCCGACGATGATGTGGTCATACCCGGCCATGCGCCGGCTCCCCGCTTCGGATCACCGCCGGTCAGTCGCGCGCGACCAGCGCCATGGCGCGGATCGGGCTGCCTGTTCCCTTCACCAGCTTCAGCGGCGCGGCGATCAGGATCGCGCCCTTTGGCGGCAGTTTCGACAGGTTGGCAAGCGAGGCGAGGCCGTAGCGGTTTGCCTTGTGCAAGAGGTTGTGTGCCGGGAACGGCGGGTTCATGCCTCCGGCCTGGCCGGCGTCGGTGCCGATGCACTGCGTGCCCCATCCGATGGCGCCCTTCGACAGGATGTACTCGATGCAGTCGACCGTCGGGCCGGGCGAATGCGGGCCGGTTTCGTCAGCGTTGAGATAAAGCGCCTCGTCATGCACACGCTTGTCCCAGTCGGAACGCATCAGCACCCATTCGCCAGCAGCGATAGCGCCATGCCTGGCTTCCCATGCGCGCACCCCGGCAGCATCGAGCAGGAAATCGGGATTTGCGGCAACTTCAGCCGAACAGTCAATCACATTGACCGGCGCGACGAACATCTGCGGCGGGATCGTGTCGGTGTAACCATCGGGAAAATCGCGGCCGGTGATCCAGTGATGCGGCGCATCGAAATGGGTGCCCGAGTGCTCGCCGATCTTGAGCCAGTTCCACGCCCAGAACGGACCGTCTGAATCATACTCCGAAATCTTGTGCACCTCGATCTTCGGCGTATCCTTCGCAAAGTCCGGCGGCAGCTGGAGCAGTGGCGTGTCGGGCCCGAGCGGGCCTGAAAGATCGACCACCTCCACGCTTCCGCTGAGCAGGAGCTGTCCAAGATTTCCAAGCGTTTGTGCGGCGTTCATGGGGATCTCCTCCGTTGCCGGCCCGGCGCGTCGGATTCCCAAACGCCGCCGCGGCCATGATCAAAGTTTAGTCTGGACAGAATTACATGTATTTGCAATTATCTCAAGAGGCGAAGGAGAACGATAGGTGCAGGACGACTACGATGCCGTGTTGATCGGGGCGGGCCACAACAGCCTCGCCTGCGCCGCGCATCTGGTCGCCAAGGGCTGGCGCGTCGGCGTCTTCGAGCAAGCCGCCGTTGCGGGCGGCGCTATCAAGACGCTGGAACTGACAGCGCCCGGGTTTCGCCACGACTGGGCGGCGATGAACCTCAACCTTTTCGCCGGGTCTGCCTTCTGCAAGACCTATGGCGAGAGATTGCAGCAATACGGACTGGCCTATGCGCCGGCGACGCATTGCTTCGCAAGCGTGTTTGAGGACGGCAAATGGTTCGGCGTCAGCACGGATGTCGGGGACACGGTCGCCCGGCTGGAGGCGTTGTCGCCCGCCGACGCGAAAACCTGGCGCAGCCTGCTGGCGGAGTTCCCGGGCGAGGCGGAGCACGTCTTCTCCTTGCTCCGCAATTCCTTGAAAATGCATGTATTGCTGCGCTTCGAGATCCGGATTCTGATGCGCCGGGGCATGTCCCGCACAGCGGCGCTGGCGCGGTTGCTGGTGTCTTCGCCACGCGCCTGGCTGTCAGAGAACTTCGAAAGCGAACACGTTCGCGCAACGCTAGGCGCGTGGGGCATGCACCTCGATTTCGCGCCCGACGTCGCGGGCGGCGCTGTATTCCCCTGGCTGGAGGCGATGGCCAACCAGAGCTTCGGCATGGTGATCGGCAAGGGCGGCGCAGACACCGTGGTGCGGGCGATGTGTGCGATGATCGAGGCCGGCGGCGGGCAAATCCATTGCAACGCCCGCGTTCGCCGCGTGCTGCGCGAAGGCGGCAAGGCGACCGGCGTTGAACTGGAGAACGGCCGGCGCATCGGGGCCCGAAAGTGTGTGATCGCCAACTCCGCGCCGGGCAATCTGGTCGACGGCCTGCTCGACGGAAATTCGGGCGATGCCGGGTTCGATCGCGCCATGCGCGGTTTTGCCCATGCGCCCGGCACGATGATGATCCATCTTGCGCTGAACGCCCTGCCGGACTGGACCGCCAGCGCCGATCTGAAGAAATTCGCCTATGTCCACATTGCGCCCTCACTTGACCAGATGGCGCGCGCTTACGCGCAGGCCGTGGCTGGCCTGCTGCCCGATGAACCGGTGATCGTGGTCGGTCAGCCGACAGCGATTGACCCGACGCGCGCGCCTGACGGCAAGCATGTGCTTTGGGTACAGGTGCGCATGGCGCCGGCAGAAATCCGGGGCGACGCCGCGGGCGAGATCACGGAGAGGGACTGGGCCGCCGTCAAGGAACGCTTCGCCGACCGGGCGATTGCGCTGATCGAGCGCCATGCGCCAGGGCTGCGCGACCGGATCATCGCACGCGCCGTGGTTTCGCCGCTCGACCTTGAGGCCGACAATCCGAACCTCGTCGGCGGCGACCAGATCTGCGGCAGCCATCATCTTTCACAGCACTTCATGTTCCGGCCGGCCTTTGGCCGCGCCTCGGGTTCGACGCCGCTCACCGGTCTTCACCTGACCGGCGCGGCGGTCTGGCCCGGCGCGGGTCTCGGCGCCGGATCAGGCTATTTGCTCGGCCGCCAACTGGCCGGGTAGCATACCACCGAACAACGGGAGGAATTCATGAGCATGGCAACACGACGCACCATTCTAAAAGGCTCCACCGCGATCCTCGCGATGGGCATGCTCGCCGGCCGGGCGGCGGCGCAGGCGATCAACGAACTCGTCATCGCCTACAACGTCAACCTGCCTTCATGGGATCCGACGGTCGGTCCCTCGGCAGTGAACCCGACAATCCAGGGCATCTACCAGTCGGTCTTCGACCAGTTCATCCTTCAGCAGCCGGACCTGTCGCCTGCGCCGGGTCTGCTCACCGAATGGGGCTGGAACGACGACAAGACCAAGGTCATGATGAAGGTGCGCGAGGGCGTGACCTGGCATGACGGGTCGCCGTTCACGGCCGAGGATGTCGCCTGGTCGCTGACGCGCGCCGCCGACGAGAAGACCGGCAACCCGATCCAGTTCATCTGGTCGACCCTCGCCAACATCAAGGCGGAAGGAAACATGGTGACGGCCGATGTCGCCCGTTTCGAGCCGACCATCTTCAAGTGGATGTACTTCCTGACCGGCTATGTGCTGCCCAAGGCCTATTACGAGAAGGTCGGCGCCGAAGGTTTCGAGGCCGCGCCGATCGGCACCGGGCCGTACATGGTGGAGAAATTCGAGCGCAACGCCTTCGTGCGCCTGAAGGCGAACGCAAATTACTGGGGCGGCAAGCCGGATTTCGAGACCGTGACGATCAAGTTCGTCACCGACGCCGCCTCGCGCGTCGCCGAGATCGAATCCGGCAACTCCCATGTGACGCTGGAAATGCCCTACGAGGAATTCGACCGGCTGAAGGGCAAAGCCGGGCTAAGCGGCGTCTCCTCCCCGATTTCCGACATCGGCATGATCTTCCTCAACGATGTTGACCCGATGCTCGATCCCAACGTGCGCAAGGCTGCGGCGCACGCCATTGACAAGAAGCTCATCATTGACCGGCTGCTTTCCGGCTACGGCGTGCCGATCGACACGCTGGAGACGCCTGACTACATCGCCTACGATGCGTCGATCGCGGTTCCCTACGATCCCGATATGGCGATGAAGCTGCTCGCCGAATCCGGCTTCTCGCCGGACAATCCGGTAAAATTCAAGATCCAGACCACGCGCGGCTTCAAGCCAAAGGACTACGAGATGATCCAGGCCATCGTCGGCCTGTGGCGTAAGGTCGGCATCGAGGCGGAGATCGAGGTCTACGAGATCGCAAAGCACTACGAGTTGCGCGCGGCCGACACGCTGTCCCCTGCCGCCTTCTACAACTGGGGCAATTCGGTTGCCGATCCCACCACCTCGACCGGCTTCGCCATGTTCGGACCCTCGCCGCACTCGGTGTGGGACGGCAAGGACCTGATCGACATGATCGGCCCGTTGTGGGGCGAGGCCGACGAGGACAAGCGCATTGCCGGTTGGAAGGCCGTCGACAAGTATATAGCGGACAACGCGCTGGTCATCCCGCTGCTGCAATATGTCCAGCCCATCCTTCACGCGTCGGGCGTTGCGGTGACCCCGCACCGTTCCGGCGCCTTGCTGCCGCACCTCATGAAGCGCGCGTGACGCGCGCTGGAGCGTTGTTCGAGCAAATTGGAGCAGTTTGGTGGCAGGGATATTCCGTTTCGGCAAGGAGAATACCGCAGCGCGATATGAGTATCGTGCGAGGATTTCGACGCCGCCAAAGCGGAAAAGACTGCCAAGCCGGGGCAATAAAACCACTGTTTCAGTTTGCAAACTGCAATCGTCTGGACTTGGTCTCGCGCGCCCTCGACATCGTCGCGAAACGCTAGCGGTGCTCGCACCGCGTCGCCTTCCGCTCCTTGCCAGACCGCACGATCCCGGCGTCCAAACGATTCAATTTGATCGAACAACGCTCTAAGCTGCCATGACGAAGGGGCGACCGGGCAGCCGGCCGCCCCTTTTTGCGACGGGCCACCTTTTGCGGCTGGCCCCTCTTTCGACCGGAACGCCTGCTTGATCCTCCTGCGCGCCCTTTTGACGAGACTGGCGACGACCGTCGTGACCTTGTTCGGCGCGGCGGTGATCGTGTTTTTCGTCATTCGCGTCGTGCCGGGCAATCCGATCGCGATGATGCTGCCGCCGGGCGCGACCGATGAAGACATTGCCCGGCTATCTGCCCATTATGGTCTCGACAGGTCGATCCCCGAGCAGTTCGCCATCTGGTTTGCCGGTGTGCTGCACGGCGATTTCGGTGCGTCGATCTCGCTGCGTCAACCGGTCATGCCGCTGGTGCTCGGACGACTGCCGGCGACGCTCGAACTGGCGATCTTCGCGCTGGTGCTTGCTGTCATGATCGGCGGCGCGGCGGCGCTGACGGGAACGCGGCTTCGCAACACGCGCACGGAAGCGGCGATCGACATCGCCAATGGCGTCGGCCTGTCGGTCCCGGATTTCCTCTGGGCGCTGGTGTTGATACTGCTGTTCGGCATACTTGTACCGGTCTTCCATATCTCCGGTCGCATCTCGCCTTCGGCCGATTTGCCCTTCGTGACGCAGTTCTACGTCTTCGAAAGCATCTTGCGGCTGCGCTTCGACCTGTGGTGGGACTTGCTGCAGCACATGTTCATGCCGGCGCTGGCGCTCGCCATTCCGCTGGCGGCGATCATCGGGCAATTGCTGAAACAATCGCTGAAGGAGACGATGCATCTCGACTATGTTGTTCTGGCGCGCACCAAGGGCTACGCCGAGAACAAGGTTATCGTGTCCGAGGCGCTGCCCAATGCGGTCTTGCCGACGCTGACCCTGATCGGCGTGCAATTCACCTTCCTGATCGGCGGCACGGTGATCATCGAGCGCCTGTTTTCCTATGAAGGCCTCGGCAACATGGCGATCGATGCGGTGATCAACCGCGACCTGCCGCTGATCCAGGGGATCGTGCTGGTGTTCGCGCTACTGTTCACCGTGGTCAACCTCGTGGTCGACATGACCTATGCCCTGTTGAATCCGAGGCTGCGCCATGCCTGACGGGCGCAGCGCGGTAAAGCGCAGGGCAAGCCTTCGGCTCTGGCTTTCGGGCAGTTGGCTTGCGCTCGTCGCGTTGGCGGCGCTGCTTGCGCCATGGATCGCGCCGCACGATCCGCTTGCCCAGGATCTGTTCGCTGGCCGGCTGCCGCCTTTCTTTGCCGCCGGCGCCGATCCCGCCTACCTGCTCGGCACCGACAGCCTTGGTCGCGATGTGCTTTCGCGCATCATTCACGGCGCGCGGATCGCTCTGACAGTCGCCCTGATGGCTGGCGTCGCCACGGCATTGCTCGGCTCCCTGCTCGGCCTGCTCGCCGGATACCTGCGCGGCTGGACCGATATTGTAATCTCGCGCCTTGTCGACATCTGGATGGCGTTTCCGCCGGTGCTCTTCGCCATCCTGCTGATCGCCGTCATCGGCACCGGGTTAACCTCGATCATCGTCGCGATCGTCGTGATCGACTGGACCCGCTTTTGCCGGGTGGTGCGGGCGGAAGCGATGAACCAGTCGAAGATGGACTATGTCGCAAGCGCCACCATCGCCGGGCAAGGCCGCGCCAGCATCCTTTGGCGCGAGATCGGGCCGAATGTGCTGCCTACAATCGCCGCGCTGCTGACGCTCGAAATGGGCATTGCGGTCATCGTCGAGGCGATCCTTTCCTTCGTTAATCTCTCTATTTCCACCGATGCGCCGACCTGGGGCGGGATGATCGCCGAGGGACGCACCTCCATACACCAGGCCTGGTGGGTGCTGGTGTTTCCGCTTGTCGTGCTGTTTCTCACCGTATTGTCGTTCAGCCAGTTGGGCGAAGGGCTGAAGGACCGTTTCGATCCGGTGTTGCGATGAGCGCGTTTCTCGAAATCGACACGCTTAGCGCCGTGCTTCACGGCAGTTCCCAGCGCTTGCTGCGCTCCGTCCGCCTGACCGTCGATCGGGGCGAGGTGCGAGGCCTCGTCGGGGAAAGCGGCGCCGGCAAGAGCATGATCGGCAAGGCGGTGCTCGGCATCCTGCCGGCGGCGGTGCGCATCGTCGAAGGAATAATCCGTCTCGACGGACACGACATCCTGGCGATGCCGGCGAGCGAACGGCGACGTGTCATAGGCGCGACGGCGGCGCTGATCCCGCAGGATCCGCTGACAGCGCTCAACCCGTCGCGGCGCATCGGCCCACAGATCACCAACCGCCTCGTCGATATCCTAGGCTGGTCGAAGGCGGCGGCGAAGACGCGTGCGCTGGAACTCCTCGACGAGGTGCATATCGACGCGCCGGAGCGGGTGATGGCGAGCTATCCGCACGAACTTTCCGGCGGCATGCGCCAGCGGGTGCTGATTGCTTCCGCCTTCGCCGCCAATCCGAAGCTGGTGATCGCCGACGAACCGACCACTGCGCTGGACGTGACGGTGCAAAAGCAGATCCTCAAGCTCATCCGAGAAATGCAGGCGCGCCACGACACGGCGATGTTGTTCGTCACCCACGACCTCGGCGTCGTTTCGAAGGTCTGCCAGAAGCTGACGGTGCTCTACGCCGGCAAGGTGGTGGAGGATACCGCAGTTGCGGCATTCTTCGAAGCGCCGCAGCACCCGTACTCAAAGGCCTTGCTGGCGGCGACGCCGAAATACACCGACCCGTTCGCCTCGCTGCTCCCGGTCCACGAGTCGGTGATTGCAAGCGCTAATGCCGAGATTACGGCAGCGGACCAGGAGTGGCGCCATGGCCGGTGAAACGCCGCTGATCCGCGTTAGCAACCTTTGCGTCAACCTGCCTGATATGACGCGCAAACCGCTGTTCGGGCGCGCGCCGCTGCTTGCCATACTGCACGACCTCACGTTCGACATTCCCGCCGGTTCGGTGCTGGGCGTCGTCGGCCAGTCCGGTTCCGGCAAGTCGACGCTGGCGCGCGCGATGCTGCGGCTGATCGAACCGTCTTCCGGACAGATCACCTTCGACGGGCAGGATATCGCGCATTTCGACGAGGCGGCGCTGAAGCCGTTCCGGCGCAAGGCGCAGATGATCTTCCAGGATCCGATGTCCTCTCTCAATCCGCGCCACCGGGTGGAGCGGATCGTCGCGACGCCGCTCGTGATCAACGGCCAGAACGATGCAAGGGCGCGGGCTGCCGAGGCGCTGGACCTCGTCGGTCTGTCGCGCAGCTTCCTTACGCGCTACCCGCACGAGCTTTCCGGCGGACAACGCCAGCGCGTCGGCATTGCCCGGGCGATCGCCATGCGGCCGCAATTCATCCTCGCCGACGAGATCGTGTCCGGGCTCGACGTTTCTTCGCAGGCGCAGGTACTTAACCTGCTCGAACGCCTGGTGCGCGAACTCAAGCTCACACTCGCCTTCATCAGCCACGACCTGTCGGTGATCCGCCGTCTGTGCACCCATGTCCTCGTGCTAAGGTCGGGAAGGATTGTCGAGCACGCCACTGTGGAAGACGTGTTTGGCAATCCGCAGGCCGCCTACACGCGCGAGCTGATGGATGCGATCCCCCTGCCCGACCCGGACCAGCCCGGCTGGAAGGCGTAGCAGACGCTCGCGCCCCGATCGGCAATGACAAGCCGTCCTGGCGTCACGCGCCAATCGCCCCGCTGTCGCGCCAGCCGTCGAAAATGCCAAGAACTGCATCGCTGAAGGCGGCATCATTGATATGCGCATCGATCTCCAGGAGACGCACATTGGCCGGGCAGTTGGCGCGCACCGCTTCGCAGAACCTTTCGAGCCCTTGCGGGTCGCAGAGCGGACCACCGGGACGGTCCCATTCATTGCCTCCCCGTGTCGGCAGCACGAAGGCGACCGGACCTGTAGCAGTTGCGAGTTTCGCGCATAATGTCTCGGCCATCATTTCGCGCTCCTCGCCGTTCAGCAGCACGGAGGTGAGCAGGCGGTTGTGCGCATGGGCGCCGCGGGTCGAAAACCGCTCGGGGAGCGGCTGCCAGCCAACGAGATCGACTAGGTCGTAGCAACCGATCGAGACGATCTGCGGAACGCCGCGGGCGCCTGCATTTGTCATGCGGTCCGCGCCTGCCGAAATCGCCGAACCGAACAGGTGATTGCCGACTTCTTGCGGTGCGAGATCCATGGCGGCGCAGAATGCGCCGTCGCGCGCCAGCACCTCGAAGGCTCGCCCGCCCATGCCGGTCGCATGGAACACCGCCACGTCGAAACCTCGCTCCTCCAGCGCCGGTTTCACCCGCACCATGTAGCGCAGCACGGTTTTGCCGAAGCTGGTCATGCCGATCATCGGCCGACCGGGGCGCAGCGGTTCGGCGGCGCGCGCCGCGCCAAGCACCGCGCCAGCAGCCTGGGCGAGCGAGGCCTTGCAGATCGAGTTCAGCCCGTAGAGCCCCCCCGCCCACAGGATCATCTGGATGTCGGCTGCAAGCCGGTCGGGTGGAATCATCGGAGAAAAGCTGACGGTGGAGACCACATATTTGGGCACACCGAGGGGCAGCGCACCGCACACGTCGAGGGCAAGATCGGTTCCCATCGAGCCGCCGAGCGCAATTGCGCCGTCGATTCGGCCCTGTGCGTGCAGCCTCGCCGCAATTGTAGCCGCGCCGGCGGCCATGATCTGCATCGCCGCATTCTCGTCGCCCGCTGCAATCGCCGCCACGATGCTCGACCCAACCGCCTCGGCCACATCGTGCTTCGAGATGTCGACCTTCTGCTTCGGTTCGCCGAGAACGCTGACATCCATCGTCAACACGGCGCCTCCCTGCCCGACGATCTTCTCCGCCAGAAAGGACAGTTCATCGTCCTTGGTGTCGAACGTTCCGACAATCAGGATTGTCTTGTGTGACGCCATTGAAGGTTGGTCCCCGGTCTCGTATTCAGGCTGTCGTCATGCGATTACGCAGTAAAACTGTGGTAAAATGTCAAAGGCGCGGGAAGCGGACGACGCCGGGTCTTTGCCTGAAACACCGGCGCTGCCCAAGATGGGAGCTTGTGGTGTGATATTGCGAAAGTCAACGCAGCAAGTCTGCAGATGGCGCGATGGAGAAGGCTCTGTGAAAGACTCGAACTTCCTCAAGGAAAACAATGCGCGCCATATGTGGCACCCAATGGCGCATCCCGCAGACAGCCTGGCCAACCCGCCGAAGATCATCGTCGGCGGCCAAGGCGTGCGCATCCGCGACATCGACGGGCGCGAGGCGATCGACGCCGTCGGCGGCCTCTGGAACGTCAATCTTGGCTTCTCCTGCCAGCCGGTGAAGGAAGCCATCGCCGCGCAACTTGACGCCTTGCCCTACTACTCCACTTTCCGTGGCGCCTCCAATGACAAGGCGATCGAATTGTCGTTCGAACTGCGCCGGTTCTTCGAACCGGACGGCATGGCTCGCGCCTTCTTCACTTCAGGCGGATCGGACAGCGTGGAAACGGCGCTGCGCCTTTCGCGCCAGTATCACAAGCTGCGTGGCGAGCCGGGCCGCATCAAGTATCTCAGCCTGAAGAAGGGTTATCACGGCACCCATACCGGCGCGGCCTCGGTGAACGGCAACGCCAATTTCCGCACGCAATACGAACCGCTGCTACCGGGCTGCCACCACATTCCCGCGCCCTATGCCTATCGCAACCCGTTCAACGAAAGCGATCCGGCGCGGCTGGCGCAGCTTTGCGCCGCAGCGCTTGAAGACGAGATCGCGTTTCAGGGCGCGGGTACGATTGCCGCCTTCATCATGGAGCCGATTCTCGGCGCCGGCGGCGTCATCCCCCCGCATGAAAGCTTCATGCCGGCGGTGCGTGCGATCTGCGACCGGCACGGCATCCTGCTGATCGCCGACGAGGTGATCACCGGTTTCGGGCGCACCGGCGCCTGGAGCGGTTCGCGGCTGTGGGGCGTCAAGCCCGACATGATGTGCACGGCAAAGGCGATCACCAACGCCTACTTCCCGTTCGGCGCGGTGATGATCGCCGGGGATGTTGTCGACGCATTCGAAAACGACAGGAGCGGCGCCGGTTCGATCGGCCACGGTTACACCTATTCCGGCCACCCGGTCGGCGCGGCGGCCGCGCTCGCCTGTCTTGCGGAGACGAAACGCCTCGATGTCGCCACCAATGCAGCGGCGCGCGGCGCAGAGCTGTTTGCCGGCGCAAGGGCACTGATGGACAGGCACGAGATCGTTGGCGATGTGCGCGGCGGCCATGGCCTGATGGTGGCGCTCGAACTGGTGAGCGACCGCCGGACCAAGACGCCGGTCGACAAGGCGGTTCCGGTAAAGCTGCAAGAGGCGGTCTACGACGCCGGGGTGATGATCCGTGTTTCCGGCCCGAACGTCATCCTGTCGCCGCCCTTGGTGCTGACCGCCGAAGACGTAGCTGCAATCCTTGCCGCACTCGACGCCGGACTTTCGACACTATGAGGGTCCCCGTCATTGACACGTCGAGGGATTTCGTCGCCCTGCTCGGAACCAAGGGCGGGCCAGCGATCCGCCCCGGCGCGACCAACCCGACCTCCTCGCTTCTGAGTCTCGACGGGCGTGCGATCTTTATCGATTGCGAACTTGGCGTCACCCGCGGCCTCGTCGATCAGGGCATGCAACTGCGCGACCTGTCTCTCATCTTCGTCACGCACATGCATTCCGATCACTATCCGGAGCCCGGGCCGCTGTTGCACACCGCTTGGACGGCAGATCTGAAAACCCCGGTCGAGGTCTGGGGGCCGGCCGGCCTAGAGCGTTGTTCGAACAAATTGGAGCAGTTTGGTGGCAGGGATTTTTCGTTTCGGCAAGGAGAACACCGCAGCGCGATATGAATATCGCGCGAGGATTTCGACGCCGCCGAAGCGGAAAAGACCGCCAAGCCGGGGCAATCAAACCATTGATTTGGTTTATAAACTGCAATCGTTTGGACTTGGTATCTTGCGCCCTGGACATCGTCGCGAAACGCTGGCGGTGCTCGCACCGCGTCGCCTTCCGCTCCTTGCCAGACCGCACGATACCGGCGTCCAAACGATTCAATTTGATCGAACAACGCTCTAGGCGAGTACTGGTATGCGTTCCTTGTCTCCATGAAGGCCGACATCGAGCTTCGCATTGGAGACGAGGGCCGGCCGGACCTGCGCGGTCTGGTGACGCTGCGCGCAATCGACGCCGGGAGGTTTTTTTACGCGCGACGGGCTGACAGTTGATGCGCTTCGCAACGAGCACCCGCCGTTGATCGACACATTTGCGCTGCGCTTCACAACGCCACGGCGTTCGGTGGCGTTCTCCGGCGACACCGCGCATTTTCCCCGCTCGCAGATTTTGACAAAGGGGCCGATCTGCTGGTCCATGAAGCGATGCTGGAGGCGGCGCTCGCCCCGCTGATGGCGCGCGTCGGCAACGGCGACGACCGGCTGATGAAGCACTGGCTGCGCGCCCATACGCTGGCCCATGATGCGGCGAGTCTGGCGCGCAGGCCGGCTTCAAGGCGCTCGCGCTGCATCACCTCATCCCGTCAGACGATCCGGCGTTCACCGCATCGCACTGGCGCGAGGCGGTGGCGCCGCACTGGGCCGGGGCGTTTCATCTTGGAACCGACGGCATGAAAATCATGCTCGATTGACCGGGACTGAGGCTTTGCAAGGAGGTGGAGCGCAAAAAGCCGAAACGGGCGCGGCGCACGGCGCGCCAGGTTGCGGCAGAATCGGAGTCCGGCAAGGACGGCGACGCGCGATATGCGCGCAGTGGTCAGATTCCGCCGTCTGCTTCCCATCGCATCCGGTCAATGGGTGAAAGTCGGATTCATAGAGCCACCAACAAACACATGATTCTGTTGGAGCTTTTGAACCTGACATTTTATCGGCCATTGCGGCAGGCCGGTACCGAATGTCAAATTCCCCTCACTGGGGCGAGAACCAGTGCGAAGCTGGCCTGCTTAACATCCCGGCTGTGGCGTCCGCGGCAAACGCACCAGCGCCCAGGGATGCCGGACCCCGCTTGACTTTGCAGAGCTTCGCTTCTGGAATGAGCGAACTGCGCCTTCGGCAGACAGCCGCCTGGAGACGCGTCTTGGCATCACGGGGTCAAAAACAATGCATGTCGCGGTTCTCGGGGGTGGCGTCGTCGGGGTGACCGCGGCTTACGAACTTCAGAAGGATGGCCATACCGTCACGCTGATCGAGAAAAACGACGCCGTCGGCACGGAGACAAGCTGGGGCAATGCCGGGCTCGTGGCGCCCGGTCACTCGTTTACCTGGTCGTCGCCAGCCGCGCCGATGATCATGCTGAAATCGCTCTTTACCGGCAACCAGTCGATCCGCTTCAAGCCGCAATTGAGCATGGAGCAATGGCTGTGGTGCCTGAAGTTCCTCGGCCAGTGCACGGCTGAGAAATCCGCTGCCAACACCGCGCGCAAATACGCGCTTGCCTCCTATTCGCAAAAGATCCTGCACCAGACGCTGGCCGACCTCGACATCGCCTATGACCGTGTCGACCGCGGCATCCTGTATTTCTACCGCAACCCGGCAAAGCTGGAAGCGGGCGTCGCTCACATGGGAATCATGCGCAAACTCGGTCATCGCGTCGACGTTCTGGATCGCGCGCAGGTACTTGCGCTCGAGCCGGCGCTTGAGGGGGTTGGCGACAGGATAGCCGGCGGCGTCTATTGTCCGACCGATGAATCGGGAAGTTGCACCAAGTTCACCACCGCGCTTGCCGGCCACCTTGCCGCAAACGGCGCGGAAATCCGCACAGGCGAAACCGTCCTAGACATCGAAACTGCGGGCGACACGGTGACGTCGGTACATACCGACAAGGGCGCGCTGAAGGCTGACGCCTACGTTCTGGCGCTCGGTAACGGCAGCGCCGCGCTATCGAAACGCATTGGCGCACCGCTGCCGATCTACCCGGTCAAGGGCTATTCCCTGACCATTCCCGTCGGCAACAACCCGCATCCGCCGACGGTCGGTTCGGTCGACGAGGAGAACCTGGTCGCCGTGTCGCGCTTCGGCGACAATGTGCGCGTGACCGCCACCGCCGAGATCGCCGGCTACGACCGGGCGCACAAGCCGGCGGATTTCGCCTTCATGGCCGGCGTCGTGCGCGAACTCTACCCGCAGGGCGCGGACCACGACCGGGCGCACATGTGGGCGGGGCTTCGCCCGATGACGCCGACCAACCTGCCCTTCATCGGCCGCCGCAAGCACCGCAACCTCTACTACGACACCGGGCACGGCCACATCGGCTGGACGATGGCGCACGGTTCGGCCCGCATTATGGCCGACACGGTCGCCGGACGCGAACCGGCGCTGCCGCTGGCCTCAATCAACGACAGCTGAGGGGGCTGC
>CALMYO010000091.1 GCA_937873685.1 uncultured Paracoccaceae bacterium
ACGGCGGATTGATCCTGCGCACAACAACGGACAGGCTGGCCGCCCACCGAACGCACAGAACCGGTTTTTGTGCCTTGCCGCCAGCGTTCCCGCGATAGAGACGGGTCTACGCCGCCTTCTTGGCGCGCGGCTTTGCCGGTGCACGCTTCTTGGCGGGCGTCGCCGCCTTCTCCTCGCCCTTCGCTTCCGAAGCTGCAATGGCAAGCGCGCGGAACCAGTGATCCTCGGCGCGACCATCCGGCCGGCCTTCCTCGACCCACAGCGTATGTGCAATCTCGCGAACGCGGGCTTCGAAATCGACGGCGGTCATGGCGTTTCTCCTGCTGATTTTCTGATTCGGCGATAGACACCAGCATGGTGCAATGCAACATTCTTCTGCTGCGTTGCAAATTAAACCGATTGAACTGTCGCATTCACGCAACATTTAAGGTGCAACTGCCGCATCCTGCAGTGCCGACATTTCGTCTGTCAGGCCGCCTGACGTCCCCAGCGTACTGTGCCCTGGACGTTCTCGAACGAGCCTGGCTGAAGCTCAAGCGCCAGCAACCGGTTCGGATCGACCGGGCCCGGCATGGCAATCCGCCCTGCCGGGACAACACGAAACCCGAACGGCTCGTAGTAAGGCCGGTCGCCAACCAGGATGACAAGTCCATGGCCGTGCGCGTGCGCCGCCTCAAGCGCCCGAACCATCAGCTTGCGGCCCCAACCGAGGTTCTTGAAAGCTGGCCGCACGGCAAGTGGCCCGAGCAACAGCCCCGGGGAGTTGCCAACGAGGATTGGCGTCAACCGCACTGAGGCGATTGCGTTCCCGTCTTTCAGCGCCACGAAAGACAAGTCGCGGTCATGCGGCCCGCCCTCGCGCACGCGAAACGCCGCGCGGGCATAGCGACCGGGACCGAAGGCCTCGGCGTGGATGGACTCGATATCGTCGTCGTGCTGCGGCGCTTCCGGCGCAATGGAAATGGTCTCGGGCATGGAGTCGTCCTGACGGGCGGGTCCGCAATGCGGACGCGAAGACACGGGAAAGGGATCAGCCGCTTGCGCGGTTGTTCGCCTGTCGTCGTCGCAGCAGCCTGTCGGCAAACACGATGGTCCCCCTGCGGTCACGTTCCCCGCACCGTTGCGGTAGCATGACAGTTCTGGGCCGTAAAGCGCGACGAAGAATTGTCCATTATCGCGCCACGCAGTGTTCAGCGCTTTTCGCTTTCCCCTGTGCGCCCGAACCCTAGCCTGTTTGTCGGACACGGCAGAAAGGATGACATGGCATGGGAATGCTCGTCGAGGGCGTATGGCGCGACCAGTGGTACGATACCAAGAGCACGAATGGACGTTTCGTGCGCAAGGAATCCTTTTTCCGCAATTGGGTGACACGCGACGGGTTCGCCGGGCCGACCGGCCAGGACGGATTCGCCGCCGAAGCCGGGCGCTATCACCTCTACGTCTCGCTCGCCTGCCCATGGGCGCACCGCACCTTGATCTTCCGCAAGCTGAAGGGGCTGGAGGAGGCGATCGGCGTCTCGATCGTGCATCATTACATGGGCAAGAACGGCTGGACATTTCTGGCCGAGGATGGGGCAACCGGGGACAGGCTGTTCGGCTACAAGACGCTGTCGCAGGTCTATGTGCGCACCTGCCCCCGCTTCACCGGCCGCGTCACGGTGCCGGTGCTTTATGACGCGAAACGCGACACAATCGTGTCCAATGAATCCGCCGAGATCATCCGCATGTTGAACACGGCGTTCGTCGGCGTGGCCGGCAACGACACCGATTTCTATCCCGCAAGGCTGCGGTCGCGGATCGACGAGATCAATGCGCTGGTCTACGACAACGTCAACAACGGCGTCTACCGCGCCGGTTTCGCCACCACGCAGGACGCCTACGAGGAAGCCTTTCGCGCCCTGTTCGATACGCTGGACACTCTGGAAGCCCTGCTGGCGCGCCAGCGCTATCTCGTCGGCGACAGCCTCACCGAGGCCGATTGGCGGCTGTTCACCACGCTGATCCGTTTCGATCCGGTCTATGTCGGCCACTTCAAGTGCAATCAGCGCCGTATCGCCGACTACCCGAACCTGTGGAACTACATGCTGGACCTCTACCAGATTCCGGGAGTAGCCAGGACCGTCGATTTCGGTCACATCAAGCGCCACTACTACGGCAGCCACGCCACCATCAATCCGACCGGGGTAGTCCCCGCGGGGCCGCTGATGAACCTGACCGCACGCCACGATCGCGACCGGTTTGCAAAGGCGGCCTGACGGCGGTGAGCCCCTACCAGGTCTGCGAGACCGGCTGTTTCCCGGCAATCTCGGCCAGTCTTCGGCGGGTGCCGGGCGTCGTGGTTTCCGGCAGCGCATCGAAGGCAAAGAACCCCGATTCGACGATTTCCAGATCCGGCTTGCGCTCCCCGCGCTGCGTGAAGTCGCGGCAGACATAAAGCAGCACATGGTCTCGCGGCGAGGCGGCGATGTTGTGATAGACGCCGAACAGGTGCGGCGTGGCACCGAGCGCGATGTTGGCTTCCTCGTCCAGTTCGCGCGCCAATGCGGTCAGCGCCGTTTCGCGCCGCTCCACCCCGCCGCCGGGCAAGTGCCAGCCCGGCACATAGGAATGGCGCACCAGAAAGACTTCGCCCGTTTGCGACAGCACTGCGGCGCGCACGCCAAGCGTCATCGGCCGCGCCAGCAGAAAGAAACTGTGGAATAGACGGTAGCGTAGCCTGAGCGACAGCGACCTCCGTTCGGACGATTGATCGCTCATGCCCGCAACCCGACGTTTCGGAACGACTTGCAGCCGGCGCGCATTACCGGAATAACGGAAACGGCCGCACCGGCCGCGTCGCATGTCATTCCATTCCGGTCCCTGCCCGCCATGTTCCGCCTAGCCCACATTTCCGATCCGCACCTGGCCAATGTTCCGGTCCCGACGATACGCCAGCTCGCCTCCAAGCGGATCACCGGCTACGTCAACTGGAAGCGCAACCGCGTACGGGCGCTGTTCGGCGACACGCTCGCCAATCTGGAAGGCGATATCAAGGCGGCAAATGTCGATCACATCGCAGTAACCGGCGACCTGGTCAACCTCTCGCTGGATGAGGAGTTCGCCGCCGCACGGATATGGCTGGAGACGCTCGGAACGCATGGCGACGTCGGTGTTGTGCCCGGCAACCACGATGCCTATGTGCCCGGCGCGCTCGCCAAGGCCAGGAAACACTGGGATGGCTACATTCAGGGCGACGAAACGCCCGGCAAGCATGCCTTTCCATGGCTGCGCCGGCGCGGCGCTGTCGCGTTGATCGGCGTATCCTCGGCAATCGCCACCGCGCCGTTTCTCGCCACCGGCAAGTTCGGCAACAGCCAAGGCAAACGCCTCGCCGCCATGCTGGATCGCGCGCGGGCGGAGCGACTGTTTCGCGTTGTGCTGATCCACCACCCTCCGGTGCGCGATGCTGCCCCGTCGCACAAACGGCTGTACGGGATCGGCCGCTTCGGCAAGATCATGGCGGCGCACGGCGCCGAACTGGTGCTGCACGGCCACACCCACCTGCCGCAGCGCCATCACCTGCCCGGCGCAACCGGGCCGGTCCCGGTGATCGGCGTCCCCGCTGCGAGCCAGGCGGCAGGCGGTCACAAGCCGGCCGCAGCCTGGAACCTTTTCGAGATCGACGGCGAATCTGGCGCGTGGTCTTGCACGCTCACCGAACGCGGCATCGCCGGCGCGACAGGCCAGATCGCCGTGCGTTCAAGGATGGTGCTGCACGGTGGCGGATGAGGCGGACGGGAGAGCGAGCACGCTAGCCATTCGCCAGCCCACACGGTTGGGTGACAGCCCCCTCAAACCTGCCCGAACAGCAACCGCGCCACCAGGGCATCGCGGCCGTAGACGTCGTCGTAGAAGAAAGGCGTGCCATCATCATCGACCCATGCGGTGAAATAGGCCAGATGCACAGGCACGCCGGTTTTCAGCCGCACCCGCGTCAGCTGGCCGGAATCGACGATGGCGTCGATCTTGGCGCGCGGCATCGACTGGTCGAGTCGAAGCAAGGTTTCGGCAAATTGCAGAGGCTTGTGGACCCGGATGCATCCATGGCTGAAGGCGCGACCGGTCTTGGCAAACAATTGCCGCGACGGCGTATCGTGCAGGTAGATGTTGAACCGGTTAGGGAACATGAACTTGACAACGCCGAGCGCGTTCTTCTCGCCCGGCATCTGCACGATACGATAGGGGAAGGATTTCGCTGAAACTGCGTTCCAGTTCACGGAGTATGGGTCGATGGTTTGCGCCGCATCGCTCCAGCCGGAATAAAGCTGGTAGTTGTTGGCGGCGAGATAGCCCGGATTCTGGCGCAGTTTCGGCAGGAACTCGCTTGCCGCGATTGACGGCGTCACGGTCCAGGTCGGATTGAAGTCCAGGTAGGTCATGGTGTGCGAGAAGATCGGCGTCTTGTGATACGGCTTGCCGACGATAACCCTGCGCCGGTCGATCACCTTGCCTTTGTCGGTGAAGAACATCTCGAACGCCGCCTGGTTGACAAAGACATGCCGCGCCCCGAAATCGGCGGGCAGCCAGCGCCAGCGCTCCATGTTGACGATCAGCTGGCGCACGCGCTCCTGCGCCGTGACATTCAACGCCTTCAGCGTCGCCGGGCCGACGATCCCGTCGGCTTCGGAGCCGTGACGGGTCTGGAAATGTGCGACCGCTTCCTTGAGATTGCCGTCGAACAGATCCGGCTGTGCCGAACCGATGCCGCTATAACCGCGCGCGGTCAGGTTGGCGCGCATCTGCGCCACGCGAGGATCGCGCATGCCGGGCTTCAGCGCCGGCCCGTTGGCAACCGCCGGCCAGCCGCCGCGCGCCGCAAGCGCCCGGTAACCGGCGAGCATCTGGCGAAGCTGCACATATTGCACATGCTGCGGCTGCAGCCGCGCCAGCGCCTTGGCCACCCCGTTCTTCGCTGCCATGGCGAGCCAGGCTTTCGGATCGGCCGGCTTGCGGGCGATCACGATGTCGGGCTCGGTCACCGCAGGCGAGGTGCGGCCCGAATGCAGGTCGCGCGCCAGCGCCATGAAAGCCGCGCTCATCGCCAGTTCGAAACCGGCCGCGTCAGAATCGTTCACCGCACGGCGGAACCGCTCCAGCGCAGCGCGGCTGTAATCGGACGGCGACAGCCCGTCGCGATCGGATTTGTAGATTGCCGCCAGCAGATCGTCGGCGCGCCCGTTCGGCCGGCCGTTTTCCACCCAAAGCGGCGCACCCCCTGCGGCATAGTAGGGCATCACCTCTGACAGATCGACGACTATGCCCTGCCATTCCAACGCCTGGCGTTGCGCCATCGCCCGGATTGCGTCGATCGCCGCGGCCGATGCCGGCGGGGCGAGGAAAAAGAAAGCCGCAACCAGGGCGCCGAGCCCCCTGCCCCAGTTCCTGAACAGCGTCATCGTCCTCGCTCCGTTTGCGAATCACCCTGCGCGTGGCGTGCAGAAACGTGCCCTTGCGTGATACGCAAATCAATTGCGGGCAACGACCCGTCGTAAAACCGCGCTTGCAAGCCGTCCGGCGGCGCGGTAGGGAGCGCTCATGACGACGATGTCGAACATCCAGGCGTGGTGGTGGCCATTCTGAACGGCGGCCCACGCGCGTCTGCGCAGTGAACGAAAACGAGGCCGCCGGAACATCTGGGCGGCCTTTTTTCATGTTCAGGCGCGCGCGGATCGAGGCATCCACCGGAGCAGAGCGATGACCGCAGCCAGCACAGAATCCAACGACAGCTACGAGACACAGGGCGGTGTGACCGTTTCGCGCCATCGCCGTCGGATAGCCTATGGCGGAGCGATAGCCCGTTTCGTCGATGCGCTCGACAACCGGCTCGGCGTGGTGCTCTCCTCAAACTACGAGTTTCCCGGACGATACACGCGCTGGGACACCGCGACGATGGACCCGCCGCTGATGATCTCGGCGGCTGGCCGCGACATGCGCTTTTCGGCGCTGAACGCGCGCGGCCGCATCCTCCTCGGTTGGCTTCAGCCGCTGCTGTTCACGCTGCCGGAGATCATTGCGGGCGAGGCAAGTGACGACACGATGACGCTGACGGTGCGAAAGCCCGACAGGCAATTCACCGAGGAAGAGCGCTCGCGCGCGCCGTCGGTGTTCAGCGTGCTGCGCGCCATCACCGGTTTCTTCCATGCGCCAAACGACGATGCGCTCGGCCTGTTCGGCGCTTTCGGCTACGACCTGTGCTTCCAGTTCGATCCGATCGATTTCAGGCTGCAGCGGCCGGACGACCAGCGCGACCTGGTGCTTTTCCTTCCCGACGAGATTGTGGTCGTCGACCATCATGCCGTCGCCGCCTGGCAGATTTCCTACGACTTCGCCTTTAACGGGCAGACCACCGACGGCTTGCCACGTGAAACGCCACCTGCGCCATTCAAGCCATCGGACAGCGTGCCGTCCCGTTCCGATCACCAGCCGGGCGAGTATGCGGCGCTTGTGACGAAGGCCAAGGAATCGTTCCGCCGCGGCGACCTTTTCGAGGTGGTGCCCGGACAGATGTTCCAGGAGCGCTGCGAGGCGATGCCTTCGGAGATTTCGCGCCGCCTGAAGGCGATCAACCCCTCGCCCTATTCCTTCTTCATGAATATCGGCGAAGGCGAATACCTGATCGGCGCCTCGCCGGAGATGTTCGTGCGCGTGACCGGGCGGCGCATCGAGACGTGCCCGATCTCGGGTACGATCCGCCGCGGCCGCGACGCGATCGAGGATTCCGAGCAGATCCTCAAGCTGTTGAATTCGAAGAAGGACGAGTCGGAACTCACCATGTGTTCCGATGTCGACCGCAACGACAAGAGCCGTGTGTGCGATCCGGGATCGGTGCGGGTGATCGGCCGTCGCCAGATCGAGATGTATTCGCGCCTGATCCACACGGTCGACCATATCGAGGGCCGTCTGCGCGAGGGCATGGACGCCTTCGACGGTTTCCTCAGCCACGCCTGGGCAGTGACGGTGACCGGCGCGCCGAAATTGTGGGCCATGCGCTTCATCGAAAGCAACGAGAAAAGCCCGCGCGCCTGGTATGGCGGCGCGGTCGGCGTAGTCGGCTTCAACGGCGACATGAACACCGGGCTGACGCTGCGCACCATTCGCGTCAAGGACGGCATCGCGCAGGTGCGCGCCGGCGCGACTCTGCTGTTCGATTCCATACCCGAGGAGGAAGAGGCCGAGACCGAGTTGAAGGCTTCGGCGCTGATCGCCGCCATTCGCGGCGCGCGCGCCGGAAACGCCGATGTCGTTTCACGCGATACGGCGCGGGTTGGCGACGGGCTGAACATCCTGCTGGTCGATCACGAGGATTCCTTCGTGCACACGCTGGCGAACTATTTTCGCCAGACCGGCGCGACCGTCTCCACGGTGCGCACGCCGGTGGCGGAGGAGTTGCTCGACCGGATTGCGCCCGATCTCGTCGTGTTGTCGCCCGGGCCCGGCAGCCCGTCGGATTTCGACTGCAAGGCGACAATCGCCAAGCTCAGGGCGCGCTCCCTGCCGGTGTTCGGCGTTTGCCTCGGCCTGCAGGCGCTGACCGAGGCCTATGGCGGGGAGTTGCGGCACTTGCAGCTGCCGATGCACGGCAAGCCGTCGCGCATCCATGTCATCGATCCCGGCATGGTGTTTTCCGGCCTGCCGCAGCAGGTGACGGTCGGTCGCTATCATTCCATCTTTGCCGATCCCGAGCGCCTGCCGGACTGTTTCGTGGTGACGGCGGAAACCGATGACGGCGTCATCATGGGCATCGAACACAAATCCGAACCGGTTGCCGCTGTACAGTTCCACCCCGAATCGATCATGACGCTTGGCGGCGACGCCGGCATGCGCATGATCGAGAACGTGGTGGCGCACCTGCCGAGGCGCGCCGGGCGCAAGGAGAAGGCCGCATGAAACACGCGTTGTTGTGCACCGCCCTGTTGATGACGCCGACGGCTGCGCTCGCCGCCGATGCGGCCGCTGGCAAGGCGTTCGTCGAGGAAAACTGCGGCCGGTGCCACGCCACCGGCCAGACCGGCGAAAGTGCGCACGCCGAAGCGCCGCCGTTCCGCACTTTGTCCGAACGCTATCCCGTCGATTCGATCGCCGAGGCGCTCGCAGAAGGCATCGTCACCGGCCATCCCGACATGCCGCAATTCGAGGTGGAGCCGGACGAGATCGAGAACATCATCGCCTGGCTGAGCGAGATCCAGCAGAAGTAGCGGCGCATGACCGGCAGCGCACGGGTTCGCCGGCTGGCGACATGGACGATTGCCGTCGCTGCAGCGGTGATGGCGATGAAGTTTGTCGCCTGGTGGCTTACCGGATCGGTCGCGCTTTACTCGGATGCGCTGGAATCGATCGTCAACGTGATCGCCGCGTTGATGGTGTGGTACACGGTGCGGCTGGCGCGCAAGCCGGCCGACGACGAACACCCGTTCGGCCACCACAAGGCCGAGTATCTTTCAGCGGTTGCCGAAGGCGTGCTGATCGTGCTCGCCGCGCTGATGGTTCTGCGCGAGGCGACGCTGGCGCTCGCCGATCCACCCGCCTTGAGCGAACCGGGCCTCGGCATGGCGGTCAACGCGGCGGCCGCGCTGGTCAACGGCGTCTGGGCCTTCCTGCTGATCCGTACTGGCCGGCAGGACCGTTCGCCTGCGCTCGTCGCCGACGGCCACCACATCCTTTCCGATGTCGTGACTTCGGTCGGCGTCCTTATCGGGCTCGGGCTGGCGCTGCTGACCGGCTGGCTGGTGCTCGACCCGCTGCTGGCGATTGTCGTCGCGATCAACATCCTTTGGCAGGGTTGGAAGGTGATCGGCGGTTCGGTACAGGGGCTGATGGACGGCGCGCTCGACGCCGACGATCTCGCCGCCGTTCAGCGCGTGATCGCAGAGAGCGCCAGCGGCGCCATAGAGTATCACGACCTGAAGACGCGTTCCGCCGGCGCGGCGCGCTTCGTCGAGTTTCACCTGATCGTGCCCGCCGACATGACCGTGGCGCAGTCCCACGCCATTTGCGACCGCATTGAGGCAGCGCTGCGGACCGAAATGCCGGGCTTGCGCTCCGTCATCCATGTAGAGCCGGAAGAGAAGGCCAAGCCGACCGCCGGCATTCCGCTCGCATAGTCATTCGCCCGGTCGCGGCATCGCAGGCGCGTTCGATTTGGCCCGACGCCCGGGTTCAACCGCCCCGGTTGCGCATCAGATCCTTGCGCCGCTTTTCGGCTTGGCCGCGCACCTGTTTGGACTGTGCCTTGCGTTCTTCGGCATCGTTCAGCGCTTCTTCATTGGCGTTCTGCGCCTTCAACTGGGAAACGGCAACAAGCGCATTGATACCGTTTGTTGCGTGTGCGGCCGGCGCCGTGGCTGAAGCGGTGAGTGTGACGGCAAGCACGATTTGAAGCACGCGGATCATGGGTTCCTCCTTCGGTTTGAACAACCGCACCATGCCGGTAAGGCGCTGAACAGATGCTGACGGACGCGTTCATCGGATGTTCGGATTCCGGGCTCGGCAGGGTCTTCGCGCGCATCGTTGTTTTCCTTGAAGCGCCGGGCGGCTTGCGCTAAGGAGCACGCATGATGTCTTGCACGCGCCCCTTGTCTGCATTCGTCCCGGCCTTGTCGCCGGCGACGACGCGCGCGCTGCTTCTGGCCCTTATCCGCGACCGCCGGGCTCGCTGAAAAGGGGCGTCCGGCGGTCGATCGGGACCGCCGCACACGGTCCATGCCCCTCCCGCAACCTTTGACTTCACCGTTCAAATGCCCGAAGAGGCTGGCGACATTCTCGCAGCCCGCGGGCCAGGCCATACGAGAGAGATCATGACCGTCCATACCAAGCCGCAGGCTGCAGCCATCAGGGGCATGCCGAAAGCCTCCGAAAAGTACCAGCCCTACCCGCAGATCGCGCTCGACGATCGCAGCTGGCCGGGCAAGCGCATCGAAACGCCGCCGATATGGTGTTCGGTCGATTTGCGCGACGGCAACCAGGCGCTGATCGACCCGATGGGCCATGAGCGCAAGAGCCGGATGTTTCGACTGCTGCTCGAGATGGGCTTCAGGGAAATCGAGATCGGCTTTCCGTCGGCTTCGCAGACCGATTTCGACTTCGCGCGCTGGTGCGTGGAGGAGGGAAACGTCCCGGAGGACGTGTCGCTGCAGGTGCTCGTGCAGTGCCGGCCGGAACTGATCACCCGCACCTTCGAGGCGCTTGAGGGCGCGAAGAACCCGATCGTCCATTTCTACAACTCCACGAGTGAATTGCAACGCCGCGTCGTGTTCCAGAAGGACGTCAAGGGCATCAAGCAGATCGCCACCGACGCCGCAAAGATGATCGCCGACATGGCGGCGAAGGCCGGCGGCGGCTACCGGTTCGAGTACTCGCCGGAAAGCTTCACCGGCACGGAACTCGAAGTTGCTGCGGAAATCTGCAACGCGGTCACCGAGATCATCGACCCGACGCCGGAAAACAGGCTGATCCTCAACCTGCCGGCCACGGTGGAGATGTCGACCCCCAACGTTTACGCCGACGAGATCGAGTGGATGTGCCGCAATCTCGACCGGCGCGATTCGATCGTCGTCTCGCTACATCCGCACAATGACCGCGGCACCGGCATCGCCGCGACCGAACTCGGGCTGATGGCCGGCGCCGACCGCGTCGAGGGCACGCTGTTCGGCAATGGCGAGCGCACCGGCAATGTCGACATTGTCACGCTGGCGTTGAACATGTTTACGCAGGGCGTCGACCCGAAGCTCGACTGCTCCGACATAACCCGCATCAAGGATGTCTACGAGCATTGCAACCGGCTGCGCATTCCCGAACGCCACCCCTATGTCGGCGAACTGGTCTACACCGCTTTTTCCGGTTCACACCAGGATGCGATCAACAAGGGCATGAAGGCGATCCGGCAGGCCAACAAGCCATTGTGGGAAGTGCCCTACCTGCCGATCGATCCGGAAGATGTCGGCCGCAGCTACGAGGCGATCATCCGCATCAACTCGCAATCGGGCAAGGGCGGCATCGCCTACATCCTGCAGGCCGATTACGGTCTGAACCTGCCGCGCAACTTGCAGGTGGAGTTCTCCAAGGTGATCCAGAAGATCACCGACGAGGAGGAAAAGGAGCTTCCAGCTTCGCGAATTCATGAGGAATTCCTGAAGACCTACGTAACGCAGCCCGGCGCGCGGATTCATTTCGTCGACCACCACACCTATCCCGATGCGGCGAACAAGGGCCTGCGCATCGTCGAGGCGACGATCACCGACAATGGCCGCGAGGTGACGATCTCCGGCGTCGGCAACGGACCGATCGACGGCTTCGTCAATGCATTGTCAGACCATCTCGGCATGGAGTTCACCGTGGTCGACTACAACGAACATGCGATCTCGCACGGCTCGAACGCCACCGCCGCCTGCTACATGGAAATGGCGCATCCCGGTGGACGCAGTTTTGGCGTGGCGCTGAACGGCAACATCGTCGTCGCCTCGCTCGAAGCGGTGGTTTCCGCTGCCAATTGCGCCCTTGCCGCCTGACCGATGGCTTTGCGGCCGCTCCAAAAAAGTTGCTTTAGCAACAATGTTGGGAAATAAGCTACCGCAACGGCAAAGCGGCTTATTGTTCCCTTGTGCAATGTCGCAAAAACGGCAATTGTGACAACAAGTGGGGTGGAAAGGCAAGGCGGTGACTGGCAATGACGAACCCGGCGTCATTTCAGGCGACGACGTCGGCAAGGCGCTTGACGCCGTCCTGAACAGCGAGACCTTTTCCCGCTCCGAGCGCGCACGCGACCTCCTCGGCTATCTCGTGCGTACGGAGCAGAAAGGTGAGGCGGACAGGTTGAAGGGGTTTTCGATCGCGGTCGACGTGTTCGGCCGCGATGAGAATTTCGATCCGTCGACAGACGCGCTGGTGCGCGTGCAGGCCGGTCGGTTGCGCGATCTCCTGAAAAGCTACTACGAAGGCGAAGGCGCGGCCGATCCGGTATTGATCAGCATTCCGCGCGGCGCCTATGTGCCTTCCTACAAGCGCTCGAAAGCGACGGGGCGCAAACTGGGCGATCTGAGGTTCCGCACTGCCGCCGAGCCCTCCTCATTCCTGGACAAGGACGCGCCTGTTCAACCGGTTGTCTCCCGTGCGCCGCCAGCGATTGGCGACAAGACAATATCCGAGCCAACGAAGGCAAAGCCGTCCAAATCGCCGCCTCTCGACCCGTTCGTGATACGCAACATTCGCAGGTTCTGGGTGGCGGTCTCCGTCATCATCGTGCTGCTTGTGGTGGTGATCGCCCGTCTCCTTACCGCGCAGGCCCCTGTTGTCGATGCCGATGGTGTCGCATCCGCGAGCCAGCGCGTGGTCCGCGGTGTTCGCGGCGCCGCGACAACAGCCTTCCTGCCCCTGGTTTCGGTGGACGAACCGGGAAGGGTGAAACCCGATAACGAGCTGACGAAGATCGCACAGAGGCTGGCGTCTGGCGTGGCTGGTTTCGATTCGGTCGACGTGATCGTACCGACCGAAGACGGCGCCGCCGCTGCCATCAGCCAGGTGCCGCTCGCCTTTCGCTTCGAGTTCGAGCGCAACAACGAAAATCCCGATCTTGCCAACGTGCGCCTGATGCATCCGGAGACCGGCGCTTTCCTGTTTGAGGAACGCATTGAGACGAAGGCGGATTCAGCCCGGCTTGATGCATTCATTGCAGGCGTGCTTTCGCAGACCGTCGCACCCGACGGCTCGATCTACGGCTATGCAGTTTCCCGGGGCATCGCCAATTCCCTGGTGCGCTGCATTTCGCTGACAGCCGCATTCTACAACGACCAGACGACGGCCAACCACCGTGCCGCATATGACTGCAACGAAACCCTGATCACGCGCGGCGCCAAGCTGGCGATTGTCTTTGCCGACCGCGCCTCCCTGATCATGGAGGCGATAACCGACCGCTACGACTATCCGGCCAACGTCACCATGGACGATGCGATCAAGGCTGCGCGCAACGCGATTTCCATCGACCCGACCAGCGCCTATGCCTGGCGCGCCTATGGCGCAGCGCTCGCCGCCGGCAACGAGGCCAAGGCGGCGGTGGACGCAATGCGCGAAGCCTACAAGCACAACCCCTACGACTTGCGCCTGTCGGCTTCCTTCGGCTATGCCTTGGTCTACAGCGGCGAATACGCCGAAGGCGAAACGGTGTTGAAACGCGCTGTCGACGGACTCAAATCCCACCCCACATGGTGGGACTATACGCTTTTCATGGCCGCCCTGATGACCGGCAATCGGGAGCTGATGGCCAGTTCGACCGGTTTACTCATCGGAAGCCCGCGTCAGCACTATCTCGCCGCGCGGCTTGTGGCCGCCCATCAGCGCGGGCTTACCAGCGAGGCGCAGTCACTGATCGAGCAACTACATACCGAGCGGCCGGAGTTTGTCGCGGATCCCAAAAAGGTGTTCCTTGATTCGCGCTATCCCGAACCACTGGCGGCAAAGTTCGAGGCCGAACTGCGCGCGGCAGGGCTTTGACTCTTGCCTTGCCGGCCGCACCTTCATTCCCATCATCGCCACCAGAAAAACAAGGGGCCGCATTCGATGAGCGAAAACCTTCATTTCGTCCAGTACGGCGCCGGCCCGGGTTCACCGCTCGTGCTGCTGCACGGCTTTGGCGGATCGGGCGAGGTGTGGGCAGGCATGGCCGTGCGCCTCGGTGAGGGTCGGCGGGTCATCTGTTTCGATCTGCCGGGCCATGGCGGATCGGTGGATTGTCCAAAGGCCGGCCCGGCAAAGACCGCGGTGCGCACGGTGCTGGCCGATCTTGAAACCGCCGGCATCGCGCGCTTTCATCTCGCCGGCCATTCCTTCGGTGGTGCTGTAGCAACCCTGATCGCGCTTTCGGCGCCGCAGGCTGTCGCCTCGTTGACACTGCTGGCGCCAGGCGGTTTCGGGCCGCAGATCAATGCGCGACTGCTGCGCCGGTTCGCAGCCGCCCGCGATGCCGAGGCCCTGCGCCAGATCCTGGAAGCAACACTGCGTCACTTGCTCGGCAGCGCTACAGTCGATCCGACCATCGCGGCACGCAAATACAGCCAGCAGATCTCGAAAACGCTGGAACTCAAGCAGCTTGCCGATACGGTCAGCCAGGCGCTTGAAGATGCTATGAACGTGCGCCGGTCACGGCTGCTGTTAGTGGACAAATTCGAAAAGGGCGACGAAGTTATCACGCTGCGCCTGCTCACGGATGCTATCGA
>CALMYO010000092.1 GCA_937873685.1 uncultured Paracoccaceae bacterium
CATCTTTTTGACGGGAACGGGTCGAACCGACGGCTGGGCGGCCTATCCCTTCGCCACGGCGGCGACATGGCCGGCAAAGGCGTCCGTCTCCATCAGCGCCCGGCAGCGGGCGAAGCGGCCGTCGGCATAGGCGCGGAAGTCGTCGGCCGGGTTGCCGTTGGCGAGCTGGATCAGTCCCCACAGCGTCCAGAGCAGATCGCACATCGCCTTGTAGATGACGATGCGGCCGCGCTCGGCCGGCCGCGGCGCGCCGCCGAAATAGGCGCGGATCATCGCCTCGTCCTGGTCGGCGTCGAACTTGCCCTCCACAGACAGGTCGCCGAGGTCCCACATCGGGTCGTTCATGCCGGAATATTCCCAGTCGACGATCCACATGCGTTCGCCGGTATCGAGGAAGTTCTCGCACAGCGGATCGCAGTGACAGGCGACGAGCAACGCAGGATTGGCGGAAAGCGCAGCGCGCACCGCGCCGGCCTCGCGCACCACGTCGTGATAGCCTTCGGGAAGCGCCACATCCTTGGTCGAGAGCACTTTCAGATATTCGTCGATCATCGAGAACAGTTCAAAAGTGAACGGAAACACCGCCCCCGAATCGTGCAGCTTTCGAAACGCCGCGCCCGCCCGGCCGGGAGCGCCCGCTCGCGACGCGAACAATTGCGGCGTCATCGTCACCGCGCCGTCGATAAAGCGGGTGACCATCCCCCCGGTCACGGGATCGCCATGCAGGACCTGCGGCGACACCCCTGCCCGCGCCGCCTCGCGCGCCGCCACGGCCTCGTTGGCGCGGTTGATATACTCTTCGGTACCCGCGCCCGGGATACGCAGCACGACGTCGCCCGCCCGCCAGACCTTGTTGGTCAGCCCGCCCATGCGCTGCAGCGATCCATGCCACTTGGAGTATCCTTCGATGGCCTGCAGCGCCGCGCGGGCCTGTGCCTCATCGTCCATTCCCGGGCCTCCCCTTTTCCCCGCGTCGTTGCGGGAACGCGCCATGTGCCGCGTTCGGATCCGCATGGAAAGGTTTCACATTTTTCGCCGTTTGGCTATTGTCGGGACCAATTCAATCAAGGAAAGCGCACATGGCGTCGGGCAAGCATGAGGGCCATCTCGGCGCGGTCTACGAGGCGAAGGGTGCGGAGCAAGTCGCTGCGCTGTACGACCGCTGGGCGCAGACCTACGACGCCGAAATGGCGAAGGCCGGCTATCGTCATCCCAGCATCTGCCTTGCGCTGCTTGCCCGCCATCTGCCGCGCGGCGCCGCGCCGCTGCTCGACGCCGGGGCTGGAACCGGCCTTGTCGGCGAATGGCTCGGCATCGTCGGGTATCCCGAAGTCGAGGCGCTGGACATCTCGGAAGGCATGCTGGCGGTGGCGGCCGGCAAGGGCGTCTACAAGGCCTTGCACAATATCGCGCTTGGTTCGCCGCTTCCGTTTGCCGACGGCCATTTTGCCGGAGTGATCTCGGCTGGCGTGTTCACCACCGGCCATGTCGGCGCGGACGGTCTGGACGAACTGGTGCGCATCGTTCGGACCGGCGGCGTGATCGTGCTCACCGTGAAGACGACGCTGTGGGATACGCAAATGGCGGCGCATGTGGCGCGTTTCGTCACCGCAGGTCGGGTGGCGATCGCCGAGAAGACCGAACCCTATGTCTCGATGCCGGGCGAAGAAGGAACGGTGCCGAGCCTTGCTGTGGTGTTGAGAAGAACGGGCTGAACCAACCTTCACAAAGACAGCAGCTTCAGCCGCGACGATCCCAGGCGGCTCCTTGCAAACCGCTCGCGACGGGAAGGCCTTCGCGTTCGCCATCCCAGGCCTGGGCGGCAATTCTCCAGACGCCGTCGTCCTTCACGAGCAGGATCATCTCGACATTGCGGCTGATCGTGTCGCTGTTCTCGAGGTTTTCGCAGGCGACCGCGGCCATGGCCACATTGCCGAAAACCATGATCCGTGTACCTGTCACCGCTTCCACGAACGATTTCAGGGTCGTGCCGCAAAGCCCCTGCATGCGCTGCGAGAATTCGTCAACCGTCTGGGCGCGCACCGGGCGCGCCGAGGCAAAAAGCAGGGCATTCTCGACAAAGTCACCCCGAAAGGTTTCCAGATCAGGCGTTTCGCCAACTTGCCAGCTCAGGCTGGCGAACTGGCGCGCGATCAGGGCGCGGATGGCCTCCACATCATCGGCAACGGCATCAGTCATGCTGCCTCCTGTTCCGGGTCGACCGAAGAAGCCGCTCCCTACCCCTTCACCCGCTCTGCCTTCGGATCGTAAAGCGGCTGCATGTGGATCTGCGCTGCGTGGCGGTCGCCGGCGACCACCAGTTCATAGCGCCCGGCAGCCAGCCAGTCGTCGCTGACGCCATCGCCGTTGCGCACATAGCCGTAGCCTATCGGCTTGCCGACGGTATAGCCGAAGCCGCCGGAGGTGAGATAACCCACCGCCTCGCCATCGCGCAGGATCGTCTCGCGCCCGAGCAGCACGACGTCCGGATCGGAAAGCGTGAAGCCGGCAAGGCGCTTGCCGAGCGGTTTGCCGGCGCGGGCCGCTAGCGCCTCGCGGCCGATGAACGGCGCGTTCGATTTCATCTTCACCGCCCAGCCGAGACCGGCCTCGAACGGCGTGTCGTTCGGCGTGATGTCGGAACCCCAGGCGCGGTAGCCCTTCTCCAGCCGCAGCGATTCCAGCGCCCGGTAGCCGACGGGGCGGATCGCGTGCGGCGCGCCTGCCGCCATCAGAGCATCGAACACCTCGCCAAGCGCGGCGATCGGCACATGCAGTTCCCATCCCAGTTCGCCGACAT
The DNA here is from genome assembly GCA_937873685.1 of uncultured Paracoccaceae bacterium. Classification (GTDB taxonomy): domain Bacteria; phylum Pseudomonadota; class Alphaproteobacteria; order Rhizobiales; family Rhizobiaceae; genus CALMYO01. Next base: position 2,801 of record CALMYO010000092.1, read on the forward strand.
AGGTGACGCGCAAGGCGCGCACGGCCGCGCCCGCAACCGCGATTTCGCGCACCGCGCCGAACGGAAACGCCGCGTTCGAGACATCGTTGTCGGAAACCGCCGCCATCACGGCGCGCGCCTTCGGCCCCATCAGCGACAGCGTGCCCCATTCCTCGGTCACGTCGGCGATGGTCGCAACGGCGTCCACCGGCAGGTGATCGCGGATCCAGCCAAGATCGTGGGTGCGGAACCCCGTGCCGGTGACGATGTAGAACCGGTCATCCGAAAGCCGTGCGACGGTCAGATCGGCCTCAATGCCGCCGCGCGTGTTGAGAAGCTGGGTGTAGGTCAGCCGCCCGGCTGGCTTCGTGACGTTATTGGCGCAAATGAAATCGAGCGCGCGCATCGCGTCGCGGCCCGTCACTTCGTACTTGGCGAAGGAGGATTGGTCGAACACGCCGACATGGTCGCGCACATGCGCATGTTCCTCGCCGACAGGTGTAAACCAGTTCTGGCGGCCCATGGAATAGGCGTCGCGCGCCTCCTTGCCGGCTGGCGCAAACCAGTTCGGCCGTTCCCAGCCGAGCTTGGAGCCGAACACGGCGCGATGCGCCTTCAGCCGATCATACAGCGGCGAGACGATGCGCGGCCGGCCGCTTTCGTATTCCTCGTGCGGAAATGCGACCGTGTAGTGCTTGCCGTAGGCTTCCAGTGTGCGGTCGCACACCCATTGCCGGTCGCGGTGCATCTCGGAAAAGCGGCGGATATCGACGACCCAGAGGTCGAGCGGAGCCTCGCCCTTCACGGTCCATTCCGCCAGAACCCATCCTGCCCCGCCGCCGGACGCGATGCCAAACGCGTTGAACCCGGCGCCGACAAACATGTTGGCGCACTCTGGCGCTACGCCGAGAATGAAGTTGCCGTCGGGTGTGAAACTCTCCGGGCCGTTGATCATCTGCTTGACGCCGACATGTTCCAACGCTGGCACGCGGGCAATCGCCTGGGCCATGTGTTGCTCGAAATGGTCGAAATCATCGTCGAAGAGTTGGAATTCCCACTCGTCCGGCACATCGCCGGTCGTCCAGGGCTGTGGGTTGGGTTCATAGCCGCCCATGACCAGCCCGCCGACCTCTTCCTTGAAATAGGTGCGCCGGTCCGGATCGCGGATGGTAGGCGCATCCGGCGACAGCCCGTCGATCTTTTCGGTGATGATGTACTGGTGCTTCACCGGTTGCAGCGGCACGTTGATGCCCGCCATCGCGCCGACCTGACGCGCCCACTGTCCGGCACAGTTCACCACCTTCTCGCAAGCGATGTCGCCCCGGTTGGTCTTCACCGCGGTGATGCGGTTGCCGTTCATCTCGAAGCCGGTCACGCGCACGCCCTCATGCAGCTTCGCGCCGTGCATGCGCGCGCCCTTGGCCAGCGACTGCGTGATGTCGGAGGGGCTCGCCTGGCCGTCGGTCGGAAGCCAGCTGGCGCCAACCAGATCGCCGGTTTGCATCAGCGGCCACATCGCCTTCACTTCGGTTGGCGAGAGCAAGTGCATCTCCATGCCGAAGGAGCGCGCCGTGGTGGCAAGCCGGCGAAACTCGGTCCAGCGGTCGGCGTTGGTGGCAAGCCGCAGGCAGCCGGTCATCTTCCAGCCGGTTTCCAGGCCGGTTTCGTCCTTGAGCGTCTTGTAGAGTTCGACCGAGTATTTCAGCACCCGGGTGATCGAGGCCGACGAGCGCAACTGCCCGACCAGCCCGGCAGCGTGCCAGGTCGATCCCGAGGTCAGTTGCCCCTGCTCCAGCAATACCACATCGCATTTGTGGTCGCGTGCAAGGTGATAGGTGGTCGAACAGCCGATGATGCCGCCGCCGATGACGACGATCTCAGCATGCTTTGGCAGCGTCATGGGACGAGCTTTCCGTATCTGGCCTGGTGGCGCTCAAGCGCCGCATCGAGGCGGACAAGGTTTTCGGCCGTATAGGCTTCGTAGTCGACGCCGGGCGCGTCGAGATGCAGTTCGGAGACGAGGCTCCACAGCGTTTCACGCAGCAGCGAGGCGCATTGCATCGCCGAATGGCTTTGCAAGAAAGCTTCGCCGGGCGGCGCGCCGAGATAGGCGTGCAGAAGCCGATGCGTCGCATCGTCATCCATCTCGGCGTTCGAGGCGGCGCCGGCGAGATCGAACATGGCGGTTGAAAATCCGGCATACTCGAAATCGATCAGCCAAAGGCGTTTGCCGTCATCGAGAAAATTAGCCGGCAAAAGATCGTTGTGCCCAAAGACGATCGGCAATGGGATTTGCGCGGCTTCAAGCGCTGCATTCAGGACAAGCCACTGTGGCAGGCGGTGCGCCATCCTGCTTCGACCGGCATCAAGCGTGCGCGCAGAGTCGCGGACGACATGGAACACCCAGAACATGAAGCCCGGGCCGCTGACATGGCGCGGCATTTCCGCGTGAAAACGCCGCATAACGTTCGCGATGCGGCCGGCATTCGCTCGAACGTCGGCGGCATCGAAGGTGCTCGCCTCGATAAAGGCCGAGACCATCACGCCCGCTTCGGCGTATTCGACAGCGGGGGCGAAGCCAGCGGCGTGGGCGGCGCGCGCGGTCATCAGTTCGCGGTCGCGCGTCACGTGGTGGAACGGGAAGTCGCGGCCGAACCGCACGACATGCCGCCCTGCGTCGTCTTCCACAACGAAGCTTTCGTTGGACAATCCGCCCTTCAGCGGTGTCGCGCGCGGTGCGCCATGCCAGCAAGGCAGGGACTGGATGCGTTGAGGCGCGGAATTCATCGTCAGCGCTCCAATCCGAGCCGGGCGCGCACCCGCATCGCACCGGCAGAAATCAGCCTGTCTGCGATGATGGCGATGAAGGCGACCGCCAGGCCCGCGACGATGCCGCGCCCGGTGTCGGCCTTGGTCAGCGCGATATAGACCTCCTGGCCGAGGTCGCGCGTGCCGACCAGCGCCGTTATCACCAGCATCGAAAGCGCAAACATGATCGTCTGGTTGAGGCCGAGCATGATCTCGGGAAAGGCAAGTTTCAGCCGGATCCGCCCAAGAAGCTGCATTGGCGTGCAACCCATCGCCCTGCCCGCCTCGATCAGGCGCGGATCGACCTGCTGCAGGCCGAGCACGGTGTAGCGGATCGCCGGCGCGACGGCGAAGGCGACGATCGCCAGCATCGCGGTGAAATCGCCGACGCGAAACAGCATCACCGCCGGCATCAGGTAAACGAAAGACGGCAGCGTTTGCAGTGTGTCGATGATCGCCCGTGTCACCGCCCAGGCGCGCGGCCGGTCGGCAACCGCAATGCCGATCGGAATGCCGACGGCCGATGCGATAACGACAGAGATCCCGCAAAGGTAAACCGTGATCATCGCCTTTTCCCACTGGCCGGTCATGACGATCAACAGGCTGAGCGACGTCACCAGCGCCGCAAGCCGTAATCCGCCGAGACGCCAGCCGGCGAGCGCCAGCAGCCCGACGACGCCAAACCACGGCAGCGACAGCAGGAAGCGCTTGAACGGCACCAGCACGTTCAGAAGCACCGTATTCTTCATGCCTTCCAGCGCATCGAAATAGTTGACGTTGATCCACGCCACCACGTCGGACCAGAAGGCGCCGGT
>CALMYO010000093.1 GCA_937873685.1 uncultured Paracoccaceae bacterium
AGGCCATCGCCTGGTCCTGCAGGTCGCATTCGCCGCCCTGGTCGCAGATCGGGCAATCGAGCGGATGGTTGATGAGCAGGAACTCCATCACCCCTTCGCGCGCCTTCTTGACCATCGGCGTGTTGGTGAAGACTTCGGGCGCTTCGCCGTTCGGGCCGGGGCGCAGGTCGCGCACACCCATGGCGCAGGAGGCGGCGGGCTTCGGCGGCCCGCCCTTCACTTCCACAAGGCACATGCGGCAATTGCCGGCGATCGAAAGCCGCTCGTGGAAACAGAAGCGCGGCACCTCGGCGCCGGCTTCCTCGCACGCCTGCAACAGCGTGTAGTGATCCGGAACCTCGATTTCGTTGCCGTCAACCTTGATCTTGGCCATTTACGTCAATCTTTCCGACGTTCAAGCGCGTCGAGCCGCGCATCCTGTTCCTGGTTCTTGATGTGATGGGTGGTCACCACGCCCAGCGCATGCACGGTCCAGCTGCGCAGTTCTTCGACTTCCTTTACAAGCTGGTCAAGTTTGGCGGCTTGTACATCGAGTTTGACACCATGTTGCGACTGCGCTTCGCGAATCTCCTGCAACAGCCGCACGGTGAGGCTTTCTGGTTCCTTCGCCATGCCTAGCCTCCGGCCTGCATTTGCGCCGCCTGGCGGATCCAGCCGTCGCGACTGATGCGGCCGCGAAAACCGAGGTAATCGTCGAGCCAAACCACCTCGGCCGGCTTCAAGGCCGCGATCTGGCCGAAGGTCCAGATGCCAAGCCCGTTCAGCACCTGCTCCATCTTCGGGCCGATCCCTGAAATCTGTTTCAGGTCGTCGGGCTGCCCAGGTTTTTCCATCGCCTTCGGCCGGCGGAAATCCTCCGGCTGCAATTCTTCGGTTGCGACTGTGGCAACACCCTCGGCCTTCTGCGACGCAGCAACGGCTTCAGCTGCAACCGGCGCCGCAACGACTTCTGCACCATTCACTGTTAGAACGGGCGCGGCTGCTGCCACCGAGGAGGGGGCCTTATCCTCAGTCTCTGCCTTTGCCGCAGCCTCAACCCGTCCTGCGGCTTTTGCGCGGGTGGACCTTTTCGGCGCCGCGGCCTTCGGCGCGGGTTCCGCCACAGCGTGCTCCGGCGCGGCAACCACCTTCAGCGCCGGTGCGGCTGCAACATCTTGCGCCGTTTCAGCGAGCGGGGCGACATCGCCGATGTCGATCTGCGGCTCGGGCATGGCGTTGCGGTCCGCCCACATGGCGTTGAACACTTCGGTGGCGTCGGCGTCGTCCTCGCCATCCGATGCGGCCTTCTTTTCATGCCAAGGCGCGGCAGTGGCGCCGGACATGGAGGCCAGCATGATGCCGTAGAAGCGGGCGGAAAGCCCAAGCCCCATGGTCGACCAGACCGCAAAAGCCGAGAAAGGGTTCGCCGCCGTATGCGACATGGCGGTGGCGCTTGCCTCGCCGACCGCGCGCAGCCAATCGGAATACGCGCGTTCCGCAAGCGGAAACGCCGATTGGCCCGGCTGGAAATGGCTGGAAAAGCGGTCCTGTATGTCGTTCGTCGCCATCGGTCTTCTCCCTTGAGGCCCGCGAAAGCTGCGGTCCGTTGCGGATGATCCCCTCGCGTTTCCCCTGCTCTCTTCCTCGGACCGCTTGTGTCGCGGCCTCGTTCTATTCTGCCGCCTGCAGCACCGGCGGCGCGGCATGCGCATTGCGGCTGAAATCGTCGATCCGCTTCTCGATTGCCGGGCGGAAATGCCGGATCAGCCCCTGGATCGGCCATGCGGCGGCATCGCCGAGCGCGCAGATCGTGTGGCCTTCCACCTGCTTCGTCACGTCGAGCAGCATGTCGATCTCACGCCTGTGGGCGCGGCCCTCGACCATGCGCTCCATGACGCGCCACATCCAGCCCGTGCCCTCGCGGCAGGGCGTGCACTGGCCGCAGCTTTCGTGCTTGTAGAAATAGGCGAGCCGGGCGATCGCCTTGATCGGATCGGTCGACTTGTCCATCACGATCACGGCGGCCGTGCCGAGGCCGGAGCGCAGGTCGCGCAACGCGTCGAAATCCATCACCGCGTCCTTGATCTGTTCGGCCGGCACCATCGGCACCGAGGAGCCGCCGGGAATCACGGCGAGCAGGTTGTCCCAGCCACCGCGGATGCCGCCGCAATGGCGGTCGATCAGTTCGCGGAAGGTGATGCCCATCGCCTCTTCCACGGTGGCCGGCTGGTTGACATGGCCGGAGATGCAGAACAGCTTGGTGCCGACATTGTTCTGCCGGCCGAAACCGGCGAACCAGCCGGCGCCGCGGCGCAGGATGGTCGGCGCGACCGCAATCGATTCGACGTTGTTCACCGTCGTCGGGCAGCCATAAAGGCCCATGTTGGCGGGGAACGGCGGCTTGAGGCGCGGCTGGCCCTTCTTGCCCTCCAGGCTCTCAAGCAGCGCGGTTTCCTCGCCGCAGATATAGGCGCCGGCGCCGTGGTGGACGTAGACGTCGAAATCCCAGCCGTGGATGTTGTCGACGCCAAGGAAGCCGGCGTCATAGGCCTCGTCTATGGCGCGCTGCAGCGCCTCGCGCTCGCGGATGAATTCGCCGCGCACATAGATGTAGGCGGCGTGCGCGCCCATGGCGAAGCCGGCGATCAGGCAGCCTTCGACCAGGGTGTGCGGATCATGGCGCAGGATCTCGCGATCCTTGCATGTGCCGGGCTCCGATTCGTCGGCGTTGACGACGAGATAATGCGGCCGCCCGTCGGACTGCTTCGGCATGAAGGACCATTTCAGCCCGGTCGGGAAACCGGCGCCGCCGCGGCCGCGCAGGCCCGAGTTCTTCATCTCGTTGACGATCCAGTCGCGCCCCTTGTCGATGAGGCCCTTGGCGCCATCCCAGTGTCCGCGGCGCATGGCGCCGGCGAGCGACCGGTCGAACTGGCCGTAGATGTTGGTGAAGATGCGATCCTTGTCAGAAAGCATGGCGGTTCACCGTCGTATTGTTGTTGTCATGGGAACGACTGCCCGGCGCCAGCACCTGAAGGCCGACCGCGAGCGATGAAAAGAAGGCGAGAACCGCGGCGAGCTTGAACCAACCGGAATCGCCGGTGATCAGCGCCGCGCCTACCATGATGGAAAGTCCGATCGCGGTTTTCACAACGGTTGCCTTCGTGCAAGCGCTGAAGCCGAAGCGAGACGGGCGGGAAACGGCGGAGCAACTTTGCATCAGCGGGGCTCCTTGCCGAAGACACGCACATATTCGTCGCGCCCGCCGCGCGCCAGCGCATCGGCCTGGCGCACCCATTCCTCGCGCTCGATGCGGCCGTGGAACCGAAGATGGCCGTCGACCCATGCGCGCTCGTCAGCCGTCCAGGCCGCGATCTGCGCGAAGGTCCAGATGCCGAGGCTGTGCAGGATGCCTTCGATCTTGGGACCGACCCCGGAAATCATCTGCAGGTTGTCCGGCGCAGCCGGCTTGTCGATGCCCTTGGGCTGGATGCCGGCGATGGCTTCTTCGCCAGCAGACGCCGAAGTGCCGGACTTCGCAGGCGTGGCGGGTTTCGCAACGTCACCCGATTTCCCGGTTGCCGAAGCCTTGCCGATTCCTGAGGCTGCCGTGGCCGCCTTTTCCGATCCGGATTGCCCGGCCGCCTTTGCAGATTTCGCCTTGCCGCCGGGCTGCGCCGAGGAACCGGACTCGCCCGCGCCTCCGGAAGCTTCCGAACCGCTTGCGTCCACCGTTGTGCTGGCCTTGCGCGCAGCGCCCGTTGGTCCGGCACTTGAAGCGCCTGCAGACGCCGCGGCTGTCGTAGATAATCGATCGTCATTGCCGGCCTTGGCGTCATCAGTAGCGGACATCGCCGCACCGCCAACCGGACCCGACTTTTCGGCGGCCAGACGTTGCGCCTGCGGTACCCATTCCTCGCGCTCGATGCGGCCCTTGAACGACAGGTAGCCGTTGACCCAGTCGCGCTGCGGCTCTTCCCATTCGGCGATCTGCGCGAAGGTGTGGACACCGAGGTCGTTCAGCGTGCCTTCGATCTTAGGCCCGATGCCGGAAATGCGCTTCAGGTCGTCGGCACTGGCCGGACGCGCCATCGCCGCGGGACGACGCGCATCGTCGAGCGCCGGCTTTCCTGCCGGGACAGATTCTTTTGCCGAGGTGGTTGCGCCAGTCGCATCACCGGCCGTTCCGCTGCCTCTGGTCGATGCCTCCGCCTCGCCCGACTCAGGGGGCGCCCCCCTGCCCTTTGTTGCTTTTGCCTTTCGCGGACGACCATCGCCGCCGCCAGCAGCAGCCGTGTCACCCTCCGAAACGGAATTACCGCCAAAGGCTGCCAACCCGGCCGGCGTGGCCGATGCCGAACCGGCGCCGGTCGCCGAAGCAGCGCCAACGTCTGACGCTGCGTCGTCACCGCCGCCCTTCGCGCGGGACTTCCCACGCCCGGGGAGATCGGCCGCATCGGCTGCGGATGCCGTCGCATCTGTTGCGGCGCGGGCGGATTTCCCGGCACGGGCGTTTTTTTCACCAGTAGCGGAATCTGTCCCAGAAACCGCGTCGGCGCTCGCCGAACCTGTAGCAGTCGCAGCCGACGCCTTTTGCGACGTGCTGCGGCGCGACGCTGCTTTCGTGCCCGCATCGGCGCTTTTCGTTGCCTTCGTTTCTGCGTCCGCCGTCGCGGCGGCGTCGCTAGCCTTCGCTGCTGCAACGCTGCCGGATTTCCGCGCCTCGTCGGGCGACTTCACGGCTGCACCCGATTCCGGTTCGGTCGATTTGGGCTTGGCGGCCTCGTTGGCCTTGCCAGCGGCGCCGGCGCCCGCGCTGCCCTGCCCGGCATTGCCGCCGCTTCTTGTCTCCCCACCGGACTCGGCGGTTTGCACACATGCGCGCAAGGCCGCCGCCTGACCGCCGCCGGCGCGCGCCTCCGGCGCTTTCGCGTTCGGCGCGTGCAGCACCGCCGCCTCGTCGGTCAGCGCCGTTGCGCCTCCGGCCGGCATCGAGAACGTTCGACCGTTTTGCGGGCCGGGCGTGATCGTGTCGCCCTTCCCGGCCTCGAAGGCGTCGATGATCTCTTCAAGCCGCTGCGGCGTCAGATCCTCGTAGGTATCCTTGAAGATCATCACCATCGGCGCGTTGACGCAGGCGCCAAGGCATTCGACTTCTTCCCACGACAAGGTGCCGGCCGCGTTGACGTGGAACTGGTCGTGGTGGATGCGGTTGCGGCAGACCTGCTTCAGCTTCTCCGCGCCCATCAGCATACAGGGCGTGGTGCCGCACACCTGAACATGGGCCTTGGTGCCGACCGGCTTCAACTGGAACTGGGTATAAAAAGTGGCGACCTCGAGCACGCGGATGCGCGGCATCTCCAGTAGCCCGGCGACATGTTCGATCGCCGCCTTGGTGACCCAGCCCTCCTGGTCCTGCGCCAGCATCAGCAGCGGAATCACCGCCGACTGCTTGCGATTGGACGGATACTTGGCGATCCAGTCCTGGGCCTGCACGGCGTTTTCGCCGGCAAAGGCAAAGGATTCAGGCTGCACATGGTCTTCGGCGAGGCGGCGAACGGACATGGGACCCCGTATTTCCCGACGGTCATTTTTCGGCCGCGTTCTAACACAGCCAACTCAAAAGGCCAGTGCCCAAAACGGCTGAATTTCGCAGTTGCGAAGGCGTTTTCACAGCGCGCAGGCGACAGCCAGCGCCGCGCTTGCGGCCGCAGCGCCAAGATGCGGCGCGATCCGGCCGCCGGCGCGGCCAACCAGCACCGCATCGATCAGCCCGAGACCGGTTCCGATTGCAAATGCGAGCGCAAGCGCGGGCCAGTCGGCCATGATGACGAGGCCGACGACGATTGCGGCAAGGCCAAGATAGCGCCCGCCCATCACCGCCGGCAGCGCCTGCGGCTCGTGGGCGGAGAGCGCGAAGGCCATTTTCGGATTGACGAGGAACAGGACGCCAAGGACGGCGAGTGCGGCGGCAAGGAGGAGGGAAAGGAGGGAGAGGATCATCTATCTCACCACCGTCTGCAAATTCATCTATCTTCGCCGAGCAGCGCCGCGACCGGCAATCTCGCACCCGGCGGGGACAGATCGATTTCGCCATCGGACCAGAAACGGGTCAATATCGCATTGCCGGCTTCACCGCGCCAATGATGCACGACGTGTTGACGGTCGAGGTAGACAATCAGGTAATGTTCGATCGTCGCAATGGAGAAGTATTCGTGCAGCTTGGCATGCGCGTCTCGCTCCATGCTCGAAGCCGAAACAATCTCGATCACGATAACCGGCTTATCGAGAAATGCTTCTGCGGGATCGACCGGTCCGCATTGCGCCACAACATCGGGAATGCGGAAATTGCGATCACCGAAGGTAACGCCGACACCGTCGACGAACGCTTCGCAATCCTTGCCCGCCGCACGGAACGCAGCGTTCAGGGCAGAAGCGGCGCGAGTCTTGGCGCGATTGTGATCGATCCGGTCCAGCCCCATGGCGACGATTTCGCCATCGACCAGTTCATAGCGCGCATCACCTGCCTGCTTGTCGCACCATTCGACGAACTGGCTGACAGTCAACTTCGCCTTGGGTTTTGCCCCCATCTCACCGATCCACCTCACCGAACACGATGTCGAGGCTTCCGAGCACGGCGCTGACATCGGCCAGCATGTGGCCGCGGCACAGGAAATCCATCGCCTGCAGGTGGGCGAAGCCCGGCGCACGCAGCTTGCAACGATACGGCTTGTTGGTGCCGTCGGAGATCAGCCACACGCCGAACTCGCCCTTCGGCGCCTCGACGCAGGCATAGACCTCGCCTTCGGGCACACGGTAGCCCTCGGTGTAAAGCTTGAAGTGATGGATCAGCGCTTCCATCGAGCGCTTCATTTCGCCGCGCTTCGGGGGAACCACCTTGCCGTCCGTGGTGGAGACCGGGCCGGTCCGCTCCTTGCCCATCAGTTGTTCGACGCACTGGCGGATGATCTGGGCCGACTGGCGCATCTCTTCCATGCGGATCAGATAACGGTCGAAACAATCGCCGTTCTTGCCGATCGCAATGCGGAAATCCATCTCGGCGTAGCACTCATAAGGCTGGCTCTTGCGCAGATCCCATTTGGCGCCAGAGCCACGCACCATCACGCCGGAGAATCCCCAGGCCCAGGCGTCCTCAAGCTTGACGATGCCGATATCGACATTGCGCTGCTTGAAGATGCGGTTGGCGGTGAGCAGGTTGTCGAGATCGTCGACGACCTTGAGGAACGGGTCGATCCACTTGCCGATGTCCTCGACCAGTTTCTCGGGGATGTCCTGGTGGACGCCGCCGGGCCGGAAATAGGCCGCGTGCATGCGCGCGCCGCAGGCCCGCTCGTAGAAGACCATCAGCTTCTCGCGTTCCTCGAAACCCCAGAGCGGCGGAGTAAGCGCGCCGACATCAAGGGCTTGCGTGGTGATGTTGAGAAGATGATTCAGGACGCGGCCAATCTCGGAGAACATCACGCGAATCAGTTGTCCGCGCTTCGGGGGGGCGATGCCGAGCAGCCGCTCCACCGCCAGCGCAAACGCATGCTCCTGGTTCATCGGCGCGACGTAGTCGAGCCGGTCGAAATACGGCACGGCCTGCAGGTAGGTCTTGGTCTCGATCAGCTTCTCGGTGCCGCGATGCAGCAGGCCGATATGCGGATCGACACGATCGACCACCTCGCCGTCGAGTTCCAGCACAAGGCGCAACACGCCGTGCGCGGCCGGGTGCTGCGGGCCGAAGTTGATGTTGAAGTTGCGTACGTTGTGTTCGGTCATGGCGCGCCTCGGGCGATGAGTCGGTCGTCGGTCGTTGTTCGTCGGTCGTTAGGTTCGGGCGGACACCTTGCGAATGAGAGACCCAAGCATTTTTCCGACTTCGCCACATTGATGAAGCAGCGGAGCGGACGTGTTGGCATCTACCAATCCGACGCGTTCGGCAATCAGAATGTGTGTTTCCAGTTCTTTCAGCGACCCCTGCGCCATTCTGAGGAATTGAGCAAAAGAGCCCGGGTTTTCCCTGCCGAACCCTTCAGCAATGTTAGCCGCCACTGATACTGCGGATTTTCTCGCCTGTGAGGTCAAGCCAAATGTTTCCGCCTTGGGAAACGACTGGGTATGCTTGTAGATTTCGACCGCAAGATCCATCGACAACTGCCAAACTCTCAGATCGCGATACGATCGGATCGGCCCGTCCAACATCGGTTCACGACCGACGACCGACGAACAACGACCGACTCGTCATTTGGCCTTCTCATCCCCCGGCAACACATACTCCGTCCCCTCCCAAGGCGAGAGGAAGTCGAAGTTGCGGAACTCCTGGCGCAGTTCGACCGGCTCGTAGATCACCCGCTTCAGTTCGTCGTCGTAGCGCACTTCGACGAAGCCGGTGGTCGGGAAATCCTTGCGCAGCGGATGGCCCTCGAAACCGTAATCGGTGAGCAGGCGGCGGAGATCCGGATGCCCGGTGAACATCACGCCGTACATGTCCCACACTTCGCGCTCGTACCATTCCGCGCCGACCCAGACCGGCGTCGCCGAGGGAAGCGGCGTGTCCTCGTCGGTCGCCGTCTTGACGCGGATGCGCAGGTTCTGGCGCGGCGACAGCAGGTGATAGGCCACCTCGAAGCGGCGCACGCGGGCCGGCCAGTCTGCGCCGGAGATGTCGATCAGCGACCAGAACTGGCACTGCGAATCGTCGCGCAGGAAGGTCAGCACCTCGATCAGGTTCTGTGGGGCAACGGTCAGTGTGAGGTCACCGAACGCGATCGTCGCCGTCTCGATGCTGTCTCCCAGCATGTCGCGCACGTGGTCGGACAGTTCCTTCAGCGCTTCTTCGTTCATCTTGGCGGTCTCGTTCTAGCGCTCGATCGTGCCGGTGCGGCGGATTTTCTTCTGCAACAGCAAGACGCCGTAAAGCAGCGCCTCGGCCGTGGGCGGGCAGCCCGGCACATAGATGTCGACCGGCACGATGCGATCGCAACCGCGCACCACCGAATAGGAATAGTGGTAGTAGCCGCCGCCATTGGCGCAGGAGCCCATCGAGATGACGTAGCGCGGCTCCGGCATCTGGTCGTAGA
>CALMYO010000094.1 GCA_937873685.1 uncultured Paracoccaceae bacterium
CGTCACCGAGCCGGGAAAATCACGGAAGGCGGGATAGAAGCCATAGGTCAGGCAGGGCCAGACCAGAGCACCGGTTGCCTCGGCGACCTTGTCGGCCAGGATAGTTGCCTGGATTTCGTCGGTTCTCATGGGCAGGGGCAGCCCGTGCTCCTTCGAACCCGCGCCGATCGGCAGCAGGGCGAGCGCGCCGGCTTCGAGCCGCGCCTCGACGGCGTCCCACGAAAGATCGGCAACGCGGGTCATCGCGGCGTGGCTACGGGCGCTTGGGCGTCACCAGCAGACATGGCGGCAAGGGCGGCTTCCACCGTGTCGCGATAACCGCGGCTTACAGGCGCAATCCGTCCATCGGAAAGGAACAGTCCAACGCGCCCGTCGGACCGCACGACCTCCCGCACATGGTCCAACGCTACCCACCAGGAACGATGCGTGCGCACCCCGCGATAGCCGGCCAGTTCGGCTTCGGCGTCTCCGAGACGCAACAACAGCAGTTCGCGACCGCCGGTCGTGACCACTTCTATGTAGTGATCCTGCGCCTGCAGGGAAACAAGGTCGCGGCCGATTGGCTTGGTTAGCCGTCGGAAGAATTGCCGGCCGGGTGGTTCCGGGGATTCATGTGCCGCTGGCGCGCACAGGTCGACTGCATCGATTGCCTCTTGCGACGCAGCGCCATTTGAAGCCCGATGAATGGCTTGCATGGGCTTTTCCGCAACCGGCGGACGGATGAGTGAGTAAAGCAGCACGACGGCATCCGAGATCGCGGAACAGGAGCCTGCAAGCGCAAGAAACGCAACCGGCCCGTCCGGCCCCATGGCGAACCCCAAAGCGTTGAACGCCTCGACAAACCCGGCGATCGGCAGGCCTGCGATGGCCGCGCCGATAAGCCGCGAGAGCAGAGCAGGTCCGCGGAGTCCCTCGACCGCGCGGCTGAGGAAGGATGACACGGCATAGCCGATGACGAAGGTCGCGATCGAGATGACCATCCAGTAGAAAAAACGGGCGGGAAAGGCCAGGGACTTGCCGGTTCCAAACGGTCCGGATGCCGCCAGCACCACGATCACCGCAAACATGCCGATCCAGAAACGGGGCTGCGACAGGATCGAATGCAATTCACGAAGCGTGAACTGCAGCGGCCCGGTGTTCACGTATGCCTCGCGACCCTTCGCGAATGTGTCGTTGTCTTCGCTCATGCCGCTTTTTACCCGTCGTTCATCGATAAGCAACGCCGCAAAAGGAAGGCCACGCCGTGAACCTCGAACCGCTTCTCAATGCCAGTCCGGCCATACAGATACACACTTATTCCGCCATCGCTGCTTTCGTGTTCGGCGGCGCCATCCTGTGGCGGCGAAAGGGCGGCAAGACGCATCGCGCACTGGGCAGGATATGGGTGGCGCTGATGCTGGTTGTCTGCCTGACGGCGTTTTTCATCCATCAGATCAGGGTGTGGGGCGAGTGGAGTCCGATCCATCTGCTTGCGGCAATCACACCGCTTGCACTTGCACGCGCGGTGTGGGCCGCGCGAAACGGAAACATCGTCATGCATCGCAGGGTAATGCGCACCGTCTATCTGGGCGCGCTGGTGCTGGCGGGGCTGTTTACCTTCCTGCCTGGTCGTATCCTGTACAAGGTGGTGTTCGAAGCAGGATGGCCTGCGCCGCTTCGCGCAGTCGCGCTGTTCATCGCCGGAACACCGATCTGGGTCTGGCCGCTGCTGGCCGCCCTGCTTTGGCTCGGCATCAGCCGCTTGCGCGAGCAAACTGTTTCGCCGGCACGCGTGCTGATCCTGCCAGCGGTGTTTGCGGTGCTTGCAACGATTTCGCTCGTTGGCGCGGGCTTTGGCGTCTCTGCGCTTGCCGGCCTGTTTGCGGGTGCGCTGTCGGGTTACCTTGCTGCCGGCGCCCATGCGGCAGGCGATTCACTTTGCCTTCGCGACGATGGCCTCGTGCGGTTGCGTGGCGAAGCCATGCCGCTGGTACTCAGTCTGGTCGTTTTCTTGACGCGCTACGTTGCCGGAGCCATTCAGGCGGTGGCGCCGCAGATTGCCACCATGCCGGTGACCATCGCGGCTGTCACCGCCGTTTCCGGTTTCGCCCTGGCCTTCACGGTACGTCGCGCGTTGACGCAGACTGGCGTGTTTGCATTCCAATCGGACATTCCGGGCCCGAGATTCGGCCGACCGGCATGAAACGGGCGCCTGCCATCCTGGGCGGCGGCGCCTCGACGTCGCCGATCCTGTTTCAGGCGTCCCACATTCATGGCGGTTGAGCAGGCGACAGTTTTGGGGCAAGGATGGTGGTGATCTCATGGTCCGGGAGTGCATATCATGCGTTGGCAAGGGCGTCGCCAGTCTTCAAACGTCGAGGATGTCCGCAGTTCCGGCAGCGGCGGCGGGTTCGGTTCACCGGGCGGGTTCTCGCGCGGACCGACACGCGTGCGCATCCCGTCGGGCGGCGTTCGTTCGGCTGGCGGCGGCGGCATTTCCGGCATCGTTCTGCTGGTGATCCTTTTCTTCGTGCTCAAAGCCTGCGGCATCGACCCGCTGCAGATCCTCGCCGGCGGCGGACCGGCCGGCACCGGTGGCGGTTCGACATTCGATGAGATGGTGCCCGGCAACGCGCGGCTTCCCGAGACCGTGCGCCCGCAGGCCCGCGACGACGAGATGAAGCAGTTCGTGGCGACCGTGCTGGCAGAAACCGAAGACACCTGGCGCGGCATCTTCGAGGCCGAGGGCCTGAACTACAAGGATCCGCGGCTGGTGTTGTTCTCCGGACAGGTGCGTTCCGCCTGCGGTTTCGCCAGCGCCGCCTCCGGCCCGTTCTATTGCCCCGGCGACCAGAAGGTCTACATCGACCTCGATTTCTATGACGAGCTGGCGCGCAAGTTCAATGCAGCCGGCGATTTTGCGCAGGCCTATGTGCTGGCGCACGAGGTCGGCCACCATGTGCAGAACCTCGTTGGCGTGTTGCCGAAGTTCAACCAGATGCGCCGGCAGATGAGCGAGAGCGAGGCCAATGCCATGAGCGTGCGCGTGGAATTGCAAGCCGATTGCTTCGCCGGCATCTGGGGCCACTATACGGCGCAGAAGGGGCTGCTGGAGCGCGGCGACCTTGAAGAGGCGCTGAACGCCGCCACCCAGATCGGCGACGACACGCTGCAACGCCGCACACAGGGCTTCGTCGTGCCTGACAGTTTCAACCATGGCACCTCGGCGCAGCGGCGCGAGTGGTTCCAGCGCGGATTCGAAAACGGTCGCCTGCGCGATTGCGACACGTTCAACAATCCGGTGTGAGGTGCTGCGGGCAACGGGTGCGGATGCAGGCCCGCCATCCGCTTTGCACGGTCACATGCCGGGGTAGTGGAGTACGCGAATCTCCGGCAAATCCTTGCCTTGTAACCATGCCCCGGCAATGAGGCCCGGCAAACGGTCCGCCACCCCGATGCGATAATGCAGCGGATCCCAATAGTTGGAATCCTCGCGCGTGACCGGCGAGGCAATCATCATGTCGGCGACGCCTGTGCGCGGTCTTGACCGGGCAATGTCGACAATGCGCCGCCGGCATTCTGCCCAATGCGCGGCGCCGCGCGACCCCTCCACCGGCTGGCGCGCGATGTGGTAGGGCACGAACAGCAGCAACACCTCGGTCTGGTCCGGCCACAGCGCGAGAAAATCCCGCAGCGCCGCATGCGAGGCGAAAGGCAGTGCCGCGCGCTCGCTTTCCGAAAGTGCTACCGGCGTTTGCGGCGGCTGGCGGGTATCCCGCCCTGCGTTGCCCCAAAGCTTCTCGCGGACCCGTGCAAGGTCATATTCGCTGTCGGGAGGCAGGAAGTTGCCGTAACCGGCTGCATCGAACCGCGGACTTTCGTCATTCAACAACTTAGCCAAGCGGCCAACTGCCTCGATCGAGGCGAAGGAAAGCAGGTATTGCAGGTCGTTGAGGCGGCTTTGGTCGTACAGCGTCGCGGGAAAGGCATGCCGGTCGAGCGGCGGGGACGCGGTCTCGACCGTACACCAGCGCACATCGATGCCGAGGATCACGCGGCGCACCGTCTGGCCGGCCGGCCGAGACCGGGCAAACAGCGCGGCGACCTGCAATTCCTCCCATGCGGTCGCGTTGTCGATGGCAAGCTGGGCGAAGCGCCCGCCGAGTTCGGCGTCGAGCAGAGACGGCCTGAGCAGGCGGATCGAGGAGGTGCCAAACACTGCGCTGTCGAAGGCGGGATCGCGCGCGATCGACGGGTAGAGCAACCGCTGTTCGGACGTCATCAGCGGCAGGCCGCCGGTGCGATACGGCACGGCGCGGAAGGGGTTTGCGACGATCACCGCAAGCGTCAGCAGGGTGATCGCGCCACCGAACAGGCCGAGGAACAGGCGCGTGAAGCGCCGCCACGACGCCGCGTCGTTGGTCTGCCGCGCCGTTGTGGCGATGTCGGTTTCGATCTCGAACAAGCCGGCCATGGTCAGAACTGGAAATAAATGAAGGAGGGAGCGTTGCCGGCGCCGACCGCCAGCACGAGCGTAACCGCGAACACGGCGCCACCGGCCGAGAGCACTGGCGCCGGTCGCACCAGGTCGAGCGCGAAATGGTGCGAAGACGGTCCGAGCACCGCCGCCAGCGCACCGAGGAAGAGCGCCAGCCATTGCCCTTCGGTCGCCCCGCCAATCATGGCTGCGCTGACGCCGATGCCCGCAAGCGCGGAATAGACGGCTTGGGCGGCTGCGAAACTCTCGGCGCGAAACAGCACCCAGCCCAACGTGACGAAGGCAATGGTCAGCATCCAGCCGACCAACGCCGGCATCCGCCCGCCCGCCGCGCGCCACGCCGCGTTGACGCCAAGGCCGAGACCGTGCAGCGCGCCCCAGGCGATGAAGGTCCATCCCGCCCCGTGCCACAACCCGCACAACAGCATCGTAGTGGCGAGCGCGGCCAACTGCCCCGCGCCCCCACGGGGGGCTGCGGCCGGCGGGGGGTTGAGAAAAGTCCCCCGGGAGGGCCCCGCCGGCGTGGGATCGCCGAAGTGCCCGGTGCCGTCGTTGCG
>CALMYO010000095.1 GCA_937873685.1 uncultured Paracoccaceae bacterium
TTTCCGGCGGTGACGACCGTGCGGGTGAAGGACGCCATCGACGTGGTGAATGCGCTCGTGGCGCAGCTGGCGACCGCCATCCGCGCCGCCGCCGCCGTGGCGCTGATCGCCTCGGTGCTTGTGCTTTCGGGCGCGCTTGCGGCGGGAAACCCCGCCGGCATCCATTACGCCGCGGGGGTGGAGACGCTTGGAGCCACTCGCGCCGTGCTGATCCGCGCGTTTTCCTACGAGTACCTGCTGATCGGCCTGGCGACTGCGGTGTTCGCGCTTGCAGCCGGCGGCGTCGCCAGTTGGTACGTGGTGTCGCAGATCATGACATTGCCCTATGCGTTTTCTCCAACGGTCGCGCTCGGCACCATCGTCCTGGCGCTCGCGCTGACGGTTGGCTTCGGGCTCGCCGGGACATGGCGGATTCTCGGGCAGAAGGCCGCGCCGATCCTGCGCAACGAGTAGCGGACCGTCGTAGCTTACGTTTCGTTAACCAGAGTGCCTCCGTCTTGCCGGTTTGTAACCTTCGCGCGCGGCTAATTCGGGCGCAAACGTGCGGTCCGGCCTTGTCTTTGGCGCAAAGCGACCGCATATTGTGCAAAGGCATGCTGGAGTCCCGCCAGCGGCGCCACAGGGGCTTATGCATCCTGGACACCCGACGGGACGGTTCCGGGCCCCGACCTTGACCGGGGTCATGCACAAAGAGGTTACAATGGCAGACCTTCGAAACTACCAAACCGGGCAGGGCTACCAGTCCCGGGTCGCGACGGCCGGCTATGGCGATGCGAGCATCGACGCCGGACTCCGCGCATACATGCTGCGCGTCTACAATCTGATGGCGCTCGGCCTCGTGATTACCGGCGTTGCCGCCTGGGGGTTCTTCAATATCGCCGTGACAAGCGATCCCTCGCTTGGCGTGGCGCAGGTGCGCGACGGCGTCTTCCTGACGCAGATCGGCGCCACCTTGTGGATGTCGCCGCTGAAATGGGTGGTCATGCTCGCCCCGCTGGCGATCGTGTTCTTCATGTCGTTCCGCGTCCAAACCATGAGCGTTCCGGCCGCCCAGACGACCTTCTGGGTTTTCGCCGCGCTGATGGGCCTGTCGCTGTCGACGATCTTCCTCGTCTACACACAGACCTCCATCGTCCGCACGTTCTTCATCACGGCTTCCGCCTTCGGCGCGCTGTCGCTCTACGGCTACACGACGAAGCGCGACCTGTCGGCGATGGGCACGTTCATGGTGATGGGCCTGTTCGGCCTGATCATTGCGATGATCGTCAACATCTTCCTGCAGTCCTCCGCGCTGCAGTTCGCCATCTCGGCGATCGGCGTGCTGGTGTTCTCCGGCCTGACCGCCTGGGATACACAGCGCATCAAGGAGATGTACTATGAGGCCGATGACGACGCCACGATGGGCCGCAAGGCGATCATGGGCGCGCTGACGCTCTATCTCGACTTCATCAACCTGTTCACCTTCCTGCTGCAGTTCCTCGGCAACCGCGAGTAACGTGCACGGGTCCGGTTCGGGAAGGGCGGCCTGGCGGCCGCCCTTTTCGTTTGTCGATTGCCTTTCGCACAAAGCGTTTTTTGTTGCTTCACCCGGGTGGCGTTCATCGGCCGTCTACGCCGCTTGCCGCGATCCGGCGGGCGCGGTATCGAGTGTGCGTTCCCGCCGCATCAACCTCCTTCGCAACGCCATGACCGCCTTTCGCCTGCGCCCGGCCACGCCGGCAGACATTCCCGCCATCACCGCCATTTATCGCGACGCCGTGCTGCATGGCACGGCAAGCTATGAACTGGATCCGCCGGACGAGGCGGAGATGGCGGCGCGCCATGCCGCGATCACCGGGCAGGGATATCCCTTCGATGTGGCCGAAGGTCACGACGGTGCCATGCTCGGCTACGCCTATGCCAGCGCGTTTCGCGCGCGCCCGGCCTATCGCTGGTCTGTGGAGGATTCGGTCTATCTCGCGCCTTCGGCGCAGGGCCGCGGCATCGGCAAGGTGTTGCTTTCACACTTGCTCGACGCCTGCGACGACAAGGGCTTTCGCCAGATGATCGCCGTTATCGGCTGGGCGCGTCACGCCGCCTCGATCCGCCTGCATGAGAGCCTTGGCTTCACGCATATCGGCGTGTTTGCCGGCTCCGGCTTCAAGAACGGAAAATGGCTGGACACGGTGCTGATGCAAAAGGCGCTTGGCGACGGCGACAGGAGCGATCCAGACCCCGACAGCTATCCCGGCACTCTGTGGCGGCCGAAAGGCTGAACGTTGCGGCCGCCGTGCCGCGCCCGCGTGAACCCTATCGCGAGTGCACCAACCTCAACGCCTTGTCGAAGACGCCGAGGACGCGCGCCAGATCGGCTCCGCGCTTCAGGATCATGCCCGAAGCCGCGATGACGGCATACTCGCCCTGGCGGCGGGCAAGGCGCGGGTTCTTCTCGATGCGGTAAAGCGGCACCTCGCTCGATCGCCGATAGACGGAGAAGACAGCGCGGTCTTTCAAGAAATCCATCGCGTAGTCGCGCCATTCGCCGGCGCCAACCATCATCGAATAGAGCCTCAGCAACTGGTCGAGTTCACGGCGATTGAACGTCACCTGTTCAATGTCGCGGGCTTGCCTGGCCTCGGAAAAAGGGATAAGCACCCGTTCGCCCGAGGCCTCCGGTTGTTCGACCGCATCAGTCATGCCGCCTCCTGTAACGCAAGTGGATTGCGCAGGATTGACCCGGTCGCAACAGAACGCAAGCCCCATTTTTACCGCGCAGCGGCGTATGCGGCCGTCACGTTTTCCTTCGCGCTGTCAGCATAGGTGACCGCAGCGCCGCATTTCAGCCCGAATTGCGCCAAACCTCCGCCGGAAACGAACACGACATTGGGTACGTTGCCACGCAGTCCGGTCCGGGGGGAACCGGTACCCTCCAGCCCCCCAGCCCCCCGGTTTTCTCCGGCCGGATACGCTTTTGACACGGCGGGTGACACTTTGGGCCAGGCGCACCCACCCGCGCTGAAGCCCGCGGCGTACGCTTCGGCGTCACGCCCAAGGCCGGGCCTTAGCGCCCGGCCTTTTTGCGCCGCGCGCCACGAACCGCCGTGAGTACCGGTCGACGATGCGTCAACCGGACAAATCGACCAGAATCGCAGCGCCGATGATCTCGCCAGGCGTGCCGTCGGCGGCCTGGCGTTGCAAAAGAACTGCGCATCCGCCGGCGCCACGATCCGTCATGCCGGAAACCGGCAGGTCGATCGTCAGTTCCTCGCCCTTCCACATGCCGACCGGCATGAAGTCGAGCACCGAATTCACATAGGCGATGGTCTTTCCGGCATTCTCGCCGCGTTCGATTTGCGTCTCTTGTCGGGGGGCGAAATAGACAAGCAACACCGTTGCGTCATCCGGCCGATCGGTGGCGGGAATTGTCAGGTGAAGCCGGTCGCCCTTGTCGGTGAACTGCAGCGGAACGTTAAGGCCCTTGCCGTCGACGGCGAACTGGTGGAGCCGCGTGACAATCCCGTCGAGATCGCCGCCGTTGATGTGGTCGATGCCGTTCAGAACAGCCTGCGGCGTGTAGACATTGCTGCGTTTGAGCGTGCGGGCATAGCCGTACTGGCGCTTGGTGTTTGCCGGCGAGGCAAGCGTATCCTTCCAGCCGAGATAGTCCCAGTAGTCGACATGCCATGAGAGCGCGACGACATCACTTCGTTGCGCAAGCTTCTGCAAGGCGGCGTCAGCGGGCGGGCAGGAATTGCAGCCCTGGCTGGTGAAGAGCTCTACAACGCCGATCGGGACCGGCGCATTTTCCCCGGCTGCCGCGGGAAGCGCGAGCAGGGCAAGTGCGGCACATGCGACCGCGCGCAAAACCTTCAGCACCTTATGGAACTCCTGGACATTTGGCTTTCCTATCACATTGAACCTAGGCAATGGCGCATTCAACAGGAAGTCACTTTGCGGTGAAACCGGGTCGAGCGCTCAAATCCGGCTATTGCACGATGGCGTCAGAACCGCGCCGGCGATCTTTCGCTTTTGCGGATGGTAAGGCATAGGACAGCGATGCTGACCTTCGCTGCGGCCGTCTTCTTCCTGATCGCGACGCCCGGGCCCGGCGTGCTGACGACTGCGGGCGTCGGCTCGGCCTATGGCCTGAGACCCGGCCTCGCCTTCGTAACCGGTCTCTATGTCGGCAATTTGCTCGTCGGTGTCGCCGTGGTGAGCGGGCTAGCCGCCGTAGTGCTGTCGGTTCCGGCGTTGCGCATGGCGCTGACCTTCGCCTCGGCCGCCTATCTCGTGTATCTGGCGGCGCGGATCGCCCTTGCCGGCAGCCGCATTGCCTTCCTGCATGCGGCGCGTCCGCCGGGCATCGTTGGCGGCATCATGCTGCAGGCGGTCAACCCGAAGGCCTATGTGGTCAACACCATGCTGTTTTCCGGCTTTGCCTTCCTGCCGGGACGGTTTGCGGCCGAGGTGGCGATCAAATTCGCGATTCTCGGCGCGATCTGGATACCGCTGCATCTGGCCTGGCTTGCGGCCGGCCTCGCGCTGCACAGGCTCGGCTTGTCTTCCGGGACGCAGCGCGCGATCAATGTCGCGATGGCGCTTGCCATGCTGGCCGTGGTGGCGCTCGCGGCGCTGAACGCGCCGGCGGGGTAGCGCCTGGCATTCAAAATGAAAACGCCCCGGACCTTGGTCCGGGGCGCTGCCTTGCGTAACGCTTTGAGCAGACTACGCCGCGAGATCGCGCAGCACGTATTGCAGGATACCGCCATTGCGGAAGTAATCCATCTCGTCGGCGGTATCGATGCGGCAGAGCAGGGGCACCTGCTTCACCGTGCCGTCGTCGAAGGTGACCTTCGCCACCACCTTCTGGCGCGGCTGCAGATGGTCCAGTCCCTCGATGGTGACGATCTCGTCGCCCTTGATGCCGAGCGTCTTCCAGTCCGTCCCTTCCTCGAAGGTGAAGGGGATCACCCCCATGCCGACGAGGTTGGAGCGGTGGATGCGCTCGAAGGACTGGGCGATGACGGCGCGAACGCCGAGCAGGTTGGTGCCCTTGGCCGCCCAGTCGCGCGAGGAACCGTTGCCGTATTCGCCGCCGGCGAAGATGACGAGCGGCGTCTTCTCGGCGCGATACTTCATCGCCGCGTCGTAGATCGGCATCTCTTCCTTCGACGGGTAGTGGATGGTGTAGCCGCCTTCACGCCCGTTTTCGCCCAGCATGTGGTTGCGAATGCGGATATTGGCGAAGGTGCCGCGCATCATCACCTCGTGATTGCCGCGACGTGTGCCGTACTGGTTGAAATCGGCGACATTGACGCCGTTGCCGAGCAGGTAGGCGCCGGCGGGCGATTGCGCCTTGATCGAACCGGCCGGCGAGATGTGGTCGGTGGTGATCTTGTCGCCGAAGACGCCGAGCACGCGGGCGCCTTCGATGTCCGATACCTTGCCGGGGGCCTTGCCCATGCCCTCGAAATAGGGCGGGTTCTGCACATAGGTCGAGTCGTCGTCCCAGGCATAGGTCTGGCCGGACGGGGCCTGCACCGCGCGCCAGTTGTCGTCGCCCTTGAACACGTCGGCATACTTGGCGGCGAAGATGTCGCGAGTGACGTTCTCGCGGATGAAGTCCTGGATCTCGCGATTGGTCGGCCAGATGTCCTTCAGGTAGACATCCTTGCCGTCGCTGCCCTGTCCGATCGGTTCCTTCGTCAGGTCCTTGCGCACCGTGCCGGCGAGCGCATGGGCGACCACCAGCGGCGGCGAGGCGAGGTAGTTCGCCTGCACGTCAGGCGAGACGCGGCCTTCGAAATTGCGGTTGCCGGACAGGACGGCTGCCGCGATCAGGCCCTTCTCGTTGATGGTGCGCGAGATAGGGCCGGGCAGCGGGCCGGAATTGCCGATGCAGGTGGTGCAGCCGAAGCCGACCAGGTTGAAGCCGATGGCGTCCAGCTCCTTCTGCAGGCCGGATTTCTCTAGATAGCCGGCGACGACCTGCGAGCCCGGGGCAAGCGAGGTCTTGACCCAGGGCTTCTGCTTAAGGCCGAGCCGGTTGGCGTTGCGCGCCAGCAGGCCGGCGGCGATCAGCACCGAGGGGTTGGAGGTGTTGGTGCAGGAGGTGATGGCGGCGATGACGACATCGCCATGGCCGAGATCGTAGTCGGCGCCGTCCACCGCATAGCGGCGCTCCAGTTCGATGCGGGCCTTGCGGTATTCCTTCTCGAACGCCTCGTCGTAGCCGGCGCCGATGTTTTCGAGCGCAATGCGGCCCTCGGGGCGCTTCGGCCCGGCCATGGAGGGCACCACGGCGCCAAGGTCGAGCTCCAGCGTGTCCGTGAACACCGGGTCGGCCGACGACGCGTCGCGCCACATGCCCTGCGCCTTGCTATAAGCCTCCACCAGCGCGACGCGGTCGGCATCGCGGCCGGTGACGGTGAGATAGTCGAGGGTCTCCTTGCAGACCGGGAAGAAGCCGCAGGTTGCGCCGTATTCCGGACCCATGTTGGCGATTGTCGCCATGTCGGCGAGCGTCAGGTGGTCAAGGCCGGGACCGAAGAACTCGACGAACTTGCCGACGACGCCCTTCTTGCGCAGCATCTGGGTGACGGTCAGCACCAGGTCGGTGGCGGTGACGCCTTCGGCAAGCCTGCCGGTGAGCTTGAAGCCGATCACCTCGGGCAGCAGCATGGAGACGGGCTGGCCGAGCATCGCAGCTTCCGCCTCGATGCCGCCGACGCCCCAGCCGAGCACGCCGAGACCGTTGATCATCGTGGTGTGCGAATCGGTGCCGACGCAGGTGTCGGGATAGGCGATGGTTTCGCCGCCATCTTCCTTCGTCCACACGGTTTGGCCGAGATATTCGAGGTTGACCTGGTGGCAGATGCCGGTGCCGGGCGGCACGACGCGGAAATTGCGGAACGCCTGCTGGCCCCATTTCAGGAAGCGGTAGCGCTCGCCGTTGCGCTCGTATTCCAGTTCAACGTTGCGGGCGAAGGCGGACGGGTTGCCGAATTCGTCGACGATCACCGAATGGTCGATGACGAGGTCGACCGGCACCAGCGGGTTGATCTTCTCCGGATCGCCGCCGAGGCTCGCCATGGCGTCGCGCATCGCGGCAAGGTCGACGACGGCGGGAACGCCGGTGAAATCCTGCATCAGCACGCGGGCCGGGCGATAGGCGATCTCGACGCCGGCGGTGCCCTTGTCGGTGAGCCATCCGGCGACCGCCTCGATCGCCTCCTTGGTGACCGAGCGGCCGTCCTCGTTGCGCAGCAGGTTCTCCAGCAGCACCTTCATCGAGAAGGGAAGGGCGGACACGCCCTCAAGGCCGTTTTTCTCGGCCTCTGTCAGGCTGTAGTAGACATAATCCTTGCCGTTGACGGTGAGCGTCGAGCGGCATTTGTAGCTGTCGATGGCGGGCAAAGCGTCTTCCTCCGGAAGTGCGCGCCGCAGCCCCGGCGGACGGGAGGCTGGGCGTCCGGCCGCCGCCTGCAAAACCGTCTCCGCGGTGAGGCGCTGCCAGCCGGAAATCATGCGGGTGCGACCATTTCCGCGTTCCGCGCCGCAAGCCAAAACCCCGACGCGCCTGGTCGCGCGCCGGCCGCTGGCGCGCCGAGCCGGGCTTTAGACCATTTTGAATGAGGGGGGAAGTGCGACGAAGGGTAAAGCGCAGGAGCTTTCGAGAGGAAACTTTCGGGATGGAGCGGCGAGGCATCAGCTTGACGCGCCCGCGTTTCAACGGGCAATCAACGTGCGATGCAATCCGGCGCCACAATGTCTCCAATCCTCGCCGTCGATGTCCAGTATCGCGGCGACGACTTTGCCGTTGCGGCCGGCGGGATGTTCCGTGACTGGGCAGCCGAACGTTTCGATGCAGTGCGTATGCTGCGCGTGGACACGGTCGCGCCCTATCGGCCGGGCGCTTTCTTCGAGCGCGAACTGCCTTGCATCCTGGCGCTACTTGCCGATTTCGGCGAGCGGCCCGGCCTGATCGTCATCGACGGCTTCGTGCGGCTCGGGGCGGAGGGGCGCGACGGTCTCGGCGCGCATCTCTTCCATGCGCTCTGCGGGACCATCCCCGTGATCGGCGTCGCCAAGACGGCGTTCAGGGATACGCCTGCCGAAACCGCGGTGTGGCGGGGGAACAGCGAGCGGCCGCTGCATGTCACCGCCATCGGCATCGCGGAGAACGAAGCGCGGCGTCTGGTCGCATCGATGCACGGCGCGCACCGCATGCCGACGCTGTTGAAGGCGGTCGACCGCGCCTGCCGGGACGCGATGGCGGGGGCGTTGCACGGAAATGGCGAAAGCAACAAAGCCGACGAGAAGTGTAACCATGAATGTGGGTAGAAGGCAGCGCCGTTTCCGCCGCCATTCAACACCCCATTACGCTGATGTATCCAGGGTGTCTTTCAGCAATGCGTTGAATCGTTGCATCTCTCGTGAGCAAAGGGATTTTTCGCAGTTTTGCGGTGGCGAGAAGAAAGCAGTCGCCGGGATCCCGGTGACCAGTCACAACCGGAACATCTGCGGCGATCTCGCAAATCCGCTGCCGAACAGGAATGATCTTCGCGTCCGTTTGTCGAAGCGCCTCACGAAACCAACTGCGGACCGAATGGTCGCCGAGATTTGGGGGATTGCGATGCACCGGCTTCTGTAACGCAATCGACAGTTCCCATGCTGTTATCGGAGAAACGAACAGAGCGCCTTCATCCTGCGCCTTGGTGATTGCGATCAACGCGTCTTCAGCCAACGGCATTGCGTCAGTGACGATCCAGTACAGCGCATGCGTGTCGAGCAGGATGCCGTTCAAGTTTTGGATTGGGGCTTCTTGCGCTTCGCCAAGGTCGATGGATCAAGTACCTGCACAGCTATAGGCTTGGTCAAATCCATATCCTTACGGAAAGGCAAGCGGCGATCCTTCATCGAACCGGCGCCACGTACGTGGACGGCGTGCGTGCCCTCAATCTCCGATTTCTGCGACGTTGAATCCATGATGCTTTCCATCTGTCGAAAATAGCATGGCGGCTTTGAGATTTCGAGGGTCTTTCTGTCGGAAAGATAACTGCCGACGTACCCTTGCATCCGCCCGCTACCAGCGCGTATCGCTGGTTGGACGACCGATGGGGGCATCATGCGGCTGATCGCCGAGGATCTGGCAGGCGAGCGCGGCGGGGAGACGGTGTTCTCCGGCGTGTCGTTTGCGCTTGGCCAGGGCGAGGGGCTGATCGTCACCGGCGCGAACGGGTCGGGAAAGTCGACGCTGCTGCGCATCGTCGCCGGGTTGCTGCCGGTCGCTGCCGGCCGGGTGGCGCTCGAAGGCGGCGGCGAGGATTTTCCCGACATCGCCTCGGCCTGCCACTATCTTGGCCACCTCAACGCCATGAAGCCGGCGCTGACGGTCGCAGAAAACCTCGCCTTCTGGCAGGCGCAGATGGGTGCGGCGCAGATGGGCGTCGCCGAGGCGCTCGACCTCGTCGACCTGCCGCACACGCTGCACCTGCCCTATTCCTACCTTTCCACCGGCCAGAAACGCCGCGTTTCGATCGCCAAGCTGTTCCTCAACGCGCGACCGGTCTGGATCGTCGACGAGCCGACGGCTGGGCTGGACAAACAGTCGGAAGCGGCCTTCGTCTCGTTTCTCGGCGATCATCTGGAAGACGGCGGCATCCTGATCGCCGCAACCCATCTGCCGCTGCCGGTCAAGGGCGTGCGCGGGCTGGTGATGGGGGCGGCCCATGGCTGAAACCGTGCTGAAAGCCCTGTTCTATGGCCTCGGCCTTGCCGCGATCGGCATCGGAGCCGGCATCTTTTTTACCGGACCGCAGGCGGTCGCCGGATTTTTTGCCGCCGTGCTGGCGGCGCTTTTCGCCGGCCCTTTCAGCGTCGCGCCGGACTCTTGGCCGCGCGACGCCGACAACGAACTGCGCTTCTATGCTGTCTTCTGGCTCGCCTGGGGCGTTTGCCTCGTCAGGGCCGCCCGCGATCTCGCCGCCTGGGCCAAGGCGCTGCCGATCCTGATCGGGTTGTTCTTCCTCGGCGGCGTCGGACGGATGGTGTCGCAGTTGCAACTCGGCGCGCCGCACCCGCTGTTCGTCGTGCTGATGGCCGTCGAACTTGCACTGCCGCCGGTGATGTTTGCACTGTTGCGGGCCAGGCGCCCGCAGCCCGGCTGGAGTGGTTGACCGCATGCTGGCGCTGATCCTCCGCGACATTCGCCTTGCGATGCGCGCCGGTGGCGGGGCGCTGATCGGCGTGCTGTTCTTCCTCGCCGTGGTGGCGACCATACCCTTCGGCGTTGGCCCCGATCTCAACCTGCTCGCCCGCATCGGCCCGGCGATCCTGTGGATCGGCGCGCTGCTGGCGAGCCTGCTCGGGCTCGACCGGCTGTTCCAGGCCGATCGCGAGGACGGCTCGCTCGACCTCTTGATCCTGTCGTCGGGCGCGCAGCCGCTGGCGCTGACCGTGTTTGCCAAATGCATCGCGCACTGGATCGCCACAGGCCTGCCGCTGGTGATCGCCGCGCCGGCGCTCGGCCTGTTGATGAACATGAGCCCGCTTGCAATCGGAGCCACAACCGCAACGCTTGCCGCTGGCACGCCGGCGATCGCCTTCATCGGTGCGGTTGGCGCGGCCGTCGCGGTTGCGCTGCCGCGCGGCGGGTTGCTGGTCTCCGTGGTGGTGCTGCCGTTCGTCATCCCGGTGTTGATCTTCGGCGTTTCGGCAAGCTATGGCGCGGTGGAGGATCCCGCGCCGTTCCTGCCGCCGTTCCTGATCCTTTGCGCGATGTCGCTGGCCTTTGCAGTGATCGGGCCGCTGGCGGCGGCGTTTGCGCTGCGCGCGTCCGCGGATTGCCCTGAGGTCGACGCGTCCGCCTACCCCCGGGGGTCGCCCCCAGCCCAGGTGGGCGGCCCCCGCCTCGATCTTGGCGACGACACCGGACAGGGCGGCGCCGAGATCGTCGTCCATGCGGTCGGCGCGGTTCAGCGCCTCGTCGCGGGTGCGGCGCAGCGACTCGCTTTCCGCTTCCAGTCCGCGCAGGCGCTTCTGCAATTCCGACAATTCGTCCATCACCATGATGGCAGCCATGACCGTGAGGCGCTGATCGCCGATCTCGCCGAAGGAAGACCGCAGATGGCCGACATAGCGGTCGAAGCGCGCGGCGAGATCGGTCAGGTGTTCCTCCTGGCCGGGATCGCAGGCCATGCGGTAGGCCTTGCCGTCGATCTTCACCGTCACCTGGGCCATGGATGTTCCTTCGCGGATTTCACATGTATCGCGTCGACCGAACCTAACGATCGAGCACGGCGCGGATTGTTTCCATCGCCGTCACAAGGCGACGCGATACTTCCTTGTTGACGTCGGCGAGTCGTTCGGCGCGCGCTTCCGAACCGTCCAGTTCCTCGGCAAGCCGGGCGCGATCGGCGTTGAGGCGCTGCACTTCTTCCTCGGCGTCGCGGTAGTTCTCCGACTGTTCACGCTGGCGATCAACGGCGGCGTCCAGCGCTTCCAGCGCCTTCGCCAGCCGGCCCATCACCTGCTTCAGCGTTTCGGGAGAACCCATCGTCTCTGGTATCCGCCACCTTCGGGCTGGCGATTCGCTTGCGGATGAACGCCTTGCCGGATGCGCATTATCCATTGCTTCAAGCATTGGTCAACCATGAGCGGGCCTTGTCCCCTTCAATTCGTCCTATCGTTTGTGAAAACCGCGTCAACTGCCGCCCGGCGGCGATGCGCCGAACCATATGTCGCCGCAGATCGCAAGCGCGGTTGCGTCCGGTGGTTCGTTTGCTGAAACACGGATGGAAGCGATGTGTTGCGCCTCCCGCGCCGTTGGCGCGACCCGGCAGCCGGCGTCACCCGCGTAGGGGATGAACCAGGATGGCATCAGCACGCTTGCCGCAAATCCGTTTCCGGCCCGCCGGACAAGCACTGCCACGCCGATTTCGGCGGACGGCCGCCAGGGAAAGATCATGCGCCCGCCCGGCTTCAGGCTTTCCAGCCAGCGGACGGGGGGCGCGCCAAGGCCCGCGTTGACATAGACGATGTCTGCCGGGGGAACGCCTTCGGCCGTGGCGTCGCCGCAGGTGACCGAGACATCTGGCATCTCGGCGAGATTGGCGCGGGCCATCTCCGCGATGTCGGCTTCGATTTCATAGGCGGTAACGCGGCCGCCCGGAGCCACCAGATGCGCCAGCAGTGCGGTGTAGTAGCCGCCGCCGGCCCCGACATGGGTGACGTGCTCGCCGGGCTGCGGGTTGACCGCCGCCAGCCATCGCGCATGCAGCGCCGGTTCGCCGTTGTTTATGCCCCGCCCCGTCGCGAGCGCCACCAGGCTGTCGGTGTAGAGGTCGGCGGGATCGGAGGTGCGTTTCCGGTCGCCGGCGCTGAAGACCAGCCAGGGCGCAGGCGGCAGGAAGGCTTCGCGTTTCACCGCGGCGAAGGCATCGCTGATGCGCGCGTCGCCGCCTGCGGCATCTCGCATGGCGTCGGCGAAGCGACGCCGCGCCAAGTTGAGCGGCGCCGTCATCGGCCAACTCCGGCACACGGCGCGCCGAAGGAACAGCGGGGCGGTGTG
This sequence comes from uncultured Paracoccaceae bacterium, assembly GCA_937873685.1. Classification (GTDB taxonomy): domain Bacteria; phylum Pseudomonadota; class Alphaproteobacteria; order Rhizobiales; family Rhizobiaceae; genus CALMYO01. The sequence goes on from CALMYO010000095.1 coordinate 12,551, forward strand.
GACGCACAGCCGGTTTTGTTGACTCGCCCCGAAGGCCTGCTATGTGTCGCGCGCTTTTCGAATGCCCCGCCCTTGAGGCGGCGCAGCATCACAAACCGATCCTTTACGAAAGCGGATTCCATGAGCACGCGCGAGAAACACGACCGGATGGCGAACGCGATCCGTTTCCTGTCGATGGATGCGGTCGAGAAGGCAAACTCCGGCCACCCCGGCCTGCCGATGGGCGCCGCCGATATCGTGACTGTCCTGTTCTCGCGCTTCATGAAGTTCGATCCCAAGAGCCCGCACTGGCCGGATCGCGACCGTTTCGTCCTGTCGGCCGGCCATGGCTCGATGTTGCTGTACTCCCTTCTCTACCTTCTCGGCTACGATGACATTGATCTGGAGCAGATCAAGGCGTTCCGCCAGATCGGGTCGAAGACCGCAGGCCATCCGGAATACGGCCATGCCGCCGGTATCGAGACGACGACCGGGCCGCTCGGCCAGGGGCTTGCCAATGCCGTCGGGATGGCGATTGCCGAGCGCAAACTGGAGAGCGAATTCGGCAAGGATCTCGTCAATCACCGCACCTTCGTGCTGGCCGGCGACGGCTGCCTGATGGAGGGCGTCAGCCAGGAGGCGATCACGCTTGCCGGGCACCTGAAGCTGAACAAGCTCTGTGTCATCTGGGACGACAACGGCATTTCCATCGACGGCAAGGTGTCGCTTTCCGATTCCACCGACCAGCGCGCCCGCTTCGAGGCTTCGGGCTGGGCGACCGTCGCCATCGACGGGCACGATCCGGAGGCGATTGCACGCGCGTTCGAAGCGGCGAGGGCTTCCGACAAGCCGATGCTCATCGCGGCGAAAACCACCATCGGCTTCGGCGCGCCGACCAAGGCGGGAACATCCAAGGCTCATGGCTCGCCGCTCGGCAAGGAAGAGATCGCCGGCGCGCGCGCGGCGCTGAAGTGGGAAGCCGCGCCCTTTGAGACGCCTTCCGAAATTCTTGACGCGTGGCGTCTCGCCGGCCTGCACGCAGCGAAAGAGAAGGCGGAATGGAAGAAGCGTCTTGCTGCCGCCGATGCCGAGAAACGCGGCGAATTCGAACGACGCATGCGCGGCGACCTTCCGGCCTCGTTTAATGCGGCGATTGACGCCTTCAAGCGCAAGGTCTGCGAGGACAAGGCCAGCATCGCAACGCGAAAGTCGTCGGAAATGGCGCTGGAGGCGATCAACGCCGCCTTGCCCGAGACCATCGGCGGTTCGGCCGATCTCACCGGCTCCAACAACACGAAGACCAGCCAGACCGCGCCGATCTCGCCCGACGATTTCTCCGGCCGCTACATACATTACGGCATTCGCGAGCACGGCATGGCGGCGGCGATGAACGGCATCGCCCTGCATGGCGGGCTGATCCCCTATGGCGGCACGTTCCTGGTTTTCTCCGACTATTGCAGGCCGGCGATGCGCCTGTCGTCGCTTATGGGCATCCGCGTCGGCTATGTGATGACGCATGATTCGATCGGACTTGGCGAGGACGGGCCGACGCATCAGCCGGTGGAGCATCTGGCGGCGCTGCGCGCCATTCCCAACCACTATGTGTTTCGGCCAGCCGATGTGGTGGAAACGGCGGAATGCTGGCAACTCGCGCTTTCGATGAAGGATGCGCCGTCGACACTGGCGCTCACCCGCCAGAACCTGCCGACGGTGCGCACCGAGCATTTCGAGGACAATCGCTGCGCGCTCGGCGCCTACGAGCTGGCGGCCTCGGATGACGATGCAAAAGTCTCGCTTTTCGCCTCCGGCTCGGAAGTCGAGATCGCGATGAAGGCCAAGGCCATGCTGGACGCTTCCGGTCTGCCGGCGCGGGTGGTTTCCGTGCCCTGCTTCGAGTTGTTCGAGGCGCAGGACGCCGACTATCGAGAGGCGATCATCGGCTCCGCCCCGGTGCGCGTCGCCATCGAGGCCGGCATTCGCCAGGGCTGGGACCGCTTCATCGGATCGGACGGCATCTTCATCGGCATGTCCGGCTTCGGCGCATCGGGTCCGTACCAGGAGCTCTACAAGCATTTCGGCATCACGGCCGAGGCGGCGGTCGCCGCCGCGAAGCAGCGCTTCGAAGCCTGAAGCGCATCGGTTTCGCCGGGTGGCGGCGACCTGCGACAACGCAACACCGCGACAACCGGCGCGACGATTGTCACAATGACGAAATTCGCGAATGCGAGGCTACTGCGCGCTTGCAAATCGATTTAATAGGCACGTCCAGCCGGCTTCCGGCCCTGAAGGGAGACACATGTCATGAAGGTGAAGATCGCCATCAACGGCTTCGGCCGCATCGGCCGCAACATCGTGCGCGCCATCTATGAATCAGGCCGCAAGGACATCGACATCGTCGCCATCAACGATCTTGGCCCGGTGGAAACCAACGCCCACCTGATGCGCTACGATTCCGTGCACGGCCGCTTCCCGCATGCGGTCGAGGTGGACGGAAACACGATCAAGGTCGGCGCCGAGAGCTTCAAGGTGTTTGCCGAGCGCGATCCGTCCAAGCTGCCCTGGGGCGATCTCGGCATCGACATCGTGATGGAATGCACCGGCATCTTCACCTCGAAGGAAAAGGCTTCGGCGCATCTTGCAGCGGGCGCCAAGCGCGTCATCGTCTCCGCCCCGGCGGACGGCGCCGACCTGACGGTCGTCTACGGCGTCAACCACGACAAGCTGACGAAGGACCACATCGTCATCTCCAACGCCTCGTGCACGACGAACTGCCTCGCCCCGGTCGCCAAGGTGTTGAACGACGCCATCGGCATCGAGAAGGGCATGATGACGACGATCCATTCCTACACCGGCGACCAGCCGACGCTGGACACCATGCACAAGGATCTCTACCGCGCCCGCGC
>CALMYO010000096.1 GCA_937873685.1 uncultured Paracoccaceae bacterium
TCTTTGCCCTCGAACCGAAGTTCACCATCGCCGGTTGGCTGGCCTATATCCGCATTTCGGATGCAGCCTATGCCGACCGGTTACGCGAGGGGTTACTGGCGGCGGGCTTTCCTACAGGGTAACCCGTCTGAACGCCCGCCCCGGGACCACCGGCCACGCACGGCGCGTCGGGAGATGGCAGTCTCGCCTTCGCATCGCAGTACCCGCGCCTTCGCGGCACAATACTTCATTCCGAACAAAGAACGTGACTTGACCACAAACCAACCAGTCGGTATGATCCTTTCATGAGTAACGCCACGGCCAGACTGGACACCCACACACGCATTCTCGACGCCGCGATCAAGGTCGTCCGCGAGAAGGGCTATGCCGCGACGCGGGTGGAGGACCTCTGCGCCGCCGCGCAGGTTACCAAGGGCGGTTTCTTCCACCATTTCGCCAGCAAGGAGGACGCGGCGGTGGCGGCGGCGCGCCATTGGTCGGCAGTCACCGGCGGACTGTTCGCCAATGCGCCGTACCACGCGCCGGAAGATCCGCTCGAGCGGGTTCTGGGCTATATCGATTTTCGCGCCGCAATCATCGGCGGCACGACGGCCGATTTCACCTGCCTCGCCGGCACGATGGCGCAGGAAGTGCATCTGACCAACCCGGCGATCCGCGATGCATGCGCCGACGCCATCTTCGACCACGCGGCGACGTTGGTGGCCGACATCGCGGCTGCGAAAGCGCAGCGTTGCCCGAATGCGGACTGGTCGCCCGAGAGTCTCGCGCAGTTCACGCAGGCCGCGCTGCAGGGCGCATTTATTCTTGCCAAGGCGAAGGGCGGTCCGGACGTCGCGCGCGAGATGGTCGCGCATCTGCGCCACTACGTCGAACTTCTGTATTCACAAGGCGCCGTCGTGCAGGCGACCGCACAAACCGGCCACGCGGCCGACTAACAAGGGAGCACCGGCATGGAACCGACGATCTACCTGAATTTCAACGGTAATTGCCTTGAAGCCATGACCTTTTACGCCGAGACGCTTGGCGGCGAGATTTCGGGCGTTTTCCGCAACGGCGATACGCCAAATCCGCAAGACCGCATGCCGGGAGGCGATGATCTGGTGATGAACATGAACCTGCGACTCGGCTCCGCCAACGTGATGGCCTCGGATGCGCCCGGCGACTGGTACACCAAGCCGGCGGGCTTCTCGGTGTCGATCGCACCATCGTCGCGCGCCGAATTCGACCGCATCTTCGACGCGCTGTCGAAGGATGCGCAAAGCGTGATGATGGCCCCGGCGGAGACCTTCTGGGCCGAGCGCTTCGCCATGTTCACCGACCGCTTCGGCACGCCGTGGATGCTGAATTACGCCGGCTCGAAGATGCAGGGCTGAGCAGGCATCGCGGCCGGGAGGTGATCATGACCGACAAGGTCGAAGTCTTCAACGTCAACACGCCCGGCCGCAGCGAGCGGGTCGACGCTGCGAAGTATAACGCGATGCGCGCGGCCGTACTGTCAGTTGCGCCGCATGCGCCGCCCGGCATCACGGCCGCCGAACTGAAGGAAACAGCCATGCCGCATTTGCCGCAAGCGCTGTTTCCGGGCGGCAAGACTACGGGCTGGTGGCTGAAATGCGTCCAGCTCGACCTGGAGGCGCGGGGGCTGATGGTGCGAACCAAGGGATCGCCGCTGCGTTTCCACCTGACAAACAAGGAGAATCGGGATGAGCAACACTGACCACACCCTCACCCTCGATCGCGTGCTTGATGCGCCCCGCGCCGCACTGTGGCGCTGCTGGACCGAGCCGGCGCTGCTCGAACAATGGTTCTGCCCGAAGCCGTGGTATGTGACCGACGCGCGCATTGATCTTCGCCCCGGCGGCGAGATGTTTACGGTGATGAACGGGCCGAATGGCGAGCGCTTCGAGAATGTCGGCGTGTTTCTTGACGTGGTGCCGGGCGAAAGGCTGGTGTCGACCGACGCCTTCCTGCCCGGTTGGAAGCCCTCCGGCAAGGCCTTCATGGTGGCGGACATCCATTTCGCCGATGCCGGCGACGGCAAGACCCGTTACGTCGCCAAGGCGCGCCACTGGAGCGCCGAGGACACCAAATCCCACGAGGAGATGGGTTTTCATGATGGCTGGGGCAAGGCTGCCGACCAGCTTGAGGAACTGGCCCGTTCGCTCTGACCGGTGCCACGAAAGCTGCGGCAGGAGGAAACCATGGCAAGCAATGTTTCGAAGTTCGTCTGGTACGATGTCATGACCACCGACATCGACGCCGCGGAGGAATTCTACGGCAAGGTGGTGGGCTGGCAGATGCGCGATTCCGGCATGCCCGGCCAGCGCTACACCCTGCTGATGGATGGCGACACCATGGTTGGCGGCATCATGGGAATCCCCGGGGATGCCGACGGCATGCCGCCGATGTGGATGGGCTATATCGGTGTCGACGATGTCGACGCCAAGGCGAAGGAAATCGCCGAAGCCGGCGGCAAGGTGCATCGCGGCCCGCAGGATGTTCCCGGTGTCGGCCGCTTTGCGGTGGTCAGCGACCCGCATGGCGCCGGCTTCATGATCTTCAGTCAGAATGCGCCGACGCAGGAAGTCCCATTCATGGCGCCACGCAGCATCGGCTGGCGCGAACTGCACGCCGGAGATCGCGAGGAGGCGACGGCCTTCTATGCAAAACTGTTCGGCTGGCGGGCGATGGAAGCGCACGACATGGGGTCCATGATCTACCAGACCATGTCCACGGGGGATGACGAAGCCACGGTCGGCATCATGACGAAGATGGCCGATGCGCCGCATCCGTTCTGGGCGTTTTACATCGCGGTCGACGATTTCGACGCCGCGGTCGCCCGGGTGACATCAAACGGTGGTACCGCTTTGATGGAGCCGCACGAGGTTCCGGGCGGGGCCTGGATTCTGCCGGCCCTCGATCCGCAAGGCGCGCATTTCTCGCTGATCGGGATGCGCAGCTGAGTCAACTGTAGCAAGCGAAAGGACATTGCCATGACCTACATTGATGGTTTCGTTGCCGCCGTGCCCGTGGCCAACAAGCAGGCCTATCTCGATCACGCGCAGCGCATGGCTGCGGTTTTCACCGGGCATGGCGCGAGCCGTGTTGTCGAAACCTGGGGCGACGACGTGCCGGAAGGCAAGCTCACCTCCTTCACCATGGCGGTCAAACGCGAGGAGGATGAGCACATCGTGTTCTCCTGGATCGAGTGGCCGTCGAAACAGGTCCGGGACGAGGCTTGGGCGAAGGTCATGGAAGACGAACGCATGCGCGACAGCCAGATGCCGTTCGACGGCAAGCGCATGATCTACGGCGGTTTTGCGATGCTGATGGACGAGCACGCGTCGGACCGGAACGCCTGACGCCATGGCGCACGCGGTGAAAACCTGCCTGTGGTTCGACCACCAGGCAGAAGAAGCGGCGCGTTTCTATGTCTCGCTGCTGCCGGGCTCGCAGATCGGCGCGATCATCCGGCTCAGCGAGGCCGGTCCGAGCGACGACGGCAAGGTTCTTCTTGTCGAGTTCACGCTCGCCGGCACGCCCTACCAGGCGTTGAACGGCGGGCCGATGTTTCCGCCGAGCGAATACGCCTCGATTTCCGTGGCCACGGAAGATCAGGCTGAAACCGACCGGCTCTGGACGGCGCTCACCGCCGATGGTGGTGCTGAAAGCATGTGCGGCTGGCTTAAAGACAAGTTCGACGTTTCCTGGCAGATCGTGCCACGCGTCTTGCCCGCCATGCTGTCCTCCCCGGACCGCGCGGCGGCAGGCCGCGCCATGGCGGCGATGATGACAATGAAGCGGATCGACATCGCGGCTCTGGAAATGGCGTTCGCGGGGTGAGGCGCGAGCGCTCCTCATGACCCGCGCAACATTCGCCGCGGTAACGTTCAAGCCTTTTGCAGCCCGACATGCGGCAGATGCCGAAACAGAGGCACAAGGCTTGCATTTCACGCCCTGTGGACGGATTGGAGCGTTGTTCGATCGAACAATGCTCCAACAAGACGGGAGGGGTTGGTGGCGGCCTTCCCCCGATTGCCCCGCAACAGCGGCTGATGCGATTGACATTGCCGCCCTTCTTTGCCATGTGAGCCGCCATGTTCGGGCAATCTGTCCGGCGTGCGGGTGCGTGTGCGCTCGCGGCAGCCGGCGGCGCCACTTCACCATTCTTCCGGAAAGGGCCGTCCACCGGGCGGTTTTGTCGACATGAAGCGTACCTATCAACCGTCCAAGCTCGTTCGCAAGCGCCGCCACGGCTTTCGCTCCCGCATGGCGACGCCGGGTGGCCGCAAGGTTCTCGCCGCGCGCCGTGCGCGCGGCCGCAAGCGGCTTTCGGCCTGAGCGCGGCAGGCTGCACCCCGGTGACCCGCCGCGGGTCCGCCGCCATGTCGAAGCCAAGGATCGGCCGATTGCGCAAACGCGCGGATTTTGTCTCAGCGCGCAAGGGCGGTCGGGCGTCGTCGCCCTGGTTCTCGGTTGAAGCGGCGAACCGTGGCGACGAGGCTATGGCCCGCGTCGGCTTCACGGTTTCCAGAAAAAACGGCGGCGCGGTGGCGCGCAACCGCATCAAGCGGCGGCTGCGCGAAGCGGTTCGCCTCGGCGCAGCCCTTTCCATGGCGCGCGGCCATGACTATGTGATCGTCGCAAGACCGGGCGCGAAGGACGCGCCGTTTGTGGCGCTGTGCGCCGAACTCGGCCGGGCCGTCGAAAAGGCGACCCGCCTCAGACCAACGCATCGCCGCGATGGCGGCTCCGACAAGGCGCAGACCGACAATGGATGAAAACCAGCGCAACCTGTTTCTCACCATCGCCCTGTCGATCCTGATCCTTGTCGGCTGGCAGGTGTTTTTCATGCAGCCGCGCATCGATGCGGAGCGCGAACGCCTGCGGGTGGAACAGGAACTGCAGCAGCAACAGCAGAATCCGGCCGGTACGCCGCAAGGCTTCCAGACGCCGGGCGTGGCGGCGGGAACCGTGCCCGGCAGCGCGCCAGCCGGCGCTGCCGCGGTGCTGACGCGCGAGGAAGCGCTGAAGCAGTTTGCCCGCGTCGTGATCGACACGCCGAAGCTGTCCGGCTCGGTCAACCTGAAGGGCGGTCGCATCGACGACCTGCGGCTGAAGGATTATCACGAGACGGTCGACAAGACCTCGCCGCTGATCGAACTGCTGTCGCCGTCCGGTCTTCCCAACGGCTATTTCGCCGAGTTCGGCTATACCGGCATCGATGCGGCGCCGGGCGACCAGACCATGTGGACCGCCGCCGATGGCGCGAAGCTGACGCCGTCGACGCCGCTCGTTCTCACCCATGACGCCGGCAATGGCGTCACCTTCCAGCGCACGATCAGCGTCGACGACAAGTACCTCTTCACCATCGAGGACAGCATCGCCAACGCCGGTTCGGCGCCCGTATCGGTCAGCCCCTGGGGGCGCGTCACCCGCTTCGGCAAGCCGGCGACGCCCAGCATCTGGGTGCTGCACGAGGGCATGATCGGCGTCACCGGCGAAAAAGGCCTGACCGAGATCGACTATTCGGAAATCGAGGAGGCGAAGCGCACCGAACCCGGCTCCTCCTCCGACGGTTGGCTCGGCATCACCGACAAATACTGGGCGACCGCGCTGATCCCGCAGTTTGGGTCGTTCACGCCCGCCTATCGCTATTTCGACGACGGGCGTCCGCGCTACCAGGCCGATTTCCTCGGCGATGCGATTGCCGTTCCTGCAGGCGGCGCGGCGCAGGTGAAGTCAAGCCTGTTTGCCGGCGCAAAGGTGTCCTCGATCATCGATGGCTACGAAAGCGCCTACAACATCCGCCAGTTCGACCTGATGATCGACTGGGGCTGGTTCTATTTCCTCACCAAGCCGTTGTTCGTCATGATCGACTGGCTGTTCCACCTGTTCGGCAATTTCGGCGTGGCGATCCTGATCACCACGGTTATCGTCAAGGCGGTGTTCTTCCCGCTCGCCAACATGAGCTACGCCTCGATGGCGAAAATGAAGATCGTCCAGCCGGCGATGCTGAAAATCAAGGAAGATTACCCCGACGATCGCCAGAAGCAGCAACAGGCGATGATGGAACTGTACAAGAAGGAAAAGATCAATCCGGTCGCCGGCTGTTGGCCGGTGCTGCTGCAGATCCCGGTGTTCTTTGCGCTGTACAAGGTGATTTACGTGACGATCGAGATGCGTCACGCGCCGTTCTTCGGCTGGATCCAGGATCTGTCTGCCCCGGACCCGACATCGATCTTCAACCTGTTCGGCCTGTTGCCGTATGATGTGCCGCACGTCCTCATGATCGGCGTCTGGCCGCTGCTGATGGGCATCACCATGTTCCTTCAGATGCGCATGAACCCGACGCCGCCGGACCCGACCCAGGCGATGATCTTCACCTGGATGCCGGTGATGTTCACCTTCATGATGGCGACGTTCCCCGCCGGCCTCATCATCTACTGGGCCTGGAACAACTTCCTGTCGATCATCCAGCAGGCGGTGATCATGAAGAAGCAGGGCGCCAAGATTGAACTGTGGGACAATCTCAAGGCCATGTTCCAGCGAAAACCGAAGCCGGCGGAGTAGCGTCCGACACTGCCCGCCTGTCATCGGGGAGGCTGGGCGTCAATTGCAGCGCGGCTGCGCTGCCCTATTGGGCGGCGATCCTCAGCCCCGGCCCGAAACCGCCGTCAGGAAGGCGTCGAATTCCGTGTCCGCCATCGCAACCACGTGCTCCGGCGCGGGATAGGCGCCGGAGTTGACGTCGGCGATGAACTCCCTGAACGCGGCGGCGCGCTCGTTGTGCAGGCGCTCGAACTCGGCCTTGAAATCGCGGTAGACCTTGCCATGGCGCGGCTTGTGGTTGACGTCGTAGCCGAGCACGTCTTCGGCGAAGAGATATTGCGCGTCGGCACCCGGACCGGCGCCCATCCCGAGCATGATCATCGCTGTGTTCTTCGAGATCCATTCGCCGACGCGGTCCGGCACCACTTCAAGCTCCGCGCCGAAGCAACCGATGGCCTCAAGCTGCTGCACCTGCCGCCACAGCCGCTCCGCCTCTTGCGCCGACTTTCCGACCGCGCGCCAGCCGGTCCAGGTGATGTAGGACGGGATCAGGCCGACATGGGCGACGACCGGCACATGATTGTCGCACAGCACCTTCTGGATGTCGTGTGAGGCGGTGCAATAGTAGCAATCGCCACCGATTGCAGCAAAATGGAATGCGGCGCGCAGATAGTCCTCCGCCGTGGCGAGCGGTCGTCCCTCGAAACGACCCCATCCGCCGAAGGGCAGGCCGACCTGTACGAAACAATCGCCCGCCGCCTCGCGCATTTCCGGCGAGAAGTACTTGCCCTCGATCGACAGCATGTGGATGCCGGCGGCTGCGGCTGCGGCGGCTTCCTCCAGCGTCGAGACGTAGAGCATGGAGATCTTCTCTCCGCGCTGCTTCATATTGCGGATGTCCTGCACATGCGGACGGTTGTGATACATGCCCATGGTTTTCTCCCCCTCTCGCAAACGAGATTATTTCAGCAGTTGCCTAAGATTAAACGACGCGGATGCAATCGCATCGGCATCGACGACCGCGTCGCGCTCGATCGCTTTCTCGAGTATCCGGATGTCCTTGGCGACCGTGTTGCCCGGCCCGATACCGGCGGCCGCGGCAAGCCGGCCACGGTCGTCGCACTGGAAAACGAGGCAGACGCCATCGGCGGATTCGCGACGATGGACCTCACGACGCATGTCGAACAGGCCGGCCACTTGCAGCGTCATGTCGTACTGGTCGGACCAGAACCACGGAACCTTGCCGTAGGCTTCCGCCGCGCCAAGCATTCCGGCGGCAGCATGCGCGCCCTGGTCTTGCGCCGCCTTCCAGCTTTCCAGCCGCACGCGGGAGGCGCGCCATTCGAAATTGCAGCAGTCGCCGGCAGCGAAGATTGCCGTGTCCGAAGTCCGGAATGACGCATCGACGACGATGCCGTTGTCGACGGCAAGGCCGGCCGCCTGCGCAAGTTCGACATTTGGCGCGGAGCCGACGCCGGCGATCACCGCGTCGAAGCCGAGCACAGTGCCGTCGGCAAGTTCGATGCGGTTGGCGTCCGCTGCCGTCACGCCCGTTCCGGTGCGGATTGTCACGCCTTCGGTCACATGGCGGGTGTGGACGATGGCTGCCATCGCTTCCGGCACAGCGCGGCCAAGCAGGCGGGGCGCGGCCTCGACCACCGTGGCTTCCGCACCGGCCTGCCGCGCTGTAGCCGCCAGTTCCAGCCCGATGAAGCCACCACCGATGATGCCGATAAGGGCACCGGTTGCAAACCGTTCCATGATGTGAACCGCATCGATGTCGGTGCGCAGCGTCAGGCAGTCTTCCATGTCCGCAAGCCGGCGCGCGCGCGCGCCGGTCGCAAGCAGCAATCGGTCGTAGTTCAGTTGCTCTCCATTGGTAAGTGTCACTTTACGGTTTTGCCGATTGATCGCCGCCGCCGTGGAGCCGCGTCGCAGATCGATTCCAGCTTCCCTGTATGATGCTTCGGGGCGGATCGGCTTCGGCGCGCAGGGATTGGTTTTCGACAAGGGCGGCCGCTCGTAGGGCAAGGCGGCTTCCGCGCCGAGCAATGTCAACGACCCGTCGAACCCCTGTTCGCGCACGGCAAACGCCGCACGCACACCGCATTCGCCAGCGCCGATGATGACGATCTCGCGCATGGCCTACACCGTGAATGCAGCGCGGAATGCTTCCAGCGCCGCCTCTGCATCGCCTGCGGCGAAAGCCTCCATGCCGACAGGGCCGCGATAACCCATTGTCTTCAGGGCGCGCGCGACGCCCGCATAGTTGATCTCGCCGGTACCCGGCTCGCAGCGGCCGGGATTGTCGGCCACCTGCACCTCGCCGATCCACGGCAGGCATTTCCCGCACCAGCGGATCATGTCGCCCTCGCCGATCTGTGTGTGGTAAAGGTCGAGATTGATGCGCAGCTGCGGCCTGTCGACCGACGACACCAGCGCCAGCACATCGGCCGTGGAGCCAAACGGGCAGCCGGGGTGATCGAGAAGGTTGAGGTTCTCCAGCGTGAAGGCGACGCCTTCCTGCTCCGCCATGTCGCAGATGCGGTGCAGCGTGTCGCGCGCCTTCAGCCACATCGGCCCGGTCACGACATCATGCTTCCAGATCGGAATGCCGCCCTCGCCAAGGCCGGTGCCGTGCAGGTTGAGGCGTTGCACGCCGAGCCGCTTGCCCACCTGCGCGGTGGCGCGCGCCGAGGCGAGCAGCATGGCTGCGCCCTCGTCATCGGCGAGCCGGCCTTCGAGATAGCCGTTCATGATCGTGAAGGTCGCGCCGGTCCGTTCCAGGGCGGCGAGATCATGGTCCGGCCAATTCCACAGGCCGACGCCGAAGCCCATTTCCTTCAGGCGGCTGGCGCGCCAGTCGACCGGTTTGTCGCGCCAAAGCATTTCGGCGCAGGCTGCCAATTGGAACGTTCCGCTCATGATGTCAGATCTCGATCATCACGCGGCCATTTTCGATCCGCGTCGCGTAAGTCTTCAGGTTCTCGCAGGCCGGCGGGGTTTCCACCTCGCCTGTGGTGAAATCGAACACGCTGGCGTGTTTCGGGCATTCGACGGTGTTTTCCAGCACCAACCCGTCGGCGAGATGCACGTCCTCGTGGGTGCACAGGCCGTCGGTGCAGAAGTATCCGCCGGAATCGTTGCGGAAGATCGCGAAGGTGCGTCCGCCGTGGTCGAAGCGTCTTGCGCCTTCGGCCTCGATCTCGTCAGCGGAACAGGCGTCAATCCGTTCGGCCATCTCGTTTCTCCGTATCGGGAATTCCGCCGCCCCTGCTATCGCCATGGCGGGCGAAAGCGGAAGCGGTGCGCGGAATATTGTTTCATTTTCCATCAGCGCGATGCGACTGCCATGATGGCTTCCCATCAAGCCGATCATATCGCTTGCGGTTTGAAATCGGCCGGCGCCGACGGTATTACGCCCTTCAGCAATGCGACAGATTTTTCGAGACCCTCAAGCGAGTTCAGAAGCACGTCCTCGTGCTCGATCGACAGCCAGCCGTCATAGCCGCCCATCTTCAGGCGGTAGCAGAACTGCCGCCACCATTCCTCGCCATGGCCGAAGCCAAGCGTGATGTAGCTCCACGACCGCGTGGGGATATCCATCAGGGAGCCGTTTTCCAGCAGCGAAGTCGTCGCCTGCGCCGGCGGGTTGAGGAACGTGTCCTTGGCGTGGACGTGATGGACTGCCGCGCCGAGGCGTTCCGCTGCGACAAGCGGGTCGGCGCCCATCCAGAACAGGTGGGAGGGATCGAGATTGGCGCCGATCACCGGCCCCACCGCCTCGCGCAGCTTGAACAGGGACGGCACGTTGTAGACGCACTGGTTGCCATGCAGCTCGAGCGCGATCTTCCCGACGCCGCTTTCCCTCGCCAGCGAAGCGATTTCGGTCCAGAACGGAATCAGCTTCTCTTCCCATTGATACTTCAGGATCGCCTGCGTCTCCGGCGGCCAGGACGAGACAACCCAGTTCGGCATTGTGTCGGTCGCGCTGCCGGCCGGCAGGCCTGACATGGTGACGACGGTCCCGATGCCCATCTCGCCGGCGATCCGGATCGTGTCGCGCAGGCCCTCTCCTTGCGCCTTGTCGGTCGGGTGCAGCGGATTGCCGTTGGCATTGAGTGCGATGATTTCCAGCCCGCGATCAGCAAAGGCTTGCAGGAAGGCCTTGCGCTTGCCGGCGTCGGCCTTCATCGCCGCGAGATCGAAATGCGGCGCAGTCGACCAGCCGCAGGTGTTGACCTCAACGCCGGCGACGCCCATGCGCGCCGCGTGATCGAGCATGGCGTCGAACGTCAGGCCACCGAGGCTGTCGGAAACGAAACCCAGTTTCATGCCGCTTCTCCCTTGGGCGTGGCGTAGAACGCCGGTTGGTCGATCATTTCGACGATCTGCCGCGCGCCCGAATGAAGCGCCCGCGCCCCGGCTTCCGCCACCAGCGCGGCGCAGTATCCATCCCAGCAGTCCGGGGCGATCGACGGAAAGACACCGGTTTCGACAAAGCGCAGGAAGGCGCGGTTCTTGCGCACATAGGCCTCGTGGTATCGCCCCCGCCAGTCCGCATCGTAGCGGATGGCGGATGCAAGGCGCGCGTCGGTGCGGGTATGGGCAACCGGGTTCAGCGCGACGGCGCCTGCCTCGCCCACCAACTCTGCGCGCACGTCGTAGCCATAAGACGCGTTGTTGTTGATCTCGATGGTGACGACCTGTCTGTCCACGGTTTCCAGCACCATCACCACCGGCGCCACCCGTGCATCCGAACGCAAGGGCTGCACCGCGCTGATGGTTGTGTATTCGCAGCCGAGCACATGTCGCACCACATCGAACTCGTGCGGGGCGGAATTGGTGATCGCCATCGCGCCGGTGAAATCGGCTGCCGGCGTTTCGACATTGCGATGCCAGTTGTGCATCATCAGGGCGCGGCCGATCGCGCCGGTATCGAGCGCCTGCTTCATCTCGACATAGGCCTGGTCGAAGCGGCGCATGAAACCGAGTTGCACGAAACGTGCGCCGGCCTGCATCTCCGCGTCCATCACCTCAATGCATTGTTCCGATTGCTGCGACAGCGGCTTCTCGCACAAAACGCGCTTGCCGGCGGCAATGCAGGCCTTGCTGAGCGGCGCATGGGTGAAATCCGGGCTGGCGACGATCACCGCGTCGACATCGCCGCGTGCGATCGTCGCTTGCGGGTCGGCGGCGGCATCGGCCGCGCCAAGCGTGTCGGCGACGGTTTTCGCGCGCGCAGCATCCATGTCGCAGACCACCTGCAATGTTGCGCCGGGCATTTCCTGCGCGACGATACGCGCGTGGTCCGCGCCCATGATGCCAGCGCCGATGACTGCGATGCGTATCGTCATGTGTATCCTGTTGGAATTACAATGTCTTGTTCGGGGAGCCGTCGGCAGTGAGCGCGCGAGGATTCGTCAATGCGCCGGGGGAGGCACGTGGCCCTTGTGGCGCTCCATGTAGCCTTCGATGCTGGCTTCAAGGCTCACCATCGATTCGCCACCGGCCATCAGGTCGGCGATCTGCTCGCGCGTCTTCTCGCCCTTGCGGAAATCGGCTGCGACCGCGCCGCGGATCAGCACCGCGAAATGGTCGCCAACCGCCATGGCGTGCATGACCTGATGGGTGATGAAGATTACCGCCAGCCCGCGTTTCTTCGCCTCGTTGACAATGCGCAGCACATGCGCCGCCTGCTTGACGCCGAGCGCCGCCGTCGGCTCGTCGAGGATCAGCACGCGCGCGCCAAAATACACTGCTCGCGCGATCGCCAGCGACTGCCGCTCGCCGCCGGAAAGTCCGCCGACGAGACGGTCGCCATCATCGATGCGGGTGATGCCGAAATCGCGCACAGCCTTGACCGCGATCTCGTTGGCCTTCTTGCGGTCGAACACCTTGAACGGACCCCAACCTCGTGTCGGTTCGGCGCCGACGAAGAAATTGCGGCCGATCGACATCAACGGATAAGTGCCGCCAAACTGATGCACCGTTGCGATGCCCCGGTCCGACGCCTCGCGCGGGTTGGCGAAGGCGACGGGCTGACCGTCCATCAGGATCTCGCCGCGCGTCGGCTGGTGCACGCCGGCGAGCGTCTTGATCAGCGTAGATTTGCCGGCGCCGTTGTCGCCGAGCAAGCAGAGCACTTCGCCTGCATGTACTTTCAGCGAAATCTCGTGCAGCACGTCGATCGGACCAAACGACTTGTCGACCTTGCGCAGTTCGAGGAGGGGCATTCTGGCGGTCATGGCGTGGCCCCTTTCGTATCGGCGACCGGACGCCGCGCCTTGCCGGCCGGCCTCACTGACCGGCGGTGGCTGAGCGCGAGTTTTCGCAAACCCTCGTTCATCGCGACAGCCAGCAACAAGGTCACGCCGATGATCAGGTTCGACCAGTTGCGGTCGATGTCGGTGAAGTAGATGCCCTGGTTGACGATGGCGAAGGTCACGGTGCCGAAAAAGATGCCGGCGACCGAGCCATAGCCGCCGGTGAGCAGCACGCCGCCGACAACCACGCTGACGATGGTGTTGAAGATGTAGCCCATGCCGCCGGAGACCTGCGCCGAGTTGAACTGCATCGCGCCGCACATGCCGACGAAGGAGGCGCTACAGGCGGAAAGGATGAAGAGCGCAATCGTCATGTCGCGCACCGGAACGCCGGCGTTGCGGGCGCTTTCCTTGTGCCCGCCGATGGCGAAGATCCAGTTGCCATACCGGGTCAGGTGCAGCACGAAGCCGACAATGACGGCAAACAGCAGCCACCAGAAGATGATCACCTGGTAACTGCCGCCGACAAGCTGGCCGAAGGCAAACTTGGCCCAGTCCGGCGCGTTCAGGGGAACGCTTGCGCCGCCTGTCAGCAGTTTTGCGCCGGCAAGCACGACACCCTGCATGGCGACAAGCGTACCAAGCGTGATGATGAGCGAAGGCACCGTTGTGCGCACGGTCAGGATGCCGTTGACCGCGCCGACGATGACGCCGAGCGCAAGCGCGCCGGCCATGCCGACAACGATCGGCAATTCGTAGTGGCCGGAAAGGATCGCGACCGTCATCGAGCCAGCGGGAATCATCGCGCCGATCGAGATGTCGAGTTCGCCCGAGATCATCAGCAGCCCGACGGGAATGGCGACGATGCCGAGATTTGCTGCGAAATTCACCCAGCTTGCAGCGCCGAACAGCTTGGCGAGGTCAACGCCGCCGATCGCCACATAGAACGCGACGATGCCGATGAGACTGAGGATCGCGGCCGCCTCGGGCCGGCGCAAGAAGGGAGCAAGTCCGTTCGTCATCGCTCCTCTCCCCGATTGCCCCGCCGCGCGGCATGCTTGAGCGCCAACGCGCGGAAGGTGTCGTTGGACAGGACGGCGGCGAGCAGCAGGGCGCCGATGATCACCGAGCCGACATTCGGATCAAGGCCGGAAAAGAATATGCCTTGGTTGACGATTGCGAAAGTCATCGTGCCGATCACGATGCCGGCCACCGAACCTGCGCCGCCGGTGAGCAGGACGCCACCGATCACCACACACATGATAGAGTTGAAAATGAAGGGCTGGCCGGTCGCGACCTGCGCGCTGGTGTAGGTCGCAACCTGCAGGATGCCGACGAACGCCGCAGCGAAACCCGAGAGCATGTAGAGCGCGATGGTGAGCCGCGATGTCGGAACACCGGCGTTGCGGGCGCTTTCGCGGTCGCCGCCAAGCGCGAAGATCCAGTTGCCGATCGGCGAAACATGCAACAGGTAGAAGATGGCGACCGCAAACGCCGCCCACCAGAACATCGACACGTTGAACATCCCGCCAATGAAGGTGCCGAGCAGCAGCTTGGTGACAGGATCGGGAACGAGCGAGACGCTCGTCGATCCGGCGACCAGAACCGCAAAGCCGAGCGTAAGTCCCATGACGGAAAACATCGTGCCGATGGTTATGATCAGCGAGGAAATGGCGGTGCGCGTCACCAGGTAACCGTTGACGAAGCCGACCGCCAGACCGACGCCGAGACCGCAGGCGATGCCTGCCGGCGCCGGAAGCCCGTGAAAGCCGGAGACGATCGCCGCGGTCATCTGCGAGGCCGGTATGACGGCGCCGACCGAGATGTCGAGTTCGCCGGCAATCATCAGCAGGCCGACCGGCAGCGCGACGATACCGACTTCGGCGGCAATGTTGAGCCAGCTCGACCAGCCCGGTGCACCGACGAAGACGGGGCCGCCGAGAACGGCGAAAAACGCAAAGACAAGGAACAGGCCAACCAGCGATCCGGCCTCGGGTCGTCTTGCAAAGGCGCCAAGCGACAAGCCTGGCGAACGGCCATGTGAAGGCGTCGACATCCTGCAATTCCCGCAAAGAACGACTGTCCCGCGTCTGGCGCGACGGCCGGAGTCGAAGATTTTAGAAAGCGGAAACGCTTGCCTTCCCGCCGGTTGCGATCCGCCCGCCACGCTGTCGGCGACGGGCGGATGGTGAGCGTCAACGCGCGCCAGCCTTCACGCCGGCGACGACGAGTTCGACATTGCTCTTGTCGATGACGCCCGGGCCGGTGAGGATTTCACGGGTCGGGATCGTCACGCCGTAATTGACGAAGTTGTTGAGGATCGAAACGGCGAAGAAGCCCTGCTGATAGCCCTGCTGGTCGATGGCGCAGGCCTGCGTACCAGCCGAAATGTTCGCGAGGATCGAATCGTTGAAGTTCATGCCGCAGACATGCACCGCACCGGTCTTGCCGGCCTGCTGGATACCGCTGATGGTCGCGTTGGTGTCCTGATCGCCGATGGCAAACATCGCGTCGATCGTCGGGTTTTGCAACACATGGGCGCGAACGGCCTGGGCAACGGCGGGGGCGTCGCCGAAGGCGGTCGCCCGCAATTGGAACACCGAACCGGGGCCGCC
>CALMYO010000097.1 GCA_937873685.1 uncultured Paracoccaceae bacterium
TCCAGACGACCGGCGCGCAGATGAGCCGCATCCTCACCGGCGGGGCAGGGGGCCAGGTCGAGAGGGGGGAGGGCCCGCGGGGGGGGGGCCCCGGGGGGGGGGGGGGGGGGGGGCGCCGGGGCGGGGGGGGGGGAGAAAAAAGCCCAGCCCCCGGCAGGGGGGGGGTGGCCGGAGGGGCCGGGGGGGGTGGCCCCCCCTCCGTGGGCTCCGCCGCCACCTCCCCCCGCCGGGGGGAGGAAACCCGCGCCCTGCCATCCCGCCAGCGGATGCGCGCAGGTGATGCCCTCAAGCTCAAGCGAAGTCACGTCCCGCAACCGCTGGCACTTGAGCTTGGCCTTGGCGAAGGATTCTTCCGCCAACCTGTCGGCAAAGATCAGTTTTTCGCCGGGCTGCGGACCGACATTCTTCTCTGCACCGGTAACCCTATACAGGCCATAGGCAATGCGTGAGGAAAACGAAATCGCCCGGTTGCCCGGGATCGTCCAGGGCGTGGTCGTCCAGATGACGATGGAGGCGTCGAGCAAATCATCAGTGTATCTGACTGTCGACGATGCGGCGCTCTCACCGATCGATCGGAAGGGCCCACCCTCCACATCAATGATCGGCTCGATTTCCCGCACCGGAAACTTCACCCACACCGTATCCGACTCGTAGTCCTGGTACTCCACCTCCGCTTCCGCCAGCGCGGTGCGTTCCACCACGGACCACATCACCGGCTTGGAGCCGCGATAAAGCTGCCCGCTCATGGCGAACTTCAGCAGTTCGCCGGCGATCCGCGCCTCGGCGTGGAAATTCATCGTCGTATAAGGGTTGTCGAAATCGCCGACGACGCCGAGCCGCTTGAATTCGGCCGCCTGCACGCCGATCCAGTGCTCGGCATAGGCGCGGCATTCCTTGCGAAACGCGATCATCGCATCGGGATGGGCGAGGTCGGGCTTGGCCTTGCCCTTGGAGCGGTAGTTCTCCTCCTCGATCTTCCACTCGATCGGCAGGCCATGGCAATCCCAGCCCGGCACGTAATTGGAATCGTAGCCGCGCATCTGGAACGACCGCGTGATCACGTCCTTCAGGATCTTGTTCAGCGCGTGCCCGATATGGATGTTGCCGTTGGCGTAGGGCGGGCCGTCGTGAAGAACGTATTTCGGCCGCCCGGCTGCGTCCTCGCGCAGCTTGTTGTAAAGCCCGATCTCCTCCCAACGGGCGACGATCTGCGGTTCCTTCTCCGGCAGGCCGGCGCGCATCGGGAAATCCGTCTGCGGCAGGAAAAGCGTCTTCGAATAGTCAGGCGTCTGGTCGGTGTCGGTCATGGCTTCAAATCGCAGGGTTCGGCTGCGCCGCGCTATGGCGCATTTCGGGAAAAAAGGGAAATGGCAGGAGGCGCGATCGTGGCGCGCGCATACCCGGAACCGCAGCCGGCGTCAGCCCCGGCGGCGGGCCGGGCCGGTAATTCGCGTTGCGGGGCGCGTCGTCGGATTCATGGCGGCGTCATTAGCAGGGTGTGGCGAGACGGGAAAGCGCCAAACGACGGATTTGCCGATCGCGGCAGATGCGCCTATATTCGGTGGCAGTTGGCACGGAGACACGGCCATGGGCCTCGCGCTTTTCGAAGCATCGACGGAACAGTTCCTCGTCAAGGCGAGCGAAATTGCCGAACTGGAGGCGCTCGGCTTTTCGCGCGACGAGATTTTCGCGCTGGTCAGCCCACGCCGCACCCTGGCGCGCCGCATCGCAAAGGGCGAGAAGCTGACGCTGGTGGAGTCCGATCGCGTAGCCCGCCTGAAACGCGTTGTTTCGCTGGCGGAACGTGTTTTTGGCAATGGCGAGAAGGCGCACCGCTGGCTGCGCAAGCCGAGCCGGCCGCTTGATGGCGCAATACCGCTTGCCTTGCTGGTTTCGGAAACAGGGGCCGAGCAGGTGACCAATGCACTGCACGCCATAGACCACGGCATGTATGTCTGACCATGCGCTTGTGGCGTATCTCGAACCACGCCGATCTCAATGGACGCGGCGGCGAACTTGCTGCAGGACGCTGGAACGACAAGGGGCAGAGAATAGTCTACTGCTCCGATCATCTGTCGACGGCGATGCTCGAAATCCTCGTCCATGTCGATCGCGAGGATATCCCCGACAGCTACCAGCTGCTCGAGATTTCCGTTCCCGACAACGTGAAGCCGGTTACAATCGAACCGCCCGCGGGCTGGCGCGACAATCCCGCAATCACACGCGCTATCTGGACCCGGCATGTGGGCGAAAGCGCCGGTGCCGTGTTTGCGGTACCCTCGGCCATCATGCCCTTTGCGACGAACTATCTGCTCGATCCCGCCCATCGCGATCATGCGAAAATCGTGATCGTTTCCGCGACCAGTCACTTCATCGACCGGCGATTCCTGACCTGACCTCGCCTCTCAACCGACAAGCCGGTCGAACAGCAGCCGGCGCATGCGGCGGGCAAGGAAGCCGGGAAAAATATTTCCTGTCAATGCAATAAGCTGGTTGGCAAAGCCCGGAACAACGGTCTTCCGCCCTGCAAACGCGGCATCGAGGATCGCCGACGCCGCCGTTTGCGGCTTCATGCGGCGCGACGCGTCGGTGCCGGCCGGGGCGTGGCGCGTGGCATGCGCGGTATCGAGCGGGCCGGGAAAGGCGACGGTAACGGTGAGACCGCGCCGGGCGGCGGCCGGGCGAATGCTGCGCGCCCAGACCGCCAACGCATCCTTCGACGCCGCATAGCTTGCCGCACCGGGATAGCCCGTGAAATGCGACAGCGACGAGACGAATACCAGCCGCCCGCCCGGCGCCAACGTGCCGGACGCCACCAGCGCGGTCGCAATCCGGATCGGCGTTTCGGCGTTGACGGCAAGCAGGCGCAGGTGTTCGGCGTCGGAGATTTCCTCGAACCGGCCGGTGGCGTTGACGCCGGCATTGAACGCGACCAGCCCATAGGGACCGCCGGCAACCAGCGCCGGGATCAGGGCTTCGACCGCGGCGCGGTCGCCAAGATCGGCAACATGCCAGCGCCCCGCCGCAGCGGACGAGGCCGGCGGATCGCCAACCGCTACTCCTGTGCGTGAAACGTCGTCGGCTGTTCTTTCCGCCGCAGTCTCGCCGCCGGGTCGCGCCTGCACGTCGATCGCATCGACAACAAAACCGCGGCTGGCAAGCCCGGCGGCCAGCGCCTGTCCAAGCCCCTCGGCCGCGCCGGTCACCAGCGCGCGTGGCCTCGTCGCGGCATCGCTGCCCGGAACGGCGCTCACAGCTGCGCCTCGCGGCGAAGCGGCGACAGCGTCGCCCGCGTCGTCTGCAGGAAGGAAAGCGTCACCGGCGAGCGGCTGGACGCGATTGCCGCTTCCAGCATCGCCGCCATACGCTCCGGCGAAACAAACAGGCGTTGCGCCGGTCCCGGCTCATGCCCGGCCTTGCGATGCATCGCCGTCGCCACCGGCCCCGGATTGACGATCTGCACCACCACCCTGCCGCGCCACTCCTCGCCAAGCGCGCGGGCGAAGCCATGCAGCCCGGCCTTCGCCGCGGCATAGCTTGCAAACCCCGGCGCGCCGCGCCGTGCGGTCGAGCCGACCAGCGTCAGCGTGCCGGAGGCCGCTTCCAGCGCAGGCAGCAGCCGTCTGGCGATCAGCATCGGCGCGGCGAGATTGACATCGAACACCGTGCGCAGGCGCTCCGGCAACTCCGCGAAAGGATCGCCGGCAAAGCCGGCGCCGGCGTTGAGCACCGCGTTGTCCAGCCGCGTCACGCGCGCCCCGCCAAGCAGGGCGGCGATCCCATCGGCCGCAGTCAAGGGGTCTGCCTGGTCCGCCTGACCGTACAAGGCGCCGGCCGGCAGGAGCGCAGCGACGGCCTCGTGCGGACGGCGTCCGGTCAAAAGAAGGTCGTGCCGGCCCGCCAGCCGCCGCGCCAGCGCAAGCCCGATGCCGTCGGTGGCGCCGGTGATCAGGATGGCGCGACGCCGGCCGGTCATCGCCGCGTTCAGGCGAAACTAAGCGCCGCATCGAGCGGCGACAGCGGCGCGATCAGGGGCAGGATCTCGCGCGCCTCCGCCTCGTCGCGCCGCATCTGCGCGACCAGCGCATCGAGGCTGTCGAACTTCTCCTCGCCGCGCAGGCGCGAAACCAGCGTGACCGTGCAGACTTCGCCATAGAGGTCGCCGGAAAAGCCGAACAGGAACGTCTCCAGCAGCGGCGCGCCATCCTCGTCCACCGTCGGGCGGCGGCCAAAGCTGGCGACGCCATCGTGAATGTCGCCGTTGGCTCGGCGAAACCGCACCGCGTAAATGCCATGCGCCAACGGCGTTTCGGCCGGCAGCGCCATGTTGGCGGTCGGAAAGCCGAGCGTGCGGCCGAGCTTCTTGCCGCCGGTCACCCCGGCCTCGAATACCGGCCGGTAGCCGAGCAGCCCGGTCGCCTCGCCGAGCGCGCCTTCGGCGAGCAGTGAACGGATGCGGCTGGACGAGATCGTCGCGCCGGCCTCGTCGGTGAACGCGTCGACCAGCGTGACGCCGAAGCCCTGCCCGGCGCCGGCCGCGACAAGCATGTCCGGCGTTCCCGTGCGCCCCTTGCCGAAATGGAAATCATGGCCGGCCATCACGTGGCTGATCCCGAGACCGCTGACCAGCAGGTCGTCGATGAAGGCGCTGGCCGGAAGCGAAGCGAATTCGCGCGTGAACGGCTGCTCCACCACGGCATCGAATCCGAGCGCGCCGAGGATATGCGCCTTCGCCCGCGCCGGGGTAATGCGGGCAACCGGCGCGTCCGGCCTGAACACCGTGCGCGGATGCGGCTCGAAGGTCAGCGCCAGCGCAGGCACGCCGCCCACCCGCGCCTTTTCCAG
The DNA here is from genome assembly GCA_937873685.1 of uncultured Paracoccaceae bacterium. GTDB lineage: Bacteria > Pseudomonadota > Alphaproteobacteria > Rhizobiales > Rhizobiaceae > CALMYO01. Next base: position 4,846 of record CALMYO010000097.1, read on the forward strand.
CGCCGCTTCCAGCACCTGCTGGTGGCCGCGATGCACGCCGTCGAAATTGCCGATCGCAACCACCCCGCCACGCATGGCCGAAGGCAGGGCGCCGTACCCGTCGATCCGCGCGATTGGCCGCGAAAGCGACATCGCCGCGCCTCAGGCCAGCATGGTCATGACGCCGGCCGGCGCTGCGCCTGCCTTCGCAAGCCATTCGCCGAGCGCGGCGGGATCGGGCCTGCCGGGTTCGCCATATTCGCGCGCATGGATGCCGTCGGTGATGAAGACGAGGCCGAGCCCGTAATCGACCGCGCCCTTCACATCGGTCAGCACGCCGTCGCCGATGGCGAGCACCCGGCTGCGATCGAGCGGGCGACCGAGCGCGGCCTGCGCCTTCTCAATCGCCGCGTCGTAGATCGGCGCGAACGGCTTGCCGGCGATCTGCGTGCGCCCGCCAATCAAGGTGTATTGGCGCGCAATTGCGCCGGCGCAATAGATCGTCTCGCCGCCGCGATCGACCACGATGTCAGGATTTGCGCAGATGAATGGCAGGTCGCGCGAACGCAGCCGCTGCAGCAGGTCGTGGTAATCCTCCGGCCCCTCGGTCGTGTCGTCGTAGAGTCCGGTGCACACCGCCCCCGAGGCCTCGAATTCCTCGACCAGTTCGACATCGAGCCCGTCGAAAATCGCAAGGTCGCGTTCCGGTCCGATATGCAGCACCTTGCGCGGACCGGCTGCGATCAGCGCCCGCGTCACGTCGCCGGAGGTCGTCACCGCGTCGAAGGCCGATTGCGGCACGCCGAGCGACAGCAACTGGCGCGCCACCGGCTCGTTCGGGCGGGGGGCGTTGGTGATCATCACCACCGCAAGCCCGGCTTCGCGCGCCCGCGACAGCGCCTGGTGCGCCTGCGGCCAGGCGGTCACGCCATTGTGGATAACCCCCCACACGTCGCACAGCACCGCGTCATGACCGGCAAAAAGGTCATCCAGCCGGTTCAGCATTCGCGGTTCATGCGCCACTGGCTTCGCCCCGTCCTTCGTGTTTCGCGCGCGGGCGAAACCCGCCGCCGGCAATTAACCGAACCGCTTTACCCTGTCACCCGGTTTTCAGACGCAGTGCTTGGCGCATGCCGCGCAAAGACCGTATACGTTTCGTTTACCATGTGACCGAATGCGATGGCCCCCATGGAGAAACCGGAGGGAAAACCGACGTGAAGCGCGTCATGCGCCTGCTGCCCCTTTTTGCCGGCCTGCTCGCGATTTTCGGCGCGCTTGCCGCATGGGCCGTGTTGCGCATGGTCTCCTTTTCCGCTGCCGCCTGGGTGGCGCTGGCGCTTGCGGCCGCCTTCCTGCTTTCGGCGTCGGTGCTCGTAGGCTGGGCGCTCACCGAGCGTCGCCGGCGTTTTGCCGCCGCACGCGCCTTCAACGAGGTACTGCGGGTGCGCGAGAGCGCCCCGGCCGTCAAGGACACCCGCAACGATTCTGCCTCCGAACCGGACGAACCGGACGCGCCGCCGCAACCGGCGCCTTCCGCGCCCGGCGCCGGCGCCGCACTGACCGACGCCGTGCTTTCTGCCCTCGCCGACGCGACGCTGGAAATCAGCCTGCAACCGGTTTTCGCCATGCCTTCGGGCGAAACGGCCGGCTTCTGTACTTTCGGTGCAGTCACGCTGCCAAACGGCGAAGTACGCCATATCCAGGACTTCGACGATCCGGAACACGAAACGCGCGCTTTGTTCGAGTATCGTCTTTTTGCGCTTGCCGCCGCCGCCTCGCGGCAAATCCTGCAGGAGGCTCATGCCGATGCGCCGGTCTTTTGCCCGGTCAGCCCGGCCCTGTTCGAAACACCGGCGCTGGTCTCCTCGATCGCGGGGCTTGTCAAGGCCCATCCGGCCCTGGCGCGTCAGCTCATTCTCAAGCTCGACCGGCCAGAAAACAGGTTTGCGGGCGAGGCCCGCGCACGATTGCGCCAGCTGCAGCGCGAAGGTCTGCGCTGCGCCGTGCCGATGGCCGGGCGTGACGTCAACGGGCGCAGTATGTCGCCGGCCTACCAGTTCTGCGACTGTGACCGGTTTCTTGCCGGCGGCCCGGTGCCGAGATCGCAGGACGAGGCGGCGCAAACGCTGATCGTCAACGGCGTTGTAACCGCCGAGCAAGTGCTGGCGCTGATCGACACTGGCGTGACGATGATGGCCGGCCAGCATTTCTCGCCGCCGCGGCGGATCCGCCAGCCACTGGTTCCGAAAACCGACACAATGGTCGCCCGCAGCCGCAAGCCCGGCGCAAAATGAAAACCGCCGGGCACGGAGCCCGGCGGTGTTTCCTGTTTTCTTCGACGCGATCTGCGGCGTGATCAGCTTGCCAGACGAAGGTTGGACAGCAGGCGGATGATCTCGTCGACTGCTTCTTCGGCATCGCCCGAGGTGATGTTCCAGATCATCTTGGTTTCGCCGCTCTCCAGTTCCATGCCTTCCGGGGTTGGCGAGGCGCAGTAGCGCATGTCCGGCAGCATGTTGTTCTGCTGGGTGGCGCTGAGATCGAGCGCGATCATCATGATCTTGACACCCGGGAACGGATCGGACGGATCGTCCGGGTTCGCGATCTCGGTCTTGATGTTGTCGCACAGCTTGCGCATGTGGAAGTTCATCGCAACGCCGTAGTTGGAGTTGGAGAATCCGTCATTGGTGGCTGTCGTGGTTGAGTCCATGAACAGGCGCGAGCGCGACCCGCCATCGAACTTCACGCCTGTGTATCCATACGCGCCGTAGATCGACTTGTTGTTATTGTTGTCGTTGTAGCCGAGGGAACCCGGCGTGTAGTAGGTGTTCTCACCGTCGGTCAGGACGATGATGTACTTGTCGTTGCCGCGTTCGGTCAGCGAGCGTGCACCGAGCAGCGGCTGCTTGGGAACAAGGCTGTTCCAGCCCCATTCCATGCCTTGCACGATGTTGGTCGCGCCGCTGGCCACGAGTTCATCAATCTTGTCGAGGACTTTTTGCCGGCCGGCAGCCGTACTGGTTTCCTGTATCGGCAACAAGGTCGGAATGGTGCACGAATAATCGGTTTTGTTGCCCGGCGAAGCGGTCACCGAAGCGCCGAAATACTTCACGACGTTTTTCTGACGCTCCGAGTTGCTGTCGGTCATCAGGTCGCTGATGTAACTGTTCGACGACGAGGAGGAATCCTTCTCGTCCGGCGGGAACATCGGCACATAGAGCGATTTCCAGTCGGATTGCACGGCCTCCGCACCATTCACATTGTAGGGATATGGACGTGTTTCCACGCAGCCGCGCCACACACCCGGGCCGGAGTAATCCTGCACCCAAACGTCATTGCACCGCCATTGCCATCCGCGCCGGCGGCTCCAGACCCAGTCGCACGATTCTTCATAATGGCCGCTGCTCATCGTCATGTTCTCGTAGAGGGTGAACCGCGTCAGCGGCCGGTCGGTAGCGGCAGAAACGGAAACCGAACCATAATTCGTGTCGGCGTACCACCAGCGCCTTCCGTCCTGGTAGGCGGTCTTGAGGCTCTCCCAATCGAAGCCCGAAGGCAACTGGACATTGGACGACGAGCCGTTGCGGATGTACCACTTGCTGCCCGACTTGAAGACCTGGTTCAGCGTTGACCAGTCGAAATTCTCGTGATGGATCGAGGACTTGCCCTGACCGTCGATCCAGCTCGTATTCTCGCCGATCGTGTCGTCGTACTTCACGTTCACCGACGCGGCAAAAGGAACGACAGAAAACCGCACTGGTTCGTCGAGCTGCTTGATCTTACCGCCCTGGTCGCTGACCTCGGTGACCAGACGTTCGAACTGCTCCTTTATGATCGACAAGCGGTTCTCGCCGCCGCCGCCGGGGCCGATATCCTCCATCGAGCCCGAATTGTCGACGACGAGCGCTATCTCCGACGTGTTCTTCAGCCTGATCTCGGTCGAACCGGCCATGGCGACCGTCGTGGTTCCGGGACAGGTCCAGTTTTTGTTTTGATCGGAGCACCATCTGAGGAAACGCATCGGCTTGTAGTCGTAGCTGGACGAGCACTCCATCTGGCCGCCGCCCACCGATGATTCAGGGAAGTCGAGATTGAATTCCACGTCATCGGGATTGCGTACGCGCAGGTTTGTGTAGAAGAAACTCTCGCCGTAATCCTTGATCTCTTGCGTCGTCGCGCCGTTGATGAACTCGCGGCCGGCGGCAAAGCAGGCGGCGTCGAGCGCTTCCTGCACATTGCTTTTCTCGCGAGTCATGATGCCGTACTCGACGGCCGAAGACACAGCCAGAACGATTGGAAAAGCGGACAGCACGAACGGGATCGTGAAGTTGCCGTTTTCGTCGCGACCGAACTTTCTCAACATCTCGGCACCCCTGCCTTTTTGCTACCCTGCAAAATCAATGCAGGCATCTTGCTTATCGACCCATACAATCATACAAGGCTGGATATATCGTTATGATTTTGCAGGGAAATTATAGCGCCGTCTTAACCGGTCGATAACCAGCCGGTCCCGTTTCGGGTTCGTCAGTTGCGGGTTTCGGGGGCTGCGTAATTCGCGCTCGCGCTCTTGACTCGCCCGCCGCGCTTCACTATCTCGCCCCCGTTAGCACTCGCCAAAAGGGAGTGCCAACAGGGCGCAGGCGCCCGCAATCGTTTTCACGCTATCCAAGGGTAGAGACAATGGCCACAACATTCCGTCCGCTGCACGACCGCGTCGTCGTCCGCCGGGTCGATTCGGAAGAGAAGACCAAAGGCGGGATCATCATTCCCGACACCGCCAAGGAAAAGCCGCAGGAAGGCGAAATCGTCTCCGTCGGCCCCGGCGCCCGTGACGATTCCGGCAAGGTCGTGCCGCTCGACGTCAAGGCCGGCGACCGCGTGCTGTTCGGCAAATGGTCCGGCACCGAGGTCAAGCTGAACGGCGAAGACCTGCTGATCATGAAGGAGTCGGACATCATGGGCGTGATCGGCTGACCGGCCGAACCCCTTTTGTCCCTGAAAATCAACAAAATTCCCAGGAGTCATTGAAATGGCAGCCAAGGAAGTCAAATTCGGCCGTTCGGCGCGCGAGCGCATGCTCGACGGCGTCAACATCCTCGCCGACGCCGTGAAGGTTACGCTCGGTCCCAAGGGCCGCAACGTCGTCATCGACAAGTCGTTCGGCGCCCCGCGCATCACCAAGGACGGCGTCACCGTCGCCAAGGAGATCGAGCTCGCCGACAAGTTCGAGAACATGGGCGCGCAGATGGTGCGCGAAGTCGCCTCCAAGACCAACGACATCGCCGGCGACGGCACCACGACCGCGACCGTTCTGGCGCAGTCGATCGTCCAGGAAGGCCACAAGTCGGTTGCCGCCGGCATGAACCCGATGGACCTGAAGCGCGGCATCGACATCGCGGTTGACGCGGTGGTGAAGGAGCTCACCGGCAAGGCCAAGAAGATCAACTCGTCCGACGAAGTCGCGCAGGTCGGCTCGATCTCGGCCAACGGCGACGCCGCCATCGGCTCCATGATCGCCGAAGCGATGCAGAAGGTCGGTAACGAAGGTGTGATCACCGTCGAGGAAGCCAAGACCGCCGAGACCGAGGTCGAGATCGTCGAGGGCATGCAGTTCGACCGCGGCTACCTCTCGCCGTACTTCGTCACCAACGCCGAGAAGATGGTGGCCGAGCTGGAAGACGCCTTCATTCTCCTGCACGAGAAGAAGCTCTCCAACCTGCAGGCCATGCTGCCGATCCTCGAGGCGGTTGTGCAGTCGGGCAAGCCGCTCCTCATCATCGCCGAGGACGTGGAAGGCGAGGCTCTCGCCACGCTCGTCGTCAACAAGCTGCGTGGCGGCCTGAAGATCGCCGCCGTCAAGGCGCCGGGCTTCGGCGATCGCCGCAAGGCCATGCTCGAGGACATCGCGATCCTCTCCGGCGGTCAGGTCATCTCCGAAGACCTCGGCATCAAGCTTGAGAACGTGACGCTCGACATGCTCGGCCGCGCCAAGAAGGTGTCGATCTCCAAGGAGAACACCACCATCGTCGACGGCGCCGGCTCCAAGGACGAGATCCAGGGCCGCGTCGGCCAGATCAAGCAGCAGATCGAGGAGACCACCTCCGACTACGATCGCGAGAAGCTGCAGGAGCGTCTGGCCAAGCTCGCAGGCGGCGTCGCGGTGATCCGCGTCGGCGGCGCGACCGAGGTCGAGGTGAAGGAGAAGAAGGACCGCGTCGACGACGCCCTCAACG
>CALMYO010000098.1 GCA_937873685.1 uncultured Paracoccaceae bacterium
GCCGATGGTGGTTTTGGCCCCCGCAACCGGCGGGGGGGCGGGGCGGAGAAGAACAAGGGAGAAGAACTCGCGGGGGCCGCGGGGGGGGGGGGGGGGGGCCCCGCCGCGACCGAACAGCACGTCGGTGCCGCTGTGGCCGAGCAGGATGTTGTCGTAGACGCCGCCGACCACCGTCACCCCATCGCCGCCGATGTCGTTGACGTTTTCGCCGATCTGGATGACCTCGCCTACTCCATAGACGTCCCAGAAGAAATCGCTCGTGGAGTGAATGAAATCAAAGCCGCCGAAACCGGTGGATGTGAAGACAAAACCCTCGTCGATGAAATCGAGTGGAGAATCGACCAGATAGCTATCGTCGCCTGCCCCGCCAAGCATCACGTCGCCTTGCGTGTCCGGGTTCTCGCCGCCGTCGAGCAGGTCGCCGCCGTCGCCGCCAATCAGCGTGTCGATGCCATCGTTGCCGAACAGGACGTCGTTGCCGTCGCCGCCGGCAAGGAAATCGTCGCCAAACCGGCCGAACAGGATATCCATGCCGGTTCCGCCGGCAACGGTGTCTCCCATGTCGCCGAGAACACCATCGAGAATATCGATCGTCTCGCCGGTTTGCGTGAACGTAATCCTTTCGACGGATTCATCCGACGTAAGCACCGTTATGTTGAGGCTTTCCATCAATGCAGGATCGGAATTGCCGAACTCGAAATCCTGCAGGAAAAAGGCAGGCGCAAGCGGGCCGATCACAGCCCCATAGTCGCCGCCGCCGCCGATGAAGCGTACATCGTCCTGCGTTATGCCGGGACCGAACTCCAGCGTGTCAAAGCCGGCTCCGTCGCCATCGTTCCCCTCGATGACCGTGAAATCGTTGTCGAGACCGATGAAGAAGGTGTCGTCGCCAGTGCCGCCGACAACAAAGTTGCCGCCGGAGCCGCCCTCGATCCGGTCATTGCCTGCGCCGCCATTGAGGGCGTCTTCGCCGGCTCCGCCGGTGATGCGATCGTCGTCAACGCCGCCGGTGATTGTGTCATTGCCATCCTCGCCGTCCAGGCGATCGGCGCCGCCACCGCCAGTGATGGTATCGTCGCCGGCATGCCCGCGCAGACGCTCGGCGGCAGACGAGCCGTTGATCTCGTCACCGGCTGCAGAACCCCGGAACTGGTTGGCGCCGGTGAACGTATCCAATCCGATGAAACTGTCGGACGCATTGAGATCGGTGGCGGTGCCGGCGCCCATGTCGGCGCGAACTGCGCCGACTGCTTCGGAGTACGAGACGCGGGCTATCGACACGCCATCGAAATCCACACGGTCATCGCCGCTCGTCAGGCGGATTTCGGCCCAGTTGCCGAAGGAGTTGACAAAGGTACTGTCGACGCGGAAGCGGTCGTCGCCGGCGCCATCGCGTACCGTATGGACCCCACTGATGCTGTCGGTTCCGCCTTGCCCGTCATCGACCAGGAACACCCCGCCCGAGCCGCCAGCCAGGCCGAACTGGCTGGCTGCCGTGAGGTTTGCACTGACATTTCCGGTTGAATCGGAGAAATCGGCGACAATGAAATCGATGTTGTCGATGTCGCCCGAGGTAACGCCGGTCAGCGTGTCGTCGCCGAGCCCGCCCTGAAGCCTTGCGCCGCCGCTGGCGAAAAGCTGGTCATTGCCCTCGCCGCCTATCAGATTGTCGAATTCCGGCGAATTGATTGCGCCGCCGTCGCGCAGGATGTCGTCGCCGCGATCTCCGAAGATGATATCCTGGCCGGAACCGCCGTCGACCGTGTCGTCACCGTCGCCGCCACGCACGATGTCGTTGCCGTCCTCGCCCTCGATGCGGTCGTTTCCGCCAAGGCCGTCCAGCGTGTCGTCACCCCCCTGTCCGCGAATCCGTTCGGCAATGTCGCCGCCGAGGACGCTGTCGCCAAAACTTGAGCCGCGAAACTGGTTTGCGCCGGTGAATGTGTCCGAACCGATCAAGTTGTTGGAAGGGTCGAGGTCTGTCGCCGTACCAGCGCCCATGTCGGCATTTACCGGGCCGAACGCCTCGGAATAGGAAATGCGCGCTGTGGCGACCCCGTCGAAGGTCACAGTGTCATCGCCGCTCGTCAGGCGGATTTCGGCCCAGTTGCCGAAGGAATTCATGAAAGTGCCGTCGACACGAACACGGTCGTCGCCGAGACCATCGCGAAGGGTATGAATGCCGGAGACCCGGTCAATGAAACCTTGCCCGTCCATCACATTGAACAACCCGGCGGACCCGCCAGCAACGCCAAGGAGCGATGAGGCGGAAAGATTGGCGATCACGCTACCCGTGGCGTCGGAAAAATCGGCGATCGCGAAATCGATGTTGTCGGTGTCGCCCGAGGTCAAGCCGGTCAACGTGTCATTGCCGCGTCCGCCTTGTAGGCGGCCGGCTCCGGTCACCGTCAATGTGTCGTCGCCGTCTCCGCCTTGCAGAAAGGCGAAGGACGGATCGAGGGTTGCGCCGCCATCGGTGATGACGTCGTCGCCGCCGAAGCCGCGCAGCAGATCCTCGCCGCCGCCGCCGTTTATGGTGTCGTTACCCGAACCGCCATCAAATGTTTCCGGGCTGCTGTCGCCGTTGATGTTTGCCATGTCCCACTCCTGATTCGTAGCGGCCCCACAACCGCTTTCGAAACGGATTTGGCAGGAAAATCAGACTTCTGCAACAGTTCCGAGCGCAGCATCAACAACGCTGGCGTTAAGATGTGATTCCGGAATTCAGGCGACGCAGCACTCCGACTGCCCTGCCAGTCGTGCGCCGTCACACCAGCCGGCTCTGCTCCACGGCAGCGCCGATGAAACTGGCAAACAGCGGGTGCGGTTCGAACGGGCGGCTCTTCAGTTCAGGGTGATACTGCACGCCGATGAACCACGGGTGGTCCGGATACTCGATCGTCTCGGGCAGCACGCCGTCCGGCGACATGCCGGAGAACACCAGCCCGCAGGCCTGCAGACGCTCGACGTAGTCGATGTTGACCTCGTAGCGGTGGCGGTGGCGCTCGGAGATCGTCGTGTCGCCGTAGATGCCGGCGATGCGCGTGCCGGGCTTCAGGGGCGCAGTATAGGCGCCGAGCCGCATCGTGCCGCCGAGGTC
>CALMYO010000099.1 GCA_937873685.1 uncultured Paracoccaceae bacterium
CGGCCGGCATCTTCTTCGAGACCGAGGATGATCGCATCAGCCGGGTGACCACGTCCTACCACCTGACCGACTGGCTGGCCCAGCCCTGGAGGGGCTGAGGGCCTGTCCGTGACAGTGCGCCCGCTCGGCGCGGAGGAGGCGCGGGCGCGCTTCGACGATCTGGCCCGGCTGCGGATCACCGTGTTCCGCGCCTGGCCCTATCTCTACGATGGCGACCTCGACTACGAACGGCGCTATCTCGGTACGTTTCTGGACGCGCAAGGGGCCTTCGTCGCCGGCGCGTTTGACGGTGATGCGCTGGTTGGCGCCGCCACTGCCTCGCCGCTCACCCACCATTTCGCCGAATTTGTCGAGCCCTTCGCGGCGGCGGGGCTTAACGCGCGCGACTGGTTCTATTTCGGCGAATCGGTGCTGCTGCCGCACTATCGCGGGCAGGGCGTCGGCGTGCGCTTCTTCGAGGAACGCGAGGCGGAGGCGCGCCGGCAGGGGTTTTCCGCTTGTGTCTTCGCCGCCGTCAAGCGCCCGGCGGACCACCCGGCGCGGCCGGCGGACTACATTCCCCTCGACGGTTTCTGGCAGAATCGCGGCTATGGGCGGATCGCCGGGCTTTCAACAACTTTTTCCTGGAAGGACATCGGCGAAGTGGCCGAGACGACGAAGACGATGGAGTACTGGGGCCGCAGGTTGGGGTGAGGGCGCATTTCGCCCCCCCCCTTGTGGAGGGCCGGCGCGCAGCACCCGGGTTGTCGAGCAAAAACGTTGAAGCTGCCTTTACCGCAACTCGGCGCAGAATTTCTGGATCCGCTTGCAGGCCTCTTCCAGATTGGCGTTCGAGGTCGCATACGAAACGCGGAAGTTCGGGCCAAGGCCGAAGGACGAGCCGTGCACGGTGGCCACACCCTGCTGTGCCAGCAGTTCCATCACGAAGTCCTCGTCGGTTGCGATCACCTTGCCAGACGGCGCCTTTTTACCGATCAGCGCCGCACATGACGGATAGACGTAGAACGCGCCTTCCGGTTTCGGGCATTTCAGGCCTGTCGCCTGGTTCAGCATCGAAACGACGAGATCGCGCCGCTCCTCGAAGGCCTTGCGGCTTGTCGCGATGAAATCCTGCGGCCCGTTCAGCGCTTCCACCGCCGCCCATTGCGCTATCGAGCAGGCGCCAGACGTCTGCTGGCCCTGGATCATGTCCATCGCCTTGATCAGGTGTTCAGGCCCGGCGGCATAACCGATGCGCCAGCCGGTCATCGCATAGGCCTTGGAGACGCCGTTCATGGTGAGCGTGCGCTCGTACAGGGAAGGCTCCACCTGCGCCGGCGTGTGATAGACGAAGTCGCCGAACACCAGATGCTCGTACATGTCGTCGGTCAGCACCCACACATGCGGGTGGGCCATCAGCACGTCGGTCAGCGCCTTCAACTCCTCGAACGAGTAGGCCGCGCCGGACGGGTTGGACGGCGAGTTGAACACGAACCACTTGGTCTTCGGCGTGATCGCCTTGTCCAGCGCTTCGGCTGTCAGCTTGTAGTTGGTTTCCATGCCGGCCATGGCGTAGACGGCGGTGCCGCCGCACAACGCCACCATCTCGGGATAGGAAACCCAGTAGGGGGCCGGGATCACCACTTCGTCGCCGGGATTGATCGTCGCCATGAAGGCGTTGAACAGCACCTGCTTGCCGCCGGTGCCGACGATTGCCTGGCTTGCCTTGTAGTCGAGGCCGTTCTCGCGCTTGAACTTCGCCGCGATCGCCTCGCGCAACGGCGCGATGCCGGAAACCGGCGTGTACTTGGTCTCTCCGCGGTCGATCGCCGCCTTTGCCGCATCCTTGATGTTGGCAGGCGTGTCGAAATCCGGCTCCCCGACCGACAGCGAGATAACATCCTTGCCCTTGGCTTTCAGTTCGCGCGCCATCTGGGTGACGGCAATGGTGGCGGAGGGTTTCACGCGCGAAAGCGCATCGGCGAGGAAGGCCATGGCATATGCTCCGGATCGGGTTCCGGCCGCATTGGCGCGGCCGGCAGCGTCATGGCGCGACGGGCCGCGAATTGCAAGGCGGGCGCGGCGCTGGGCTTGTCGCAATGGCAATCGAGCTGCGCGTTGCAAAGCTGGGCGAACAGGTTCTGCAGGATGCCCGGCCCATTTTCCGTGCTGACGCAGCCGCCGGATTCGCGTCCCCAAGACCCCGATGCCCGGGATTTGCCGCCGCCATTGTGTCCGACGCCTCCGCGCAAGGCCAGGCCAGGCGCACGGGGCACGGTCAGCGGGGAAGTCCGGGCAGGTGCAGCGAATTGCGCTGCGCCTGAGTTTCGGACCGAGGGCGTTGCAAACGGGTCGCAATTCCGACAGTCGCGCGCGCTCTCCCGCGCGACACTGGCAGGCGGGAGGGCTGGCCATGAAAGACACGCAACATCGTCCGGTCCGCCGGGGCCGTCGCCACGGCAGCGCCGCGGGGAGCGAAACACCGGCCGCGCCGCGATCGCTGAAGTATCGCAATCTGGTTAACCCGCTCGTGCGCCAACCGGCCTTTAGCGCTGATCGCACCGAGGCGATCCACGAGGCGGCGTTGACGGCGCTGGAGGAACTCGGCCTGCGCGTGCTCGACGCCGAGGCGCGGTCGATCCTCCGCGAAGGCGGCGCCGAGGTCGACGAGGCCGCCCAGATGGTCCGCTTCGACCGTGCGCTGGTCGCGCAGGCGCTTTCCATCGCGCCGTCGCGCTTCACCCTGCATGGCGGCGCGCCAGACCGCGCTGTCCAGATTGGCGGCGATGCGGCCGCCTTCGTCTGCGTCGGCGGGCCGCCGAATGTTACCGATATCGAGCGCGGCCGCCGCGCCGGAACGCTCGAAGACACGAAGAACCTGATTCGCCTGAGCCAGCATTTCGATGTGTTGCACCTGCTGAGCCCCAATATCGAAAGCCAGGACGTGGAGTTGAACGTCCGCCATCTCGCTGTCACCGAGGCGCAATTGACGCTCGGCGACAAGCCGCTCTTCGTCTATGCGCGCGGCCGGGCGCAGACGAACGACGCCTTTGCCATGATCCGCCTTGCCCGCGGCCTGACGCAGGCCGAGTTCGAGTCCGCGCCCTGGTGCTACACCGTCATCAACACCAATTCGCCGCGCCAGATCGACATCCCGATGGCGCGCGGCATCATCGATTTCGCCCGCGCCGGCCAACCGTCGCTGATCACGCCGTTCACGCTGGCCGGCGCGATGGCGCCGGTCACCATGGCAGGCGCCCTGATGCTCGCCCATGCCGAGGCGCTGGCCGGCGTGGTGCTGGCGCAGATGTGCCGGCCGGGCGCGCCGGTGGTCTACGGATCCTTCACGTCGAATGTCGACATGAAGAGCGGTTCGCCCGCCTTCGGCACGCCGGAATTCGTCAAGGCGGCCTTCGGGGCGGGGCAACTGGCGCGCCATGTCGGCCTGCCGTGGCGCGGATCGGTCGGCACGGCGTCGAACGCGCCGGACGAGCAATCTGTGTGGGAATTCCTGTTCTCGTGCTGGGGCTCGATCCTCGGCGGCGTCAACGTCATGGTTCACGCGGCCGGCTGGCTGGAGGGCGGGCTGACGGCATCCTACGAGAAGTTCATCCTCGACATCGAAATGCTGCAGACCTTCGCCGAGGTCTTCGGGCCGCTGGAAGCCGACGACGCGGCGATCGGCCTGGAAGCTCTGCGCGAGGTGGGGGCTGGCGGGCATTTCTTCGCAGCGGCCCGCACGATGGCGCGCTGCCGCGACGCGTTCTACAC
>CALMYO010000100.1 GCA_937873685.1 uncultured Paracoccaceae bacterium
AGCGGCCGGCCGTCGGACTCGCCCCCCGGGGGCCACAGAACTTCATGCTCCGGGGCGGAGGGCTGACGAGCACGGAGACCGCCCGCCATATCGGCATCTCGCACCGCACGGTGGAAACCTACCGCGCAAACCTGCTGAAAAAGTACCGCTCCTCCAATGTCGCCGAACTGCTCGGCAAGCTTGGCGGCATGCCGGGGTAAGCGCGATGAACGTTCCGTCCGGCGACGCGCGAATGGCGTAAGCGCCGGATCACGATCCTGGCCACGTGTCGCCGACACGGTAGCCGCGCGGCCATGGATCGTCGGGATCGAGCATCAACTGGTGCGTGCCGGTAACGAAGGCGCGGCCGCGGACCGCCGGCCGTATTGCCGGCATGTCGCCGACCGAGGTTTCCTCGACGATGCGGCAATGGAAACGCGAACCGATGATCGATTCGCCGATCATCGCATCGCCCGTCTTCAGCACCCCGCGGGCATGCAACACCGCCATGCGCGCCGAGCATCCCGTTCCCGTCGGCGAACGGTCGAGCTTGCCTGGTTCGATCGCCACCGTGTTGCGGCTGACGGCAATACCGTCTTCCATGGCCAAGGGTAGCGCGAACTGGCAAAACGAGATGTGGCGCCAGTCCGGATTCTGCGGATGGGAAAAGCCGATCTGTTCGGTTGCCGCCCTGGTGATCCGCGCCCCGAGTGCGGCAAGATCGCGCGCCTCGTCGGGGCGAAGCGCGAACCCCAGCGCCGCTGCGTCGACAATGGCGAAGCTGTCGCCGCCATAGGCGATGTCGACGCTAAGCGTGCCATGCCCCTCGATCTCCAGCGGCCGGTCGAGCATCGCCGCAAAGGAGGGCACGTTGACAATCTCCACCGATTGCGCCTTGCCATTGGCGCAAGTGGCGGTCACCGGCACCAGCCCGCCCGGCGCTTCCAGCATGAAGCGGGTCACCGGTTCCTGCATCGCCACGATGCCGGTATCGAGCAGGGCGGTTGCGACACAGATGGAATTGGAGCCCGACATCGGCGGGGTATGCGCCGGCTCCATGATGATGAAGCCCATCGCCGCCTCGGGGTTCTTTGGCGGCACCAGCAGGTTGACATGGCGGAACACGCCGCCGCGCGGCTCGTTCAGCACGAAGTCGCGCAACTGCCCGTCGCGGGCGATGAAGCGAGACTGCTCCCACAGCGTCTCGCCGGGCGACGGGGCGACGCCGCCGACGATGACGTCGCCGACCTCGCCTTCGCAGTGGATCGACACGACGTGTATGATCTTGGTTGAACGCATTCCCGCCCGCCTTTTTCCATCAATGCCTGATGTATTCGTTGCATCGCCTTCGGTCATCGCCGACAGTGCGCCGCCGCAGCACTGCTACCCTGCCCCAAGGAGGAAACCATGGCCAAGCTGATCGCGATCTACAAGACCCCGAAGGACAAACAGGCCTTCGACGCCTACTACGCCTCGACGCACATCCCGCTGGCGAAGACCATTCCCGGTCTGCGCGGCTATGACATCTCTGCCGGTCCGGTGGACGGCCCTGCTGGCGACACTGGCGTCCATCTGGTTGCGACGCTGACCTTCGATACCATGGCCGACATCATGTCCGCGCTGTCCTCTGCGGAAGGACAGGCGGCCGCCGGCGATCTCGCCAATTTCGCCGATGGCGGCGTCGACTTGATGTTCTTCGACACCAAAGACGTGTGAGGCAACCCTTCCTCAGCGCGTGTTCGCCGTCGCACGGTCGGAGGAAAACGCCAGCACCGCAAGCGCGGCGACGATCACCGCCGCGCCGGCGAGGATCGGCGGCTTGGCCCAGCCATGGCCGAGCAGCCCTTCCAATGCGATGATGATGACCGGCGTCGCATAGGTGTAGGAGAGCACCTTTGACGCCGGCAGCCGCAGCGCCGCAAACTGCACGAGGAAAAAGGTTCCCGCGGTGGTGAAAACCGCAAGATAGGCGACGGCAGCATAGACCACCGGGGGAAGCGCCAGCCAGTCGGTCGCGGCGATCTCGCCCGCGCCCCAGGTGGCGATCAGCACCAGCGTCGCTACCAGCGTCCAGAAGGTGAAGAGGATCGTTGGTTCGCCGCGATTGAGCTTGCGCACCATCGGCGCATATAGCGCATGGCCGGCGCAGCCGAGAAGAAAGATCGTTTCGCCGGGGCCGAGGTCGAAGGCGCGAATCGCTGCCAGGTCACCACCGAACACCACCCAGACCGCGCCAGCGAACGCCAGGGCAAGGCTGAGGCCGACGCGGGGCGTGATGCGCTGGCCGAGCAGCAGGCGACCGAACAGCGTGCTCATCACCGGCATGGTGGTGAACACCGCGCCGGTGGAAACCGGATCGGTCAGCTTCAGCGCCACGAACATGGTGATGAAGAACACCGCCATCAGCGCGCCGAGAAGGGCGAAGCGCCATGGCGCAGCCGGCAGTTTCAACGGTGTGCGCAACGCGGCGGCCACGCCCGCCATGACACAGCAGCCAAGCAGGAAGCGCAGCGCGTTCAGCGCCGACGGACCGATATGCGGCGCCGCGAGCGCTCCGAACGAGAATGATCCCGCTACCAGCGCCGCGAACAGGATCATGGCAAGATGGGCAATGAAGGCCGGGTTCTTCGACACGTTCGGGCTCCCGCCAGATTGCCGCGCCATGCTCCGTGCATCGGCTGGCATGTTCCTATGCGCGAATCAACCCCGCATCGATCGCCGCCTGGCGCAGCGATATCTGCGGACGCGGGCCGATCTGCTGGATGACGATCGCCGCCGCCAGCGAACCGAGCTTGCCGCACAGCGCCAGATCGTGGCCTTGCGTGTAGCCGTAGAGGAAGCCGGCAGTATAAAGATCGCCGGCGCCGGTTGTGTCCACCAACTCGCGGATCGGCGCGGCCTCAACCACGACCGTCTCGGCCCCGCGCACGATCACCGAGCCCTTTTCGGAACGCGTCACTGCCGCGATTTTGCAATCGGCGCGGATCGCGTCGAGCGCCGCCTCGAAAGAGCCGGTCTGATACAGCGACAGCAATTCGTCCTCGTTGGCGAAGACGATGTTGACCGTGCCGGAGCGCATCAGGTCGAGGAACTCATCGCGATATCGGTCGACACAGAACGGGTCGGACAACGTCATCGACACTTCGCGCCCGTTCGCGTGGGCGATGTCTGCGGACTTGCGGATCGCGTCCTTGGCGCGCGGCGGATCCCAGAGATAACCCTCGAAATAGGTGACCCTGGCGTTGGCGGCCTTTTCCTCCTCGACATCTTCCGGACCAAGCTCCACGCAGGCCCCGAGATAGGTATTCATGGAGCGCTGGCCGTCCGGTGTGACGAAAATCATCGACCGTGCGGTTGGCGGCGCGCCGGTCAACGGCGTGGTGTCGAAGGCGACCCCCTGGGCGCGGATGTCATGGCGGAAGATCGCACCGAGCGCGTCGTCGCAGACCTTGCCGAAATACGCGGCCGATCCGCCGAGGCTGGCGACGCCGGCTGCGGTGTGGCCCGCGCGGCCGGCGGAGGCTTCCCCGGCCGGCCCCATGCGGCTGTAGAGCAGTTCGGCGCGGCCGGCGTCGATCAGGTTCATCGCCCCCTTGATGATGTCGTTGGCGTGGATGAAATCGTCCTCGCATCGGGCGATGATGTCGACAATGGCGTTGCCGATGCACAATACGTCATGGGTCACGTCCGGCTTTCCCCGTTTCTCCTTTGGCTGCGATCCGTCTAGTGCATCATTCCCCAACTGGGAAGCGCCCGATTTCCGCGCCTTGCGCTGCGGTCACCGTGTTCCTACCTTGTCGCCAGTGCAGGGAGTCGCCCATGGTCATCGATGCCGCGCGCAAGGCTGTCGCCGATGTGTTCGATCCGCAGATGCGCCCGCTGGTCTGGAAATCGCTCGGACTGGCGATCCTTGCCCTGATCGTGCTGTGGTGGGTCGTCCGGCTTGGTTTCGACTGGCTGGCGCTGCCCTGGCTGTCGGGGTTTATGCCGCAGATGCCGGAATGGACCGGCTGGATTTCGGCCTTCGCGGCCATCGCCGCCGGGCTCGCGCTGGCGGTGGCGCTCGCCTTCCTGATCGGTCCGGTCAGCGCGGCGATCGCCGGCATTTTCCTTGACGATGTGGCGGCGAGGGTGGAAGCGCGCTCCTATCCCGACGACGCGCCCGGCCGCCCCGTGCCGCTGGGCCAGGGCATCGTGCTTTCGCTGAAGTTCTTCGGCATCGTCATCCTCGGCAACATCGTGGCGCTCATGTTGTTGCTGATCCCCGGCGTCAACCTGATCGCCTTCTTTGTCGTCAACGCGTTTCTGCTCGGGCGGGAGTATTTCGAGTTCGCCGCAATGCGGTTCCGGCCGGAAACGGCGGCAAAACTGATGCGCCGCGAAAACGCCACGACGGTGTTCCTGGCGGGCCTGCTGATCGCCACCCTGATGGCGGTGCCGCTCGCCAACCTGTTGACGCCATTCTTCGCTGCCGCGCTCGCGACTCACCTGCACAAGGCGATCGAGAAGCGTGAACTGGAGAAAAGTCTGCGGCGCGCCCGGGGAGAAAAGACGGGCGCGCCGCCGGCCTGACGCCGCGCGAAGCCTTCTTGCGGGCTCCGCTCAGGCGGCTTTCAGGGCCGTAGCCTAGCCCCGCAGGCTCTTCCCGTCCTTGTCGAACAGGTGAATCGTCTCCGGCGCGGCGGTGAAACCGCGACGCTCGCCGCGCACCAGCTTCACATCGCCAGGCAACTTGGCGATGATCGGCTCGCCGCCCTGCTGCCAGTTGTCGAGATGGGCGAGCGTCACCTCGCCGAGCGCTTCCACGATAGCAATGGCGCTATCGAACAGCGTGTCGGCTTCGGCGGGACGCAGATCCTCCGGCCGAACGCCGAGCTGGACGCGCGCGCCCTGCATCGCCGCAGTAGTCGCGATCGGCGCCGTGACCGAACCGCCGCCTACCACCTGCACGGTGGTGCTGTCGCCGGTGGCGGTCACGTCGGCAGCAAGGATGTTCATCGCCGGCGAGCCGATGAAGCGGGCAACGAACAGGTTGTCGGGGCGATGATAGAGTTCCATTGGCGCGCCGACCTGCTCGATATGGCCGGCGCGCAGCACGACGATGCGGTCGGCCAGCGTCATCGCCTCCACCTGGTCGTGGGTGACGTAGATCATCGTCACGTCCGACATGCTTTCGTGCAGCTTGGCGATCTCGATGCGGGTGGCGACGCGCAGCGCCGCGTCGAGGTTGGAGAGTGGCTCGTCGAACAGGAAGACCTTGGGATTGCGGCAGATCGCGCGCCCGATGGCGACGCGCTGCCGCTGGCCGCCGGAGAGCGCTTTCGGCAGCCGGTCGAGATACGGTTCCAGTTGCAGGATGCGCGCGGCGTTCCTGACTGTCGCGTCGATCTCGTCGCGGCTCTTTTTCGCCAGCCGCAAGCCGAACGCCATGTTGTCATAGACCGTCATGTGCGGATAGAGCGCATAGGACTGGAACACCATGGCGATGCCGCGCAGCGACGGCGGAATGTCGTTGACCACCTGCCCGTCGATTTCCAGCGTGCCGCCGGTGATTTCCTCTAGGCCCGCGATGGTGCGCAGCAACGTCGATTTGCCGCAGCCCGACGGGCCGACGAAGACGATGAACTCGCCCTTCTCGATCTTCAGGTCGATCCCGTGCAGGATTTCGATGTTGCCATAGGCCTTCTTGACCTTGGTCAGATTCAGTCCCGCCATCGCTTCCTCCCTGTTCTTGTTCTCAAAGCCGCGCGATAAGCGCCTGCCATGCCGGAACATGCGCCGCGCCGCCTGAAAGCGTCACGCCGTCGCCGCTCATCTCGAGCAATTCCACCTTGCCGACCTGGATCTGCGCCGGCTGTTCCGAAAGATTGACCGCCACCAGCAGCCGCTCGCCATCATGCGCCCGCTCGAAGGCGACAACGCTGGCCGGCGCGTCGCGAAATTCGAGGCCTCCCTTGGCGAAGGCCGGATGCTTGCGGCGAAACGCAAGCATGGCGCGATAGTGATGCAGCAGCGATTCCGAATCGCTCTCCTGCAGCGCGACCGACTTGACGAGGTGATGCGGATCGACGGGAAGCCAGGGCTTCTGCGTCGAGAAGCCGCCGCTGGCCTCGTTGTGCGTCCACACCATCGGCGTGCGGCAACCGTCGCGCCCCTTGAACTTCGGCCAGAAGCGGATGCCGTAGGGATCGCGCAAATCCTCGAAGGCGATGTCAGCCTCGGTCAGGCCGAGTTCCTCGCCTTGGTAGATGCAGGCCGAACCGCGCAGCGTGAACAGCACCGTCGCCGCTGCCTTGAGAAAGCCGAGCGGGTCGGAGGTCTGCATCGCCCAGCGGGTGGCGTGACGGCGCACGTCGTGATTGGAGAACGCCCAGCACGACCAGCCGTCGGGCGCAGCCTTCTCGAAGGCGTCGACAACCTCCCGGATGCGGTTGGCCGTGAGCATGGTCTCGCCGAGAAAATCGAAAGAGTAGCACATGTGCATCTTGTCGCCGCCGGAGGTGTATTCGGCGACGATCTCAAGTCCGCGCTGGTCATCGCCGACTTCGCCGACGGCCGCCGCTGCCGGGTATTCATCGAGCAAGGCGCGGAAGCGCTTGAGGAAATCGAGGTTTTCCGGCTGGCTTTTGTCGTAGAGGTGGTTCTGCCAGGTATAGGGATTGACCGCCGGCGCCGTGGACGATGAGCGCTGCTCTTCGGTCAGCGGCGGGGTGTGGTTCAGCGATTGCGGATGGGCATAGGAGTTGATGGGGGCGGGGCGGGAGCCGGCACGGCCGGCGTTTTCGATAAGATAGCGGAGAAGTTTTGCCTCCATCAGCGTCAGGCGTTCGGAGCCGCCGCCGTGGCGGAGTTCAAGATTTGCGAGGTCGATGGTGCGGCCGTTGATGTCATATTCATCAGCGGCCTTTTGCTCGCCCGCGGCCTGCCAGCCGCTCCGGCGGATAAGCCCGCGGATGCGTGCGAGAAAGACGTTGAGGTCAAACGGCTTCGGCAGGTAATCATCGGCACCGGCCTCAAAGCCTTTGATCACATCCTCGGGCCGGCCAAGCGCGGTCAGCATCAGGATCGGGGTAAAGTCGCTCCGCTCGCGCAAGGTGCGGGCGACCGTAAAACCATCAATGCCCGGCAGCATCACATCAAGCACAACGGCATCGAACCTGCCGCCGTTTGCCGCCGCGAGAGCCGTTTCGCCATCGGCGGCGAGCGCGGTCGCAAAGCCCTCGGCCTCAAGGTTGAACCTGAGCCCGGCGGCAAGGTGCTCTTCATCTTCGACGATCAGGATCTTCATTTAGTTTCTGCGGCCGGAAAGCGGACAAGGATGGTCGTCCCGCGGCCCTCGCCTTTGCTCTGGGCGCGGATGCGGCCGCCGTGTTTCTTAACGATAGAACGGACAAGATAAAGCCCTAGCCCGGTTCCCTTTATCGCGTTTGTGCCTTTATTGCTGACGCGGTAAAAACGGCGGAAGATGCGCTTGAGTTCGGAAGCATCAAGCCCGATGCCCTGGTCGCGGACGATGACGTCAACCTTCTTACCGCCGGCCGAGGAGCGGATACGGACGGCGGCGCGGCG
>CALMYO010000101.1 GCA_937873685.1 uncultured Paracoccaceae bacterium
TGACCGACCCGATGTCCTTCGCCCGTGAGACTCTCCCCGACCTCTTCGCCAAGGCGCTGGACCGCAGGCAGTTGCAGCGCCATGGAAAGCACGCCGTCCACCACCTGGTTGACCGTGCTGCCGCCGCCCTCGCCACCTTCGCCGCCGCCCGAACCGCCGCGCAGCCCGTTGATCTGGTTGATGCGAATGCTCTCGATCTTTTCCGCCGGCTTCATGATACGCTCCACCACGTCGGGCAGCGCCTTCAGCCGCGCCTCGTCGAGCTTCATCGCCATCAGTTCAGCCGATTGCGCGTTTTCCGCAGTGATCACGGCCGCGCGGCCTTCCGCCTCGGCAAGCAGCCGGTCGCGCGCCGCCTTGGCTCGCTCGATCGTCGCCTTTGCCTCGGCTTCCGCCATGGAGAGCAGTGTGCCGGCTTCCGAACGCACGCGGGTGTCGTCCACCTCGGCCTGCTCGGCAGCGCGGATCAGGGCCAGCTTCTTCTCGCGTTCGGCCGCGTTGGTCTCGCGCAGGAGCTTGACCTTGCCTTCCGCCTCGACCTCCGCCATCCGCGCCGCGATCGCCTCGGCTTCCGCCTTGGCTTCCTCGGCCTTTCGGGCGGCGAGTTGAACCACGTTGTCGGATTGGGCCAACGCGGTCGATAGCTCGGCCGCGATGCTCTGGCGGCGCAGTTCCAGATCCTTCTCGATCTCGGTCAGGCGCGTCTGGCGCTCGCGGTTGATGCGGGCCGCCTCGCGGCGCTTTTCCGATGCCGCCTGTTCCTCGGCGGTGTCGGCGACGGAGCGCGAGCGGGCGATCTCGATTTCGCGCTGCTGCTCGATCATCGCTTCTTCTTCTTCGCGCGCAATCGTCAGCTTGCGCTTGGTGGCATCGAGCGCGCTTTGGCGCACGGACACCTCGGCGTCCGCCTCGATCGCGGCGCGTTCCTTCTTGTTGACCGCTATGATCTCGGCAAGGCGCCGCATGCCGAGCGCGTTGAAGGCGTTGTTCTCGTCAAGCGCGCTGAAAGGCGTCTGGTCGATGCGCGTCAGCGACACCGATTCCAGCATCAGGCCGTTTTGCGCCAGATTGTCCTTCAGCAACGCCGAAACTGCGGCGGCATAGCCGGCGCGGTTGTCCTGCAACTCGTCCATCGTGTATTGGGCGGCAACCGAAAGCATGGCGTCGACCAGCTTGCCTTCCAGCGTCTCGGCGAGTTCGGAAGCGCGGAAGGTTTTTCCCGCCAGCGCCTGTGCAGCAGTCGCCACGCCTTCCTCGGTTGCCCGAACGCGCACATAGAACTCCGCGCCGACATCCACGCGCAGGCGGTCCTTGGTGATGATCGACTTGGACCCGGCCCGCTCGATCTCGAGCTTGGTCGTGCGCATGTTCACTTCGGCTGCCTTGTGCAGGAATGGAAGCGAAATACATCCGCCGTCGAGCACGATCTTCTGTCCGCCAAGACCGGTTCTCACCACGCTGATCTCGCGTGTAGCCTTGCGATAATAGCGGTTGAAGAAAAGTATCGCGAGGATGATCGCGATCAGGACTATGACGATGCTGACGAACCAGGCCATAGAAACCGACTTTCAACAGGGACCGTAGGCCGGCTTTTCTTGAATGCCGGTCCCGCGGTCGCGTCTCTCCGGGGTGTCCCCGACGCAACGGTATTTCAGGCGCGCTATGTGTCAAGCCATTATTTGTTCATGCATAAAGAATTGGCAGAAACCACACACCCTGCATTGCCCATGCCGGCGCGGCGCAACCGTCGAAGCGTGGCGCGGACGGATTTCAGGCTGCATGACCATCATTTGAGCAATGAGAAATAGCGGGGGCGTTTCCTGTCGCCGCGCAGGGTCAGGCCGCCTTGCAAGCGCGGCAGACGCCGCGCAACTCGATGGCCGACTTCCGCAGGCCAAATCCCGCGTCAGATGCAATATGTTGCAGCCGCCGCGCAAGCGTGGTGTCCGAAATCTCGTTCACCTGTCCGCAGCTGTCGCAAATCGTGAAGGCGATGGATTCATGATTGTCGCAGTCCGGGTGGCGGCAGGCCACGAAGGCGTTCAGGCTTTCAAGGCGGTGTACAAGTCCGAATTCGACCAGCTTGTCGAGCGCGCGATAGACCTGAAGCGGCGCCCGGAATCCGCAATCGCGCAATTGGTCAAGAATGGTGTAGGCGCTGAGCGGACCGTCCGCGCGGGCAAGCGCGCCCAGCACCAGCGACTGGTTTCTCGTCAGTTCCGTTTCGGCGTGGACATGCTCATTCATGGGCGGGTACCGTCTTGCAGGTCGTTTGCGCGGTTTCCCGTTTCGTCGGGCTTTGCCGGTGCTTGGTGGATGGCGGGCAGGATCGACACAACAAAAAGGCACAGCGCAGCCACCACGATGCTCGGCCCGGCCGGCGTGTCCCAGCGAAGCGAACCGAACAGGCCGCCGATCACCGAAAGAACGCCCGCGCCGCCCGCCAGAAACGCCATGTGTTCGGGGCCTGAAGCGAAGCGCCGCGCCGTTGCGGCAGGAATGATCAGCATTGCGGTGATGAGCAGTACGCCGACGATCTTCATCGAGATAGCGATCACGGCCGCCAGAAGCAGCATCAGCACGATATTGGCGCGCTGCGGCTTCATGCCTTCGGCCTCCGCGAGTTCGCGATTTACGGTTGCCGCAAACAGCGGCAGCCAGATGGCGGCAAGTATTGCCAGCACGACGGCGCCGCCAAGCCAGATCACTGCAATGTCGGTCTTCGATACGGCGAGGATGTCGCCGAACAGGAATCCCATCAGGTCGACCCGCACCCATGTCATGAAAGCCAGCACCACTAGACCGACCGCAAGGGCGGAATGCGCCAATAGGCCGAGCAAAGCGTCAGCCGACACGGCCGAACGCTTCTGCAGCAGCATCAGCGCAAGCGCCACACAGGCCGAAACAGCAAAAACCGCCGCCGTGACGTTGATCTCGAACAACAGGGCGAGTGCGACGCCAAGCAGCGCCGCATGCGAGAGCGTGTCGCCGAAATAGGCAAGCCGGCGCCACACGATGAAGCAGCCGAGCGGCCCGGCAACGAGCGCGACGCCAACGCCGGCGAGGATCGCGCGGGTAAAGAAGTCGTCAAGCATGGCGTCCGGTTTCCCCCTGGCGGACACGCCCGTCATGATCATGCCCGCCGTGGTCGTCGTCATGGTGCTGATGGCCGTCTTGCGGGTGGCAGTGGTTGGTGATCGTGCCGTCGGCATGTCTCACCCGGCCATCGGGCAGATGGGTATGGTCGTGGCGGTGCTCGTAGACCGCAAGCGTCGAGGCCGCGCGTGCGCCGAACAACGCCTTGTACTCTGGGCTGGACGCCACCGTTGTCGGGGTTCCCGAACAGCAGACATGGCCGTTGAGGCAGATCACCCGGTCGGTTGCCGCCATGACCACATGCAGGTCGTGCGAAATCAGCAGTACGCCGCAATGCAACTCGTCGCGGATGCGGTCAATCAGGTCGTAGAGCGCGATTTCTCCTGTGAAGTCAACGCCTTGCACAGGCTCGTCAAGCACCAGCAACTGCGGTTTGCGCGCCATCGCGCGCGCCAGCATCACCCGCTGGAACTCGCCGCCGGAAAGTGTGCGCACCTCGGCTCCGGCGAGATGGGCGACGCCTGTCGAAGCCATCGCGGCGCGCGCGTCCGGCTCGCTGACATGACCGGTGAGGCGCATGAACCGGCTCACGGTGAGCGGCAGCGTCCAGTCCACGGCAAGTTTCTGCGGCACATAGGAGACCCGCAACCCGGCGCGCCGGCTGGCCGCGCCTTCATTCGGCGAAAGCAGCCCGAGCGCCATTTTTGCGGTGGTTGATTTACCCGATCCGTTCGGACCGATCAGGGTGACGATTTCGCCTTGACCCACCGCCATCGAAACGCCACGCACCAGCCATCGGCC
>CALMYO010000102.1 GCA_937873685.1 uncultured Paracoccaceae bacterium
CCGACATGCTGTGGGCGCGCGAGACGGCGGGCAGGATCGTCGATACGCCGGAGCGTCGGGCGGAACTGGAAAAGACGCTCAAGGACATCGCCTACACGATCGCTGACGAGAGCGTGCGCCGCCACTACCTGCAGGATCTGCGCGAGCGGATGCAGGCATTCTTCGGCCAGCCCGCGCCTTCGCGTCGTTCGGGGAGCGACGGTTCGGGGCAGGGTGGGCGGCGCGGCGTTGCGGCCGGCCGGTTGGCGGTGACGGAAAGCCTGACGCGCTCGCGTCTCGTGCACGGCGCCGGTGGGCAACCGCCCTTGCGCGAAGCGGTGCTGGTGATGACACTGGTCAGTCATCCCGATCTGCTCGGCGAGTTTTTCGACGCATTCGATACGATGGAGCTCGATCATCCCGCCTTGCGCGAGCTGCGCAGCGGTGTGCTCGATGTGCAGGCGCGCCACCCGGTGCGCACCCGTGCGGAACTTGCCCTGCACCTTGCCGATCTCGGATTGTCGCCTGCGCTGGAACTGTGCGACGCGCTGGTGCGCCGGGCCCGCATGTGGGTGGCGACCGAGGATGCGGCGATAGAAGACGCCCGCGAGGGATTTCTGCAGGCGCTTGGCTTGCACCGGCGCGCGCGCAGCCTAAATAATGAGCTCAGGGTGGCCGAGCAGGCCTTGGCCGACGATCCGAGCGAAGAGAATTTCAGCCATCTGCTGGACATCCAGGCGGAGATACGCGCGGCGCAGACGGCGGAGGCCTTGGTTGAAGGATTTGGCGCCGCCTCGGGGCGACCGACCCGTTCGTTCTAGGCCCTGTGGACGTATTGGAGACAGATTTCGTGGGACGAGAGGCGAGAGATGGCGCGAAAAGACCCGCCGGGCATGCTGGCGGCATGTTCAAGGGGCTTTTCGCGCCATCTCTCGCCTCCCGTCCTACCCCCGCGTGGCGGCTCTGCCGCCCGCAGGAAAACAAAGACGCCGGAATGGCCAACAGGCCGTTCCGGTGGGCCGGGCCCTCATCGGTCAATTCCTTCGCAAAACCTCGGCAACGATGGAACCACATCGCCGCGCTCGGTTTTGCTCGATCTTGACCGATGATCGCTCCGGCGAAATCTATCTCCAATCCGTCCACAGGGCCTAGCAGCAGGAGCCGCCAGCGAATCAAGGCAAACGGCGAATCGGCAAGGTGATTCGTTTTTTACCGCGAATCATGGCAGAGGCGCTTGACGATCGCATGATTCGGCGGAATCACCCGGTTGACGATTTCATGATCTTTTCAACCGGTTTCGACGCGATCGCACCGGAATTGTGGGAATCGGGGACGACTGCACCCTCAACTTCGGGCAATGCCGCCCTAAAACACGGTTAATCGCGATTTAACGCGCAACAGGATATTGCGTGGGGAATCACCGCAGCCCGGCCACAGCCGGGAACGAGAATTCGGAGACGACGCCGATGGCGACAAAGACCAAGGAAAACCAGGACGCCGAGGCCGAAACCGAGACGGCCGCCGAAGGACCGTTGCTCGATCTCAACGACGACGCCGTCAAGAAGATGATCAAGGTCGCCAAGAAGCGCGGCTATGTGACCATGGACGAACTGAACGCGGTGCTGCCCTCCGAAGAGGTGACTTCGGAGCAGATCGAAGACACCATGGCGATGCTCTCCGACATGGGCATCAACGTGGTGGAAGACGACGAAGCCGGCGAGGAAGCCGAGCAGACCAATTCCGGCGGCGGCGACGAGGACGAGGAATCCGGCGGCGAGATTGTCCAGTCGACCGGAACAGCGGTTGCAACCGCGGCCAAGAAAAAGGAACCGACCGACCGCACCGACGATCCGGTGCGCATGTATCTTCGCGAGATGGGGGCGGTGGAGCTTCTGTCACGCGAGGGCGAGATCGCCATCGCCAAGCGCATCGAGGCCGGGCGCGAGACGATGATTGCCGGGCTTTGCGAAAGCCCGCTCACCTTTCAGGCGATCATTGTGTGGCGCGACCAGTTGAACGAAGGACAGACGCTGCTGCGCGAGGTGATCGATCTGGAATCGACCTATGCCGGCCCGGAAGCCAAGCAAGCGCCCAAAGTACCGACGGCCGAGGAGATCGAGGCGCAGAAGCGCGAGCGAGAAGAAAAGGACCGACTGGCGCGCATGCCGCGCCGACGCGACGACGACGACATAACCAATGTCGGCGGCGAATCCGCTCCCGTCGAAGAGGACGATTACGACGAGGATGAGCAGAACCTCTCGCTTGCCGCCATGGAGGCGGAGCTGCGTCCCGGGGTGATGGTCACGCTCGACACGATCGCCGACACCTACAAGAAGCTGCGCAAGCTGCAGGACCAGCAGGTGGAAGGGCGCCTTGCGGCGACCGGCACGCTGTCGCCGGCGCAGGAGCGGCGCTACAAGCAGCTGAAGGATGAGTTGATCACGGCGGTGAAGTCGCTGTCGCTCAACAACGCCCGTATCGAGGCGTTGGTCGAACACCTCTATTCCATCAACAAGCGCCTGGTGCAGAATGAGGGCCGGCTACTTCGTCTGGCCGAAAGCTATGGCGTCAAACGCGAGGAGTTCCTGCGCGAATATCAGGGTTCGGAACTCGATCCGAACTGGACCCGGGCGATCGCCAACCTGTCGGCCAAGGGCTGGAAGGAATTCGCGCAGGTGGAAAAGGACATGATCCGACAGCTGCGTGGCGACATCCAGGAACTGGCGACCGAGACCGGCATTTCGATCGCCGAGTTCCGCCGAATCGTCAACCAGGTGCAGAAGGGCGAGCGCGAGGCGCGCATCGCCAAGAAGGAGATGGTGGAGGCAAATCTGCGCCTCGTGATTTCCATCGCCAAGAAATACACCAACCGCGGCCTGCAGTTCCTCGACCTGATCCAGGAAGGCAACATTGGCCTGATGAAGGCGGTCGACAAGTTCGAGTACCGGCGCGGCTACAAGTTCTCCACCTATGCGACGTGGTGGATCAGGCAGGCGATCACCCGCTCCATCGCCGATCAGGCGCGCACCATCCGCATTCCGGTGCACATGATCGAGACGATCAACAAGATCGTTCGCACCAGCCGCCAGATGCTGCACGAGATCGGACGTGAACCGACCCCGGAGGAACTGGCCGAAAAACTCGCCATGCCGCTTGAAAAGGTGCGCAAGGTGCTGAAGATCGCCAAGGAGCCGA
>CALMYO010000103.1 GCA_937873685.1 uncultured Paracoccaceae bacterium
CGGCGGGATCGGTGGTGTTGATGTGCTGGCGGCCGGCGCCGGAGGCGCGGTAGGTGTCGATGCGGCAATCGGATTCGTTGACCTGGATGTCGATCGAATCATCGACCACGGGATAGACCCAGATCGAGGCGAACGAGGTGTGGCGGCGCGCGTTGGAATCGTAGGGCGAGATGCGCACGAGGCGGTGAAGGCCCGATTCCGTTTTCAGCCAGCCATAGGCGTTGTGGCCCTTGACGTGGATGGGGGCCGACTTGATGCCCGCCTCTTCGCCGTCATGCATTTCGAGGATCTCGACCTTCATGCCGGATTTTTCCGCCCAGCGCGTGTACATGCGCAGCAGCATGTTGGCCCAATCCTGGCTTTCGGTGCCGCCGGCGCCGGCATGCACCTCAAGATAGGTGTCGTTGGCGTCGGCCTCGCCCGACAACATCATGTCGATCTGGCGGTTGTCGAGTTCGGTCTTCCGGTCGCGGACCGCCTGCTCGGCGTCGGCGATGAGGCCCTTGTCGCCCTCCCCCTCGCCCATGGCGATGAGCCCGATGCTGCCGGCCAGCCCTGCCTCCATGCGGCGGATCGCACTGATCGATTCATCGAGCCGCTGACGCTCCTGCATCAGCTTCTGGGCTTCTTCCGGGTTGTTCCAGAGCGTCGGGTCTTCCGAGCGGGAATTCAGGTAGCCGAGGCGCTTGATTGACTGATCCCAGTCAAAGATGCCTCCTCAGCAGGCGGATGGCCTGCTCGATGTCTTCGGCGAGCGTTTCGATTTCGGCGCGCATGTCCGCTTGTCAATCCTGCGTTTTTCGTGAAGGTGCCGGCTACATAGTGAGCGCGGCGGGGCGTGTAAAGCGCGGGGTGGGCGCGACGAACTCCACAGCAAGCTGGCAAACCATACCCCCACCCCTGACCCCTCCCGTCAAGGGGGAGGGGGACGCCAACGCTGCAACTCGGGGCGATGCCTGATCGCGTAACACGAACACTGCCGGGGGAATTTGAGTTCCGCGCCAGCCTTCCCCCTCCCCCTTGAGGGGAGGGGTCAGGGGTGGGGGTAGGCCATACAATAATCGCTTCGCCCGATTACCCTTCGACAATGACGCCGCCCCCTTGCGCGCCGGGTTTGCCTGCGCTTCATTCGACGCAAACACCGTTTTCAGAGACCACCGTGACCGACTACACAACCCTTATCGACGCCGAGACCTGGGTCTTCATTCGCGAGACCGACGCCTGGTATCCGCCGGATGCGGTCGGGCTGACGGTGGAAGAGCAGCGCGCCGTCTACAATCGCATGTGCCGGGCGTTTCACCGCGGCTATCCCGACGGCGTGACCGCAACCGACCTGACGATCGATTCCGGCGGCCATGCTCTGCCTCTGCGCCGCTACACCCGCGCGGGCGGGAGCGCGGCTGCGGCGGTGTTGTATTTCCACGGCGGCGGCTTCGTCGTCGGCGGGCTGGAGAGCCACGACGATGTGTGCGCGGAAATCTGCGGCGCAACCGGGTTCGACGTCATTTCGGTCGACTACCGCCTTGCGCCCGAACACCGCCACCCCGCCGCCTTCGATGACGCGGCGGCCGCCTTCGATTGGCTCTCGCGCGATACGCAATTGCCGCTGGTGCTGGCCGGCGACAGCGCCGGCGGCAATCTGGCGGCGGCGGTGGCGCATGCTGCCCGCGGGCGCGACCGGGCGGCTGTCGGGCAGGTGCTGATCTATCCCGGCCTTGGCGGGCCGATGGATCGCGGCTCCTGGATCACCCATGCCGAGGCGCCGATGCTTAGCGTGCGCGACATCCTGTTCTACCGCGACATCCGCGCCGGCGCGAAGCCGACAGACGGTGACCCGACCGCCGCGCCGCTGCAGGATACCGATTTTTCCGGCCTGCCGCCGACCGCGATCTTCACCGCCGAGTGCGACCCGCTTTCGTCCGACGGCGAACTCTACCGCGACCGCATCGTGGCGGCCGGCGGCCGGGCGAGATGGACCGAGGAAAGAGGCCTCGTGCACGGCTATCTGAGGGCGCGCCGCACCGTTTCCCGGGCGCGTGACAGCTTTGCGCGCATTGTGGAGGCGATCGGGGAGATGGGGCGGGCAGATCGCTGAAATCGACTTCCCTCAAAGTCGGGCTTGAATATACCCCCCCCCCTGACCCCTCCCCTCAAGGGGGAGGGGACCGCCAGCGCTGTGCGTTTGCTAATACAGACGTCCGGTTTAAAAGTGACCGACCTCGACACAAACGCGGGCTTTCCCCTCCCCCTTGAGGGGAGGGGTCAGGGGTGGGGGTATGCAGACGGGAAACGTCAACAAGCGATAGCTCTGCAACAATGCCCGACCACCTTGCCAAGCCCCTGCCCCGTGCCGCAATGTGCGGCAAATCCGAGGAGACACATCCCTTGAAAAAGACCATCGCGCTTGCCGGCATCGGCAAGATCGCCCGCGACCAGCACGTGCCGGCGCTTGCCGCCAGCGCCGACTGGACGCTTGCCGCCACCATCTCGCGCCACGGCACGGTGGACGGCGTGGAAGCGTTCGACGATTTCGACGCCATGCTCGCCGACCGGCCCGACATCGGGACCGTATCGCTCTGCCTGCCGCCGGTTCCGCGCTTCGCCTATGCGGCGAAAGCCATCGCCGCGCGCCGCCACGTGATGCTGGAAAAGCCGCCGGGGGCAACCGTCTCGGAATGCGTGGCGCTGGAGGCCATGGCGCGCAAGGCCGGCGTGACGATCTTCGCCACCTGGCACTCGCGCGAGGCGGCCGGCGTCGCGGCAGCCAAGGCATGGCTTGCCGGCAAGCGCCTGAAAAGCCTTGTCGTGACGTGGAAGGAAGACGTGCGCCGCTGGCATCCCGGCCAGACATGGATCTGGCAGGCGGGCGGGCTCGGCGTGTTCGACCCCGGCATCAACGCCCTGTCCATCGTGACCGAAATCCTGCCCGATGCGATCCACCTCACTTCGGCCGAACTGTACTTCCCGGAAAACTGCGAGACGCCGATCGCGGCCGAACTCGCGTTCTTCCACCCGCACGACGCCAGTGTATCTGCGACTTTCGATTTCCGCCAAGAAGGCGAGCAGACCTGGACGATCGACATCGAGACTGACGGCGGTGCGCTGACGCTGACAAGCGGCGGCACCAACCTGGCGATAAACGGCGTGGCGCAGCCTGCCGAAGCGCTCTCAGCCGGCAACCCGCTCGGGGGCGAGTATCCGCGGCTTTATGCGCGCATGGCCGAACTGGTGCGCAATGGCGCGAGCGACATGGACATGGCGCCCATGATGCATGTGGCCGACGCCTTCCTGCTCGGCCGCCGCATCATCGTCGAGCCGTTCATCGAGTAAGCGTCGGCAGGCTCATGCCCGGCTCATCCGATTTGCGGCTTGCCGGCAAGCCGACCGGCAAGCCCGGTCAGCAGGCTTGCGATGGTCAGGACCATGCCAAGCGTGATGAGCGCGAATTTGGCGCTCGCGAAGCCCGAATAAGGCAGCGCAAGCCAGTCAGCGAAGCCTGTGGGATTGGCCAGCATCACGAATGACCACGCATTTTCGATTGCATCGCTGAGCGCGCCGAGCACGATCGCGCCGGCAGCCCAGAAGCCAATCCTGCGCGCCCAACTGCCATCGCGGCCAATGCGCGCGATCAAGCTGCAGACGAACAGCCCCATGCAGGCCATTGCTGCGATGAAGCCGAAGTCGATGAGCTGGGTCATGCGGTAGATGTCTAGCGTACCGGCGTCGAGCATCGTTGCATAGTACTCCTTTATCCTGGGACCGCTGAAGGTTGTCTGGCCCGTCGCGTAGTCGACCGGGTGTTTCGAGGCGGCGTAGCTGGCGTCGAGCACCGATTTGGTCGCCTGAAACGCGGCCAAGGTGGCGGTCGCCGCCATCGCGTGAACGAGAACTGGCAGGCGGATTATCCGGTCAAGGATTGTCGACGGCATTGGCAGGCTCCTGTTGCATTCCTTGGAATGTAAATATATTCTCTGGAATGCAAATCAAGCCCGAGGACGCGAAAAAATGTCGAAGCTTGACGCCGGACTGGTCACTGAATGTGCGACCTGGCTTTCCATCGTCGCACAGTTGTTCGGATCGCGCATGAATGTGCTGCTTGAGCCGCACGGGCTCACTCCCGGGCAGTTCAGCATCCTTCATCACATCGCGCGGCAGCGCATCGCAGGCGGGATGCGTGTGACCGACATTGCGGCCGCCGTCGAGGTCGGACAGCCCGCGGTGACGAAAGCCCTGGCAAAGTTCCGGAATCTCGGCCTGATCGATCTTGCTGGCAATCCGCACGACAAGCGATCGCGCCATGTCACGCCAACGCCGGCGGCGGCTGAGCTCCTGGACACGATATACAGGGACATTGGTCCCGATCTCTTTCGCACGTTCGGGGCGATCGATCCGGATGAGGTGAGGAACTTCGCGACGCAATTGAAGAAACTGGGACGCTGGCTGGACCAGAACCGGCTTGGCGCAGTTGCGACATGAACACGCGACAGCGAAGCAGAACGGGCTTGGCGCTTTGCCGGTTCAATGACAAAGTTACCGGGGACACGCCAAGGCACCAGCAAGGAAAGCTACATGACCAAGCCCCTCACCGGCATCCTGCCGATCGCGCCAACGCCGTTTCACGATGACGGCGGCCTCGACACCGACGGCATGCGCCGGGTGATCGACTGCATGATCGACCAGGGCGTCGATGCGATCTGCATCCTTGCCAATTATTCCGAGCAGTTCCTGCTGTCGGACGAGGAGCGCGCGACGCTGATGCGCCTCAGCCTCGAACACACGGCGGGCCGCGTGCCGGTGATCGTCACGGTCAGCCATTTCTCCACGGGGATCGTTGTCGCCCGCGCCAAGGCCGCGCAAGCGATGGGCGCGGCGATGGTGATGATGATGCCGCCCTATCACGGTGTCGGGCTGGTTCCGGCGCCGCAGGGCATCTACGAGCATTTCAAGGCGGTGAACGATGCGATCTCGATCCCGATCATGGTGCAGGATGCGCCTCTTTCCGGCGTCAACCTGCCGGTCGACCTGATGGCGAGGATGGCGCGCGAACTGGAAAACGTCAGCTATTTCAAGATCGAATGCCCGTTTGCGGCTGACAAGCTGGCCGCGCTGATCGAGGCGGCGGGCGACCGCATCAAGGGACCGTTCGACGGCGAGGAGGCGGTGACGCTGCTGGCCGATCTCGACGCCGGCGCCACCGGCACCATGACCTCGGCGCTGTTTCCGGAAAAGATCCGCCCGATCGTGATGAACTACCTCGCCGGCGACAAGGCTGCCGCGCTGGCGCATTGGCAGGCCTGCCTGCCGCTGATCAACCACGAGAACCGGCAATGCGGCCTGCGCGCCACCAAGACCGTGTTCCGGCATGGCGGGGTGATCAAATCAGACCACGTGCGCCACCCGCTGAAGCCGCTTTCCGAACGCACCACGGCGCGGTTGCTGCAGCTTGCACGCGAACTCGACATTCTGGCGCTGCGATGGGGAAAGTGAAAGCTCTGACTTCCGCTTCGACCGGCAGCTTTTTCGGCGCCAAGCCCAATCGATGACCATGGCGGGTCGCCTCGACATGCGCGGCGTCGTCACGGTGCTCAACACGCCCTTCGATGCCGCGGGCGCAATCGATCTCGCCGCGCTGCAGCGCAATGTGGCCTATGCGCTCGAGGCCGGCGTCGCCGGTTTCCTTGTCCCCGCGATGGCGGCGGAGGTCTCGTTGCTATCGGTTGGCGAGCGGGAAGCGATGGTGGCTGCCGTTGTGGAGACGGTCGGCGGCCGCGTTCCGGTGGTCGGCGGCGCATCGGCGGCGACGGCGGGCGAAAGGCTCGCCAATGCCCGGCGGGTTGCCGCGCTCGGCTGCGACATCGTGCTGGCGAGCCTCGCCGGCGACGATGTCGACGCTTTGTCAGCCGAGATCGCCGAGCTTGCCGATGTTTCCGGCCTGCCGGTCATGGTGCAGGATTTCGACGCGGCAGGCGGCGGCATCCCCGCCCCAGTACTGGTCGAGGCATTCGGCCGGATCGAGGCCTTCCGCTACCTGAAGGTCGAGACCGCGGATGCAGGCCCGAAATATACGTTCCTGAAGCAGGAGACCGGCGGCGCGCTGCACGTCAGCGGCGGTTGGGCGGTACAGCAGCTGATCGAGGCGCTCGACCGCGGCGTCGACGCCTTCATGACGACGGGGATGCATTTTTCCTATGTGTCGATCGTTTCGCGCTACCGGTCCGGCGACCGCGCCGGCGCCGTGGAGGAGTTCCGCCGCCTGCTGCCGGTGCTCGCCTTCTCCAACCAGAACCTCGACCTGTCGATCCGGTTCTTCAAGCGACTGCTGTGGCGGCAGGGCCTCTACCCGACGCCGGATGTGCGCGTGACATCAGCCCCGCCGGACGCATTCCAACTGCGCATCATGGACGAACTGGTGGAACTTGCGATGGATTTGGAAAGGGCGCGGGGGTGGCGCGGGGATCGGATCGAAGGGCGCTGAAGCCCCTCACACAATCCCGCCGCCGCCACCCGAAACCGCCGGGCGTTCAGCCGCCACCTTCGCGCGGTAACCTGACGCGCGGTAGGCGGCGACTGGGTCGATCGCTGCGCCCTTGTCCAGCCGCGCCATGGCGAGGATCGGCTCGACATCGGTGCGAAAGGCGGTCTTCAGCGCCGCCTGCGCCATCAGCGCGTCGTTGCCCTGCTGGAATCCGTCAAGCGCCGCGCGGTCGACCAGCAGCGCCTGGCAATAGGCGCGCTGCACCTCCATCGCCGAAACCATCAGGCTCTCGACCGGATCGGTCACGTTGTGCGACTGGTCGAGCATGTGGGCGGGACCGAAGCCCGGCGCGCCGCGGTGTTCTGCATCGACCAGTTCATTGAAGACGAGGAACAGCCGGTAGGGATCGATCGAGCCGGTGTCGAGATCGTCGTCGCCGTATTTCGAATCGTTGAAGTGGAAGCCGCCAAGCTTGCGAAAGGCGATCAGCCGCGCAACGATCATCTCGATGTTCACGTTCGGCGCATGGTGGCCGAGATCGACGAGGCAGAAGGCCTTTTCGCCGAGTTCGGTCGCGATCAGGTAGTTGGTGCCCCAATCCTGCACGACCGTCGAATAGAAGGCCGGCTCGTACATCTTGTGTTCGGTGAACAGCCGCCAATCGGCGGGCAGCGCGGCATAGATGGTCCTTGCGGCGTCGAGATAGCGTTCGAGCGCACGCGAGAAATGCGTCTGGCCGGGAAAGTTCGAACCGTCGCCGATCCACACCGTCAGCGCCTTCGAGCCGATCGCCTTGCCGATCTCGATGCATTCCAGATTGTGGTCGACTGCCTGCGCCCTTGTCGCCGCGTCGGTGTGGCTGAGCGAGCCGAACTTGTAGGAGTGTTTCTGGCCGGGCTGGTCCTGGAAGGTGTTGGAATTCATGGCGTCGAAGCGCAGGCCGACCTCTTGCGCCTTCGCCTTCAGGTCGGCCGGATCGGCCTTGTCCCACGGGATGTGCAGCGAGACTGTCGGCGTTGCGCCGGTGAGGCGGTGGATCACGCCGGAATCGTCGGGCTTGTCGAAGATATGGCGAGGCTCGCCCGGCCCCGGGGAGCGGGCAAAGCCCGGGCCGCCGGGGCCGGCGCCCCATGAAGGGATCGCAACGCCATAGCCGGAGACCTTGCGCTTGATGGCATCGATGTCGACGCCGCGGCGGGCGAGTTGCGCGCCAAGCGCGGCGTAGTCGTCGGTGAGCGCGGCGCGGCGCTTGTCGTTGTCGGCGGCAATTGCGGTGGCATCGATCATTTATGCGTTCTCCTCCCTGCCCGAGTGGTCGGATCGGGCTTTCCGATTGGGTCTCGCCGCTTCTCGCAGCCCCCACTCCGGTCGCTTCGCGGCTTGAAGCCTCCCCCGCTCTGGTCGCTTCGCGGCTTGAAGCCTCCCCCCACTCCGGTCGCTTCGCGACCACCTCTCCCCCACGATGTGGGGGAGAGGAAGTGCCGTGCGGCGCCACTCGGCGCTTCCTCTACCCCTGCAAGGGGGAGAGGTGGTCGCGAAGCGACCGGAGTGGGGGTCGAGGCTGCCCGAACAACCGCAGTGGGGACGAAGAAAGGTCCATCAGCGCGTGAACGCCTGCACATTGCCGGCGTCGACGTTCAGGATGTTGCCGGTCGATTTCGACGACACCTCGGAGGAGAAGAAATACACCGCCTCGGCGATGTCCTCCGGCAGCACCGAACGCTTCAGCAGCGAGCGTTCGCGGTAGACTTCCTCCAGTTCCGACAGGTCCTTCTTGCCGTAGGCCTTGGCGCGGGCGTCGAGCCACTCGCCGGTCCATATCTTGGAGCCGCGCAGCACCGCATCCGGGTTGACGACATTGACGCGGATGCCCGACGGCGCGCCCTCCAGCGCAAGGCAGCGGGCAAGGTGGATTTCCGACGCCTTGGCCGCGCAATAAGCCGAGGCGCCCGGCGAGGCGGCGAGCCCGTTCTTGGACGCGATGAAGACGATCGAGCCACCCATGTTCTGCCGCTTCAACAGCCGGAACGCCTCGCGCGAAACCAGGAAGTACCCCGTCGAGAGGATATCCATGTTGCGGTTCCACAATTCCAGCGTCGTGTCCTCCACCGGCGAAGACGAGGCGATGCCGGCGTTCGACACCAAGATGTCGACGCCGCCGAAGCGCACGCAGGCGTCGGCAAAGGCTTCCGCCACTGCGTTCTCGTCGGTGACGTTCATCGTAACTGCATGCACCGCATCAGTGGAAAACTTTGCGGCAAATGCCTGCTCCACGCCGCCCAGCGCCTGCGCGTCGATGTCCGCGAGCACCACGCAAGCGCCCTCGGCCGCCAGCCGCTGTGCGGTCGCAGAGCCGATGCCGCCGGCGCCGCCGGTGATCAGCGCAACGCGCCCGGCAAGCGATTTCGGCTTCGGCATGCGTTGCAGCTTCGCCTCTTCCAGCAGCCAGTATTCGATGTCGAAGGCTTCCTGTTCCGGCAGGCCGCGGTATTCGCTCACCGCCGAAGCGCCGCGCATCACGTTGATGGCGTTGACATAGAATTCCGCCGAGATGCGTGCCGTCGCCTTGTCCTTCGCGAAAGTGATCATGCCAACGCCCGGCACCAGCCAGACCACGGCGTTCGGATCGCGGATCGGCGGCGAATCCGGTCGTTTGCAGCGCTCGTAATAGGCCGCGTAGTCGTTGCGATAGGCGGCCACCGCGCCGGAAAGCCCGGCAAGCGTGACCTCCACATCCGCCTTCGCCGGATCGAAATCGACCACCAGCGGGCGGATCTTGGTGCGCAGGAAATGGTCCGGACAGGAGGTGCCGAGCGCGGCAAGCGGTTTCATGTCGCGCGCGTTGACGAATTCGAGCACCGCCTCGCTGTCATCGAAATGGCCGACCATCGGCTGGGCGCCCGACACCATGCCGCGGATCGCCGGCATCAGTGCGGCAGCGACGCGGCGGCGTTCTGCTGGCGCAAGACTCCCATGCACGGCGCCGCCGAAGGCCGGCTTGCCGGCGGTCTTTTGCTCCAGCCAGGCGGTCGCCGCGTTGATGACGTCGATGGTGGGGTCGCAGCAAGCGCGCGCCCTGTCGCCCCAGGTGAACAGCCCGTGGCTTTCCAGCACCACGCCATCGGCCTGCGGATTGTCGCGGCAGAACGCCTCCAGCCACAGGCCGAGTTCGAAGCCCGGCCGCTTCCACGGCAGCCAGCCGATGCGGTCGCCGAACACCTCGCGCGTCAGTTCGCGCGAGTTGGCGGAAGCCGCGATGGCGATGATGGCGTCGGCATGCATGTGATCGACATGGGCGCGCGGCACGAAGGCATGCAGCGGCGTGTCGATGGAAGCAGCCCTCGGGTTGAGGTTGAATGTGCAGTGCGGCAGCAGGGCGACCATCTCGTCCTCGAACGCCACGCCGCGATAGATGCCCTTCAGCGCGTTCAGTTTCTCCATGTAGAGCGTGGAGAAACCGTCGAGCTTCATCGAACCGACATCGCCGCCCGATCCCTTGACCCACAGCACCTCGACATCGGCGCCGGTCAGCGGGTCGGCGGCAATCACCTTGGCCGAGGTGTTGCCGCCGCCATAGTTGGTGATGCGCTTGTCGGAGCCGAGAAGGTTGGATCGATAGAGAAGCCGCTCCGGCTCGCTCATCGACGCAGCGCGGCTTTCGTCCCACAGGTTGGACAGACGATTTGCTGGCACGGGCGCTCCTCCTTCGCCAATGTGTCGCGCCGAAATTATGACCGTATTCGCTCACGGTCAATCGGCACGTTGAGCGAATTTATCGTTGTGCGGCGCAATATTGAATTGTTGCGACGCAATACGCTCACAATGATTGACGCTTGTGAGCGTTTGTGCATTCAATGCCGGACAGTCGATCTCCTTGCCTCCGGTTCCATGCGCGAAAACGACAGACGCACCGCCATTCTCGCCGCGCTCCGCGCGCACGGCTTTGCGTCGGTGCGCGACCTGATGGAAACGACGGGCGCATCGAGCGCGACGCTGCGGCGCGACATGGCGCGGCTGGAGCAGGACGGGCTGGCAAGGCGCGTGCATGGCGGCATCTCCGCGTATGAGGAAGGCCGGCCGGCCGTGCTTGGCGCGCCGACCTTCTCCTCCCAGCGGGTGAAGAACGCCGAGGCCAAGCGCGCCATCGCGTCCGCCGCCTGCGATCTCGTCACCGACGGCGAATCGATCATCATCAACGGCGGCACGACGACGTACGCAATGGTCGATTTCCTGCGCCGCCGGCAGCTTAACATCCTGACCAATTCGTGGCCGATCGCCGAGGCGCTGATCCGCGGCAGTGAAAACCGCATCACGATGCCCGGCGGCGAGGTCTATCGCGAACAGGGCATCATCCTGTCGCCCTTCGAAGACGATGCGATCCAGAACCTGCACGCCACGACGATGTTCATGAGCGCCGCCGCCATCACCTCGCTTGGCATCGTGGAGGCCGACCCGTTGATCGCGCGCGCCGAGGCCAAGCTGCTGAAACGGGCCGAACGGCTGGTCGTGCTGGCAGATTCGTCGAAGTTCGAGCCGAAGGGCAGCCTCGTGGTCTGCCCGCTATCGCACGTATCCGTGCTGGTGACCGACAGTGGCGCGCCGCAGGCGTCAATCGAGATGTTGCAGCAGGCGGGGATAGAGGTCATCCTAGCGCCGCTGGATGAAAGGATCGCTTCCGCCGCGTGAGCGGACGATGCGCCGGCGGCCGCCGGCATGTGCAATGCAAATGGCTAGGGAGGAAACCGCCATGAAGACGACACGTCGTACACTGCTGAAGCTCGCCGGCGGCGCAACATTCGCCGCCGCCGCGCCGGCCATCATCACCACGCGCGCGCGCGCCGCCGACAAGCGCATCGCGATGATCGTGAAGAACCTCGGCAACAGCTATTTCGACGCCTGCGCCAACGGCGCCAAGGAGGCGGCGGCCGAGCTCGGCGGCATCGAGATCATCTATACCGCTTCGGCCAAGCCGACTGCGGAGGAGCAGATCGCGGTGATCGACGCGCAGATCGCCCAGAAGGTCGACGGCATCATCGTGTCGTCGAACGACGCCGACGCGCTGGTTCCGGTCGGCAAGAAGGCCGCACAGCGCGGAATCAAGGTGATGAGCTTCGATTCGGCCATCGCCCCGGACGGCCGCATCGTCCACCTGTCGGCTTCGTCCACGCCGCTGATCGGCGCCAAGCAGGTGCAGATGATCGCCAAGACGCTCGGCGGCAAGGGCGAGGTCGCCATCCTGTCGGCCGCCTCCACCATGACCAACCAGAACGCCTGGATCGAGGCCATGAAGGAGGAATGGAAGAAGCCGGAATACGCCGAGATGCCGCTGGTGGCGACGGTCTATGGCGACGACCAGGACGACAAGAGCTACCGCGAGATGCAGGGGCTGGTGAAGGCCTATCCCAACCTCAAGGGCGTGATCTCGCCGACCACCATCGGCATCCGTTCCGGCGCCAAGGCGATCGTCGACGGCGGCCTCACCGGCAAGGTGTTCATCACCGGTCTCGGCCTGCCGTCCGAAATGAAAGACTACGTGCTGGCCGGCGCCTGCGACACCTTCGCGATCTGGAACCCGGTCGAATACGGCTACGCCTCGACCATGATCATGGCCGACATCCTGGGCGGCGCCGACGCCTCGGAAGGCAAGGAACTGTCGATGGGCAAGAAGGGCAAGACCACGGTCGGCGCCGGCGGCGAATGCGTGATGGGCGAGCCCTTCGTGTTCGACAAGAGCAATGTCGAGGAGTTCGCCAAGATCTTCTGATTGCGGCGTCGGCTTCCAACCGGGCGGTCCCGGTGCAGGATAGCCCGCGCTCCAGAAGAATGCTCCATCCCTCCCCTCCATGGGGAGGGTCCGTTGCGAAGCAACGGGGGTGGGGTGACACGACAGGTCCAACCCCCTCCGGCCGCTTCGCGGCCACCTCCCCCATTGAGGGGGAGGAGGGAGCATGGATCGTCGGCAATCATCCCGATCCTCCGGCGAGAATGGCCCTTCGCAAGGGCGAGTAATCCATGCCCGAAATCCTCACCCTCACCGGCATTTCCAAGAGCTTTCCCGGCGTTCGCGCGCTGAACGACGTGTCGCTTGCGCTTGAGGCCGGGAAGGTGACGGCGCTGATCGGGGAGAACGGCGCGGGAAAATCCACCATCGTCAAGATCCTCACGGGCATCTACATGCCCGACCAGGGCGAGGTGCGCGTGGACGGCAAGCCTTGCGCCTTTGCCTCGCCGCGCGATTCCTGGGCGGCCGGCATCACCGCGATCCACCAGGAAACGGTGATGTTCGACGAATTGTCGGTCGCCGAGAACATCTTCACCGGCCACATGCCGACCGGTCGCGGCGGGTTGGTCGACTGGCCGGCGATGCGGCGCGCCACGGCGGAATTGCTGGCGCGCATCGAGGCGGATTTCTCGCCCGCCGCGCCACTGAAATCGCTGTCGGTTGCGCAAAAGCACATGGTGGAAATCGCCCGCGCCCTGTCGCACGACGCCCGCGTCGTCATCATGGACGAACCGACCGCCGCACTCTCCGCCAACGAGATCGACGATTTGTTCCGCATAGTGGCGCAGTTGAAGGCGGAGGGACGGGCCATCCTGTTCATCAGCCACAAGTTCGACGAAATCTTTCGCATCGCAGACTCTTTCATCTGCCTGCGCGATGGCGAGAAGGTCGGCGAGGGGCCGATTGCCTCGGTCACGGAGAGCGAACTGGTGCGCCTGATGGTCGGCCGGCCGGTCGACCAGGTGTTCCCCAAGCGCGAGGTCGCCATCGGCGAGGCGGTGCTTGAAGTGGAGGGCCTCACCAACGCCACCGAATACGCCGACGTGTCGTTCACGCTTCGTCGCGGCGAGATCCTTGGCTTCTACGGGCTGGTCGGCGCAGGCCGCACCGAGGCGATGCAAGGGCTGTTCGGCATTTCGCCGCCGACGCGCGGCAGGGTGACGCTGGAAGGCCAAGAGCTGACAGTCGCCTCGCCGTCGGATGCGATCGCCGCCGGTATTTCCTATGTGCCGGAAGACCGGCAGGAACAGGGCGCGGTGCTGTCGCGGCCAATCCGCGACAACATCACGCTCGCCAATCTCGCCCGCCATGCGCGCGG
>CALMYO010000104.1 GCA_937873685.1 uncultured Paracoccaceae bacterium
CGGGTCGGGGTGGGGGGCGGCGCGCGCGGCAGGGCGGCGGACGGCCCTCCGGCGCCTGCCGCAGGCGATCCGAACGCCGACCTCTATCCGGCTGCGCGCAACGAGGCGTTTGCGCTCGACCGCGCGCTGACGCCAGAGGAGATCAACGCCACCTACAACAACTTCTACGAATTCGGCTCGCACAAGCAGATATGGAAGGCGGCGCAGGCGTTGGTGACGCGGCCCTGGGCCATCACGATCGACGGCGCTGTCGAACAGCCGTTGACGCTCGCCTTCGACGAACTCGTGCGCAAGCTGCCGCTGGAAGAGCGGCTTTACCGCCATCGCTGCGTAGAGGCCTGGTCGATGACCGTGCCGTGGACGGGTTTTCCGCTGGCCAAGCTGGTGGCGCTGGCAAAGCCCGCTTCGGACGTGAAGTTCGTGCGTTTCGAGACGTTTCTCGATCCCGCCATGGCCTCGGGCCAAAAACAGGTCTGGTATCCCTGGCCCTATGTCGAGGGCGTCAGATTGGCAGAGGCGACGAACGACCTCGCCTTCCTTGTGACCGGCGCCTACGGCAAGCCGCTCGCCAACCAGTTCGGCGCGCCGCTCAG
The DNA here is from genome assembly GCA_937873685.1 of uncultured Paracoccaceae bacterium. Lineage (GTDB taxonomy): Bacteria > Pseudomonadota > Alphaproteobacteria > Rhizobiales > Rhizobiaceae > CALMYO01. Next base: position 594 of record CALMYO010000104.1, read on the forward strand.
GCTGGCGCTGCCGTGGAAATACGGCTTCAAGTCGATCAAGTCGATTGCGCGGATCTCGTTTGTGAACGAAATGCCGAAGTCGTTCTGGATGCAGGCCGGGCCGGGCGAATACGGTTTCTGGGCCAATGTGAACCCCGATGTGCCGCATCCGCGCTGGAGTCAGGCGCGCGAGCGCATCCTGCACACGGGCGAGGAAGTGCCTACCTTGCTGTTCAACGGCTATGGCGAGCAAGTTGCTTCGCTCTATGCGGGCATGGAGGGCGAGGCGCTGTATATGTGACGGGTCGTGCGCTGCCGGCGTCATGCGCAGGCAAAGGGCGATTGCGCCGGATCGGCGCTGCGCTGGCGCGGCTGTTTTCTGTGCTAGTTGACGCCGGAAACGCAAACGCCGGAAGCCTTTCGGCTCCCGGCGCTTGTTTGCCCCACTTGCTTTGGCTCGCAAGGTGCGCGGCGGGCCCCACACGGAACCTCCCTGCTCTTTGCCCCCGGAACAGGATGTTCACGTGACCGCCGCGGCAACGATCTGATAGCCAAACCGCTTTGAAAGAGATACGTTACGGGTAGTTACGACAGGTTACGTAAACGTCATTTCTGGCGGGGTTACATGACCGGTTCACCGGACCGGCGATGCGATGGGCATAGCGGTCGCCGTTACACCACCTGCAGGGAAACGACAGGCTTTTGCGCCTGAAACCGCAGTCCGTTGAAAATTGGAATTTGCTGGTGATGCGCACGGCAATGGCCACAAGCCAATCGGCCCTCTTGTGGGGGAGATGTCCGGCAGGACAGAAGGGGGAAATGGCAAATTCCAGAAATTCCAGAATGTGCGAATCCCGTAGCCTCGATGGGGAGGGTCTGGCCAAAGCCGGGAGTGGGGTATCAAACCGCTTGGGATTGCACCTGTTCACCTTCTCCGACCGCTTCGCGGCCACCTCCTCCATCAAGGGGGAGTAGGGAGCGCTGCCGCCTCACACAGCGCTCACACACCTCAAACTTGGCGCATATGGGTACAAGGCCCGGGACGACCAAACCGCAGTTTCCGGCAATTCGGCAGCCGGTTGGTCGGCATTCTCCCGGCGCAACGTCAATCATCCCGGAAAGCAAAATGGGGTGATCACCTGATTGCCGCACCCGCCGTCGCTCCGTAACCTCACCAGACTGGGGCGAACAGGATCGGCAACATGCAGCGTTTTCTCGATCGCGTGCCTGCGGCGGAAGCCGGCGGACAGGTGGTTTCGACCACAGCTGTTCACGCGCTTCGCCTCCACCTGCATCGCCCGGACGGCCGTCTGGCTGCCCGCGTCTTTGCGCTGCGCATTCCGCGATCTCCCTGTCTCAGGCCCGAAGTCGCGCCGATCCCCCTTTTCTCCCGCAAGGAGCACTAAGCCATGGCCAGTGAACTGAAGATTTATCAGGGACATCTCGAGAGCGCGCGCAGCACCGTGTTGACCGTCTACAACGCGCTCAAGGTCGTGGACACCACGCTTTCGGTTGTCAGCGGCGCGCTGTTTGTCTTGAAGCAGATCGACACCAATGCCGACAGGCTCGAAAAGGTCGCCACCGGCCTGCAAACGGTATTGAAGTTGGTCGGCAAGATCGGGCCGTTGAAGGGGCTGACTAAGCCGCTCGGCGAGTTGCTCGAGGCGGTCGAAAACCGCGCCAGGGAAGTCGAGGCGTCGGCAGAAAAGCTGGACAGCAAGTTCAAGCCATTGTCGGATGCAATCTCGATCCAGAAAGCAATCATCGGCCTGCAACTGGTGACCTTGTCGGAATCGCTTGACCAGATCTATTCCATCAAGGCGGGCATTGACGATGCGGTTGATGCGGTTGAGCTGACGCCGTTGCCGACACAAGCCTCCGCCGCGGTGGCGAACGCCAATGCGGTGGTGAAGCCGGTCAACGATACGGCCGCGACGATCACCAATGCGATCAATGTGGCAGAGAACGCGGCGGCGGCGGTGGCCAACGCGCTTTCGGGCATACTGTCGCCGGCCAAGGCGGTGATCGCCATCTTCAACACCATCCAGGACATCGTCGGCAGCCTTGATTTCCTCAGCGGGCCGCTGAAAGCGGTCCAGGCGGTGGTAAGGCCGATCGAATGGGCGCTCGACGCCATCGACTTCGTGTTCAATGCAGTGGTCTCGCCGATCCTCGATCCGATCCTCGATGCGCTCGGCGTCAAGAAGCTGATCCAGGGAATACTCGATTCCATCAACCTGCCGACGATCGCGCCATTCGCGGCGCTCGAGACAGAACTTCAGAAACTGAGCGACGCAATCGCGACGCTGTTCGATCCGCTTGGCGATGCAATCGACGATCTGGCCGACAATACTCTCGGCAACCTGATCCTTGGGGCGCTCAACCAACCGCCGGATGCCAATGGAAACCTCGTCATCGGTGACGATGACAACACAGATGACAATCCGGGCACGCTGCTCGATGCCTTGGCCGGCGACGACCTGGTAGCCGGCGGCCTCGGCGACGACACGCTGCGCGGCAACGCTGGCAACGACGTGCTGATCGGCGGGGTGGGCGACGATTCGATCGATGGCGGGGCGGGATACGATTCCGTGGTGTTGCTGGCGCCGCTCACCGAGTTTTCGTTCTCCCTGGCCGACAACGGCGCGACGCTGATCGCCACGCATGCCAATCGCACGCCGGCGTTCAGGCTGCAGGGCACGGATCGCATCACCGGAGTGGAAAAGGTGGTGTTTCTGGATCGCGCGGTCGATTTCGCCGATTTCCAGAACTTCTTCATCGCCGATACCGTGCCGGATACCGTCGACGGTACGGCCAACAACGACTTCATCTTCGGCGGGGCAGGGGCGGACCTGCTGCGCGGACTTGGCGGCAACGACTATCTTGAGGGCAAGGGCGAAACCGATACGCTGCAGGGCGGCGCCGGCAATGACTGGCTGGATGGCGGACCGGGCAACGACACATTCGACGGCGGCGCGGGCATCGACACGGCGACGCTCGCCAGCAGCGGAAACTCGATCAACTATGCGTCGCTGAACACGGATGCGGCTCGCACGCCGTTCGTCAATGTCGAAACCTTCATTGCGGTCGAGAACCTTGTCGGCAGCACGAAGACCGACTGGCTGTGGGGCAGCAGCGCGGCAAACCTGCTGTTGGGTGATGCCAGCGGCGACCGGATCAACGGCTTTGCCGGCAACGACACGCTGGAGGGCGGCAAGGGCGGAGACCAGCTGGTCGGCGGCGACGGCAACGACGTCTCGCGCGGCGGCGACGATATCGACATCATCGTCGGCGGGCGCGGCAATGATTCGGTCGATGGTGGCGGCCAACATGACGCGCTGTGGTATGGCGGGGGGGGCCCGACCTGGGGGGCCACCCGGTACGCGCCGGCCGCCACTGACAGCACGCAATATGCCGGCTTGCCGACGCTCGGTTTCCTTGAATCCGATTACGGGCTTTTGTTGCCGGCGCGTGTCGAGATCGATGTCGCGGCCTCATCTGTCAAGAAGTTCAACAGCGCCGGCGCGTCCGTCGGCGCCGATATCTTCGAGAACATCGAGGAATTTGTCGGCTCAAAGGGCAACGACATCCTCAAGGGTTCCGCGCTTGCCGAAACCCTGAGCGGTGGCGACGGCAACGACACGATCACCGGGCTCGGTGCGCAGGACAATGCCGCCGACGTCTTGCTGGGCGGCAACGGCAACGACAGCATCGATCCCGGCGCCGGGGGCGCTGTCGTGCGGGCGGGCGATGGCGACGATCTCGTGAAAGTGGACGATGACGGCGCCCAGACCATCGACGGCGGCGGCGGTGTCGACACGATCGATTTTTCCATGAGCGAGCGCGAGTGGACGATCTATGCCAATGGCTTGTCGCAGGGCCATTTCCCGGGCGACATCGACCCGGTAACCTTCGACTACGCCAGCAAGGATCCGAAAACGCTGTCGAATTTCGAGATCGTCATCGGCTCGCGGTTCGCCGACCTGATCTGGGGCAGCAGCGCCGTCAACACGCTTCATGGCGGCGACGGGCGCGACGCGATCTTCACCCTTGCCAACTCTGACCCCGCCATGGCCGATATCGCCGATGGCGGTGTGGGCGACGACCAGATCGTCGGCAGTACCGGCAACGACATCCTGCGCGGCGGAACGGGCAATGACCGCCTCATCGGCGGTCACGGCGTCGGCGGCGGCAACAACACGATGGATGGCGGTGCGGGCAATGATCTGTTCCAGCCGCTGATGGACGGGCGCTACCACATGATCGGCGGCGCGGATATCGACACGGTCGATTATGCCGGGTTCAATGTCGGCGTCACCGTCAACCTCGCCGAACAGACCAAGGCGAACGGCTTTTCCGGCAACACCTTCGAGGGCGTGGAGAATCTGCGCGGCACGCTGAAGAACGATACGCTGATTGGCGACAATTCCGCAAACCGCATCACCGGCGAATGGGGCAACGATTCGCTCTCCGGCGCCGGCGGCAACGACGTGCTGCATGGCAATGACGGTAACGACCGCATGGCCGGCGGCGACGGCGACGACCTGTTCTTCGGCGGCATCGGCGAGAACACGATGTTCGGCGGCGCGGGCAAGGATACCGTTTCCTTCGACAAGGTGATGGACGGCGACGATCCCGACGGTTCGCCAAGCTGGGCGCCGAACCAGACGCCGGGCTCGATGATCGGCGACCTGCTTTCCGGACGCGCCTTCTTCACCCGCGACGGTGATACCGTTCGCCACGGCAACACGATGTTTGCAATCGAGAACCTGATCGGCACGGATTCTGCCGACATCCTGCGCGGCGATGGCTACATCAACAATCTCGTCGGCGGCGAGGGCGGCGACGTGCTGGAAGGGCGCGGCGGTTCCGACAACATCAGCGGCGGGCTTGGCGACGACGTGATCTTCGGCGATTCGATCATCGGCGAAGGCGTCGACATGGCCTTCGTCAATGCCGGCGCGACAACGAGCCAGTACATGCGCAGCGATGGCGGTTTCGCCATGCCGACGGGTTCCTTCACGATCGAAATGATGGTGCAGGGATCCGAGCCGTTCATGTCCGGCAGCCCGGATGCAGTGTTCCTATCCTACATGACGGCGTCCGGACAGGATGCGTTGATGCTGTACGGCTACTCGAACCCGGCGCAGAAGATGGCGATCGAGATCAACGACACTGTCTTTTCCACCGCCATCCATGCCGCGCAACTGATGGACGGCGCGATGCATCGGCTGTCGCTCTCGGTCGACGCGGCCAACAACCTGATGAAGCTCTACCTCGACGGCGCTCTGGTCGACACGATCGACAGTGGTGCGGCCGACATCACGCTCAACGCGGGCGGGGCTCTGGTCTTCGGCCAGGACCAGGACACGGTCGGCGGCGGGTTCAACGCCAGCCAGATCATGAAGGGAGGCTACGGCGACCTCCGCATCTTCTCCGATGTGCGCACCGATGCCGAGATCGCGCAGTTTGCCGGCAAGGAACTGACGTCGTTCACCGACGCCAATCTCGTCGCCAACTGGCAGGCCGATGCGCTGGCCGGTACGATCGACGACAAAAAGGGCGGTAAGGCGCTGCTGCTTTCCGGCGGCATGACGGCGGAGAACATCCATTTCGCCGGCACTGACGGCAACGACATCGTCAATGGCGGCGACGGCTTCGACACGCTGATCGGCGGCCGTGGCAGAGACACGCTCGACGGCGGCGCCAATCCAGATACGCAAGGCGATATCATGGTCGGCGGGTCGGGCGACGATACCTTCCTTGTCGACAGCGCGCTCGATCTGGTCGACGAGGGCATCGTCTTCCCGCAATTCGGCTTCGGCGGCGTCGACACGATCGTTTCCACCGCCGATTTCTACTGGGATTACTACTCGGCCGGCGACATCCTGCAGGTGGCGGAAACTGCCGTCGATCCGGGCGCGGATGGAACTACACTGGTGGGGTCGGTGTTCTCCGGCTTCCTTGTCGGCAATTCGGACACCAACGTACTGTTCGGGCGCGGCGGCGGCGATGTCTACATCGCCGGCGACGGCATCGACTTCATCTCGTTGTCGACGCTCGGGCTGACAGACGCCAACGCCTATGCCGGCGTCGACGGCGTCAACACGGTAATCGTGCAGCAACGGACGAGCGGCCCGGTCTCCTACGACATCGTGTTCGAGTTCGAGAGCGGCAAGGACAAGATCGATGTATCAGACTACGCGTCAGTCAACGGCCTCACCTCTGGCGCGCAGGTGCTGGCCCGAATAGTCAACGATGGCGCCGGCAACAGCTACATCCCGCTCGGCGACGGGCTGGATTATGTCTACATGGTGGGTTTGGAGAAGGCGGAACTGAGCGCCAGCGACTTTATCGTATGAAAAAACTGCATGGCAGGAGGACAGCCGGGCCGCGTCCGGGAAATCTTCGTCGAAATCGAACACGACTGCGCTGGAGGCGTGGCGGAAAGTATCTGGAGAAGCAATGTCCAACATGCTTGCATTCACTGGCGGCTTGACGAATGGCGAGAACGCGCCTGACACCATCCTGGCTTCGGAGGGTCTCAGCATCCAAGGCGAGACGATCAACGGCCTTGCCGGGAACGACGTGATCTTCGGCGATCATGCTCCCGTCACCTTCGACGCCGGCGATGAGAACAATACAGCCGAGACGGCGTTCGATCTCGACGCCACGCATCTGTGGTCGACGCTGGAAAACCCCGATGTCGGCAACACGTCGATCCCCTACACGACAGTGCTTGGGAAGGGTACGGGTGCGCCGAACTACTTCAAGGTCACCGTGCCCGAAGGCAGTTCGCTGACGATCGACCTCGACTACGGCAACAGCCCGTTCGGCGGCATCGCGTTCCGCAACATCATCGTCAGCGACACGGCGGGCGTGACCTTCATGAGTTCGCGCAACAGCACGCTTGGCGGGCGCGGCAGCGTCGGCTCGACCTCGACGACCGACGCGGCGAACGATCACCATGTTCAGTGGACCAACAGCACCGGCGCGAGCAAGACCGTCACGTTCCATGTCGGCGATCCGACCAGCGCCGACGGCAACATTCCGAACCACGCCACCTATATGATCAACATCTCCGTGCCGAACCACGCATGGACGCAGCCGACGCCGGACAACGACGTACTCGACGGCGGCGAGGGCGATGACGTTGTCTATGGCGGCGGCGGCGATGACTTCGTCATCGCTTCGCGCGGTGCGGATCATTACGATGGTGGATCGGGCGATTACGATCAGCTGGATTTTCGCAAGGCCGATGGCGGAGTTGCCATCTCCATGTTGACGACTGACCCAAGGATACCCGCGCAGACCGGCTGGGCGGAAGGCAAGACTGTAACCGGTTTCGAGGTTCTCTTCGGCTCCACATTTGGCGACACGCTCGGCGGCGACGGCAAGCGCAACGTCATCTACGGCGAACAAGGAGATGACACGATTTTCGGCAATGGCAGCGACGATCCCGAAGATGGTGACGACTTGTGGGGTGGTTTCGGCGACGACACGATCCATGGCGGCCGCGAGGGCGACGCGCTTTTCGGCGAGATTGGCGACGACACATTGGTGATCGTTGCCAATCCGGGCTTCCCGTCATCCATCAATGGCGGGTCGGGACGCGATCTGCTCGACGCCAGTGCGGTGGCCGACAGCCTGTACTTCAACGCGTCGCAAAACGTCGTCACTTTCTTCAGCGTTGAAACGCCGCTCGACATGCAGAACCTGTATCTGGTGGAGGATGTGATCGGCACCGGACTGGCCGACGAAATTCTCGGCGACGAAGCAAGCAACAACTTTGTCGGCGGCGGCGGCAGTGACAAAGTTGCCGGTGGCGCCGGCAACGACTTCATCGTCGGCGGCGCAGGCGACGATGCGCTCGACGGAAACCTCGACAATGACACGATTCTCGGAGGCGCGGGCAGCGACTACATCCTCGCAAGCCTCGGCAACGATTCGATCAACGGCGGTGATGGAAACGACATCCTGGTGTATTCCCCGACGATCAATCTCATGCCCGGCGACTACACTTTGCCAGTTCTCGAGAGGCTCTCGGTCGATCTGGTGACCGGCGTGGCGTCGTTCTATGCGCCGGAAACCGGTTTCTCGCACCGCAACGAACTTGCATCGGTCGAAAATGTCGGCGGGTCGAATGCGAACGACGTCATGCGCGGCGACTCGGCGGACAACCAGATGCCAGGCTACCACGGCGATGACCGCATCGAAGGACGCGGCGGCGGAGACTTCTTGAACGGGAGCCTCGGCAACGACGTCCTGTTCGGAGACAACGCCGCCGGGTCCGGCATGGATCTGTTCTACATGAACGCCGGCGACGAAACACAGCAGTATCTGCGCAGCGACGGCGCATTTGCGATGCCTGCGGGCCTTAACTCGATGACCGTCGAATTCATGGTGCACGCCTCGGAGAAGTTCGACGAATTCAGCCCGCGCGCCGAGCTGCTGCGCTATGCAACTGATGCCTTCGGCGATGGCATGATCATTGCTGGCGATGGCAGGCCGGATGACGAGATTTTCTTCTATTTCGGCGCCACCGCCCATACCGCCAATGTGAAGACCGCGGAACTGCTGGATGGCGGCGCGCATCGCCTTTCAATCAGCAAGGATGCGGATGCCGGCTTCTACAAGGTCTATTTCGACGGCGTGCTGCGCGACACCATCCTTTCTTCGGGCGCGGCTCGGGCGATCGATCAGGGTGGCGATCTCGTCATGGGGCAGTGGCTGAAGACGCCCAGCACGCCGATCGAGACGATCAGCCCGTTTTCGGGCGGCGTCGGTGATATCCGCTTCTTCTCCGATGTGCGCACGGATGCCGAAATCGCCGTCAACTGGAACAAGCCGCTGGCTGCGACGAGCGACCCGGCGCTGTTTGCCTACTTCAAGATGGATGCCGCTGCGGGAACGATCACCGACGCGAAGGGCGGTAACGACCTCATGATAATGGGCGGCGCGACCGCCGCCCAGATCAAGTCGTTTGGCGCCGACGGCGACGACGTCCTGTTTGGCGATGAAGGTATCGACTGGTTGATCGGAGGCGGCGGCAACGATGACCTGGACGGTTGGACAAATCCGACCGATTTCGGCGACGTCATGCTCGGCGGCGCCGGCAACGACACCTACCATGTCGACAGCCCCCTCGATCTGGTCGATGAGGGCATCGTCTTCCCGCAATTCGGCTTCGGCGGCGTCGACACGATCGTTTCCACCGCCGATTTCTACTGGGACTTCTATTCGGCCGGCGACGTGCTGCAGATCGCCGAAACCGCTGTCGATCCCGGCAATGACGGCACGACGCTGGTGGGGTCGGTGTTCTCCGGCTTCCTGCTCGGCAACTCGGGCACCAACGTGCTGTTCGGGCGTGGCGGCGGCGATGTCTACATCGCTGGCGACGGCATCGACTTCATCTCCTTGTCCACACTCGGGCTGACCGACGCCAACGCCTATGCCGGCGTCGATGGCGTCAATACCGTGATCGTGCAACAGCGGGCGAGCGGCCCGGTCTCCTACGACATCGTGTTCGAGTTCGAGAGCAGCAAGGACAAAATAGATGTAAGCAGCTACGCAACGGTCAATGGCCTTACCACAGGCGCGCAGGTGCTGGCGCGGGTGGTCAATGACGGCGCCGGCAACAGCTACATCCCGCTCGGCGACGGGCTGGACTATGTCTACATGGTGGGGCTTGAGAAGGCGGAATTGAGCGCCAGCGATTTCATCGTTTGATCGGCGACAATCCTCCCGGGTAGAAATGCCAGTGGGCAAGCCTGTTCCACGGAATTGAAAGTTTTTCGGGCGCGTGCCATCCAAAGCTTACGTAAGGGTGAGGTTGGGACATGGCGCAGCCACAGGCTTGGACATCCGACATTCCGGTTAACAGCGATGCCGGCAGGCAATGGCAGCCGGCGGTCGCCACCAACCGCTTCGGCGAGAGTCTTGTCGTCTGGTCGAGCGATACGGGCGTGAAGGCGCAACTGCTTGATGCAGCCGGCGCTTTGATCGGCGGCGCGTTTGAAATGCCGCTGGATCTTGCGCTCACATTGCGAGATCCGGCAGCGCCAAGCGTGGCCGCAATGGCGAACGGGAGTTTTGCCGTCCACTACGGGGTGAACTACAACGGTTCCGGCGCGCCACCCTACGGTACCTGGTCCGGTGAATACTTTCGGGTGGTCGACCGCAACGGTTCGGTCACGGAGGTGGGTTCGGACCAAACCCGGTTCTTCACGTCCCGCATCGTCGATACTTCCGTTGCTGTCGGTGCGGATGGAACCATCGCGTTGGCAGCCTTGTACAACGAAACACGGCCAGGGCGCCCGAGCGACGGCCCGATCGACGCGATCATCGAGACCGAAACGCGATCGGCCGATGGCGTGTCGTCAATCGCCGAAAACAGGTTCGTCATTTCATCGGATATCCACAACTATGGTCTCGGCGGCGTCAACCTCGCCCCCGGCGCCGATGGCGGGTTTGCGCTGACCTACAATACGCTCACAGCATCCGTGTCTTCCCCCGACTTCAATGCAGGCAAGCTGTTTGGCCTCGCGACCGTCCGGACGAACGGCGGCAGCAATTACTTCGGACCGAACGGCAATTTCGGTTTCGTTTCCGCAGGCGCAATCGCCCAGACCGGCGACGGCAACTATGTGCAAATCGCATTTGCCGACGCCCTGTCGCCAAGCGCGATCAACGCCCAGGTGCTCGATTCGACCGGCGCCAACGCCAACATCGTCGTACAACTCAACCAGACCGTGCTTGGCGCGGCGCAGGCCGATGTCGAGATCGTGGCCTTGCCGCAGACCGACACCGGGTATGTCGGGGTCTGGCAGGCGCGCGGCGCAAGTTACGATATTGTCGCCCGGCAGTGGTTGCCGCCCGAACTGTCCAACGAGTTTGTGGTCAACGAAGCAACCGCCGGCGACCAATACCAGCCCGATGTGGCGCGCATGCCGGACGGGCGGCTGATGTTCGTGTGGACAAGCGGCGGTCCCGCCTACACCGGCGCGTGCCACAATATCGTGGCGCGCATCTGGGATGGCCGCGACCAGACGATTGCAGGGCCGGATGGCGGCGCCGTGCTCTACGGCCGGCCGACCGGAATGACGCATGCCAATGACATCATATCCGCCGGAAACGGCTTCGATACCGTGTTCGGCCTGTCGGGCGATGATTTCATTGCAGGCAACGACGGAAATGACACGCTGGTGGGTGGCGACGGGGCCGATACGCTGATTGGCGGCAAGGGCGCCGACCGTCTCGACGGGCGCAGCGATTCGGTTGCAGACATTTCTCGCGGCGATGTGCTGCTCGGCGGCGAGGGCAACGATTTCTACATTGTCGATTCCGGTCTCGATCTGGTCGATGAGGGCTTCTATTTCCCGTCCGCCGGTTTCGGTGGTGTTGACCGAGTCGCGTCGTTCGCCGATTTCTGGTGGGATGTGACTTCGGTGGTGGAAATCCTCTCCGTTGCCACGTTTCCGGAGGACGCCGGCGGTGACGGTGTCACCCTCGTCGGTGGCATCTTCAACAACACCATCACCGGCCATGGCGGGACAGATGTGCTGTTCGGGCGCGGCGGGGCCGACACCTACATGGCTGGCGATGGCGTCGATTACATCAGCCTTTCCACTCTCGGCGTCACCGATGAAAACGCCTATGCCGGCGTGAACGGCGCCAACACTGTCATCGTGCAGCGCCGCGCAACCGGGCCGGTTTCCTATGACATCGTCTTCGAGTTCGAGAGCGGCAAGGACAGAATAGACGTTTCGGACTACGCGTCAGTCAACGGCTTCACCACAGGCGCGCAGGTGCTGGCGCGCGTCGTCAACGATGGCGCCGGCAGCAGCTACATCCCGCTCGGCGACGGGCTGGACTATGTCTATATGGTGGGGCTGGAGAAGGCGGATCTGAGGGCGGGCGATTTCATCGTGACGTGACGGCAAGCCGCGTCCGGACTCCCTGTGCGCGTCAATCGCCGGCCAGGAAGCATACCAAATCATATTGAATTCTCGTGGGTTGAGCGTCTGAATGCAGAAATTCTCATCTCTTTGTTGATCCAGATCAACGCCCCGTCTTGCCGATCCGTCAAGCAGGATTGCGTGGTGGAGTGTCACACGGACATTGCGACCGGCAATCACACCTGAGCCGACAATGGTTGGGTGACATTCTGCATGCCGCGCCCGACAACGGGCTCGTCCTTCCTTATTTCGTCGGACTCAAAAAGGCGGATTTGTGCACGGGCGACTTCCTGCTAAAGTCTTTGCGGGGCGCGAAGAGAACCTACAGCAGGCGTTGCGGACGCCGCAGAAATGCGTAGCCGCGACGCCTTAACTCTTGAGGGAAAGGCACCACACCATGGCATCCGCAAGTTTTAATGTCGCCCCCGGTTCGACACTGACCATGAACTCGTTCGAGGCGCTGATGGTGGCCGTCGTCGGCGACCCGGTGCTGTCGAACGCAACACCCACGGATTTTGACGCAACCGTTGTCAGCGGGGCCAACACGATCCGATTCCACGTCACTGGAACCGTGTTGACCTACTTCTTCGGCTTCCCGACCGGAGGCACGATCACCGGCTACGAGATGTTCATCAACGAGGTCAGCCAGGGAACCGGCGAGACCAGCGTGCCCGTGACCGACGTTTTTGCAGCCGTCAACGGCGGCGACACAGTGGCGGTCAACTTTGCGCAGAGTTTCGACTGGGTCTTCTCGGGAAGCGATGCGGCGGACGCCATGCCGGAAGGCTACATGTTCGACGGGCGGTTTGCATTCAACCTGACCGGCAATGACAACATTTCGCTGAACGGCGGCGATGACGTGTTCTTCTCCGGCGACGGCAACGACACCATGGATGGCGGCGCCGGCGGCGACAACCTGAACGGCGGCGAAGGCAATGACACCCTGATGGGTGGAGCCGGAGTCGATTCCTTGATCGGCGGCAATGGCAATGACGATCTCGACGGCGGCACTGGCGCAGATTTCCTCGTCGGTGGCGACGGCAACGACACCTACCGGGTAGACGATACATTCGATCTGGTGGACGAAGGCATCGTGTTCCCGGCCTTCGGCTTCGGTGGTTCGGACACAATCATTTCGACGGCGGAATGGTTCTGGGATGTCTACAATGTCGGCGAATACCTGACGATTGCCGAAGGGGCGGCCGGCGCGCTTGGCACCACCATCATCGGCGGCATCTTCGACAATACCATCACCGGGCATTCCGGCATCGACATCATGTTCGGCCGGGGCGGCAACGATACCTTCCGTGGCGGCGACGGCATCGACTGGATCTCGCTCAACCTGCTCGGCGTGACCGATGAAAACGCCTATGCGGGCGTCAACGGCAACAACACGATCATCGTTGATCCACGCATGAGCGGCGCTTTCTCCTACGACATCGTGTTCGATTTCGAGAGCGGCAAGGACAAGATCGACGTCACCGCCTATGGCTTGGCGGCGGGAACCGATGTGCGCGATTTCGGTTTCGACGTCGATTCGAACGGCAACGGTACGCTTGGGGATGCCGGCGACAGTTCGTTCTACATTCTCGGCGACGGTTTCGACTACGTGTTCATGGTTGGGCTGACGAAGGCCGACATTGCGGCGAGCGATTTCATCGTTTCCGCGTAGTGATATCACAAGTCCCGACATTCAACGACGCGCGCCCGCTGAGGCGCGCGTTTTGTTGTCCGGACACATGACAAATCCGTTCATCGGCTGCTCGGCCCGGCATCGGTCTTGATTTCCCTGTTGTTTCAGGGCGTTGTGCGACTCATGACGCGCAAGCGCTCGACATACGCGCCGGCGACGGTTGGCGCGTTTTCTGGAAGACAAAACCGGTGATGGAGATTTCTTGAATGGCCGATCCATTGAAGCCTGTTGGCGACGACCTGATCCTCTCGAATGAAACGGGGCGAGCCGAGACCATTGGCCAGTATGCCGCCCACGGCAGTGGCCATCTCGCGGTCTACACGGAAATTAACGACATCTTCTCGGTGGTGTTCGATACGAGCGGCGTGCCGGTGTCGTCTCGGGTCGATCTCGTGCCGACCGAGAGCGTGACCGGGCAGGTCACCAACACGGCAACAGATTTGCTGCGTCTCGCCGATGGCTCCGGATACATGCTGGCGCTCAATTCGGGCGGCGGGCTGTTCGGCTTCGGCACGACGCTTTTCCGGTTTCTCAAGCTCGACTCCGACGGCGCGCCTGTCGGAACGCCGGTCGAGATCGTGCGTGGCAGCGGGTTGCAGGCGGTTTCGGTGAAGGTGGCGCAGCTTGACGACGGCGGCTTCGTCTATGTCTGGTCCGACGCCTCGTTCGATCCCGTCATCGGCAGCGACTTCAAGATTGGCGCGCGCATCTACAATGCCGACGGTACGCCGCGCACCGATGCGACAACGATTGTCGATCGTTCCGGCAATGTCCTGCTGACCGATGTCGAAGCGACAGCCGATGGCGGCTTCACCGTCGCCTTCACCGATCAGAGCAGCGGCGGGTTCGGAGAATCGTCGTTGCTGGCCTTCAAGCCGGACGGAACGGAGGACGAGACCCAAAAAACCTTCGACACCGGCGCGCTCGCCGCATTCTCGATATTGGCGGACGGCAGTTTTGCCGCTGCGCAGGTCGTGAAGTCTGGCGGATTTGGCTCGCCGGGTACGCAAGCGCTTTCAGTGCAGATTGTCGACGCCGCAGGCCTGCCGGTGGTGGCCGAATTCACGGTCGATTCGATTTCGGTTTCGCCCTTTGGCGGCGACGCGATATCGGCGCCGATCATTCTTGCGCTGGCCGATGGAGGGTTCGTGATCGGTTGGACGAAATCGCTTCGCGACAGCGGAACGAACGAAGACGTCTGGGCGCGCCAGTACGATGCTACCGGCGCAGCGGTGGGCGATGCCTTCATGGTCAATGCGGACGCTCCCGGCGGGCAGTTCCTCAACGATCTGGCGTTGCTTGATGACGGCCGCGTGATCGCCGGCTGGAACAATTCCAGCCCGTCACCGGTCGAAAACGACGTGCTCTACCGCATCCTGAGCGACAAGGCGCCGACCGGCACCGACGGGCCAGATACGTTGGTTGGCGGTCCGGACGTGGACATCTTCGACGGCAAGGGGGGCGACGATTCGATCGATGGCCGCGCCGGCGCAGACACGCTGCTTGGCGGTCTCGGCGCCGATACGCTGGATGGCGGCACAACGCCGGACGGGGCGAGCGACGTGCTGATCGGCGGCGAGGGCGACGACACCTATTTCGTCGATTCCGGCCTCGATATCGTCGATGAGGGCGCGCTGTTCCCGGAATTCGGCTTCGGCGGCATCGACACCATCATCTCCACCGCCGATTTTTATTGGGACGTCTATTCCGCCGCCGAGACGCTGCGCGTTTCGGAGGATGTTGTGGACGTGGGTGGCGACGGCGTCACGATCGTTGGCGGCGTCTTTGCCACCACGCTGGTAGGCCACACGGGCACCGATGTGATGTTCGGGCGCGGTGGGGCTGACACCTATCGCGGTGGCGATGGCGTCGATTTTATGAGCCTGTCGCTGCTTGGCACGGAGGGCGCTTATGAGGGCGTCGACGGGGTCAACACAATTGTCATGGATGTGCGCGTCGAAGGGCTGTTTTCCTACGACATCGTCTTCGAGTTCGAAACCGGCAAGGACAAGATCGATGTCTCGGCCTATGTCGAAGTCAATGCGCTTGTGTCCGGGGAGGATCTGATCGCCCGCGCTGTCGATGACGGGTTCGGCAGTTCATACATCCCGCTCGGCGATGGTCTCGATTATCTCTACATGGTTGGAGTGAGCAGGGATAGTCTGGTTGCTTCGGATTTCATATTGACAACCTGAGGTTAAATGTCGTCCCGCGCCGAGCAATCCGCATGAATTCTTCCTCCGGGTGTTTTCTGCAGCCAAGGAATCTGGCATGAGGTTGTTATGGGCAGGCAAACGTGGTGGACGTCCGGTGCGAGTGGCTGTACTTTTACTGGCAACCAAGATCGCAAGCGCCGGTGTCGTTGCCGCCGGCGCCACCCCGCCGCCGAAGGCGGGCGAGGCAGCCTTGAGCGAACGTGTGATCGTGACATCTCCGGCGCAACTGCTCGCCTTGCCGAATGGCGACAGGCTTGCGACCTTGCCCGCCGGCTTTTCGCTCATCGCCGATTCCTGCACCGACGGCTGGCTCAAGGTGGAGGCGCGACCCGGCGGCAAGGTCATGACCGGTTATCTCGAAGCAAACCGCACCACTTGGCAGGGCAGTTGCGACTGAAAGCATGCATTGACCCAACCAGAGCGGCCGAAAATGCCCCCAAGGCCGCCAAGAGGGAGAAGGGACCATGGCCGTCAATACAATCGTCAACAACGGCGCATCCAGCAATCGCGTCGACATCGTCTTCATGGGTGACGGCTACCGGTCAACCGAGATCGCCGGCGCTTACTACGACCACGTCAACAGCTTGGTGGACTATCTTTTTAACTCCGGCGGCGATCTGGTGCAGCCGTTCCTGCGCTACAAGAACTTCTTCAACGTGCATGCGATCGAGGTGACATCGGCCCAGTCCGGCGCCGACGACCCGACGGCCGGGAAAGTCGTCAACACGGCGCTTGGCGCGACCTATCTGTTCGACGGCGTGACGCAGCGGCTGCTATCCGTCGACCAAGGGCTCGCGGATGCGGCATTGGCGGCAGGTCTGGCCGGCACAGGTGTTCCGGGTGAGATCCTGTTCGTCACGGTCAACGACACGCAATATGGCGGCGCGGGCGGCAAGTATGCGACCTATGCCGGCGGAAACGAAGATGCGCGCGGCGTGGCGGTGCACGAAGTCGGGCACTCCTTCGCACTGCTTGCCGATGAGTATGAGGGCGATCCCGGCACCTATGTCGGTCCGGAACCGGTGGAGCCGAATGTCACAAAAGATCCGACAGGGGCGGAAAAATGGGCGCATTGGCTCGGCTACGAGGATCCGCTGCTCGGCACGGTCGGCGCCTTCCAGGGCGGGCGCTACTTCAGCCAGGGCATCTACCGGCCGACCGACAATTCCGGCATGCGCAATCTCGACCGTCCGTTCGATCCGATCGCGCGCGAACAGTTCATCCTGAAATTCTACGATCTGGTCGATCCACTCGACACCTGGACCAACAAGGGCGGTGCGACGGCTGGCGGCGCGACGATTGCCAACAACACCTTCGTGTTCATGGTCGACACGGTCGATGACGATGTGATCAGCGTGAACTGGACGATCGACGGCGTTGCCGGCATGGCCTCGACCACACCGATGCTCGACTTGCGGCCGCTCGACCTCGACCCTACGGCGTCGATCTTCCTCAACGCCCGCGCCTTCGATCCGACCGACTGGGTGCGCATCGAGAAGGACAAGCTGGAACAGACGGTGCGCTGGAAGCTCGATGTCGATCCCAACCAGACCCAGACCGGCGATGGCGCCGGCAATGTGCTGATCGGCGCCTTCACGCACGACCATCTTCGCGGTCAGGCCGGCGCCGACACGCTGATCGGTTACTATGGCAACGACACGCTTGACGGCGGCGCCAATCCGGAAGGGCCGACAGGCCAGGGCGACGTGCTGCTCGGCGGGGCGGGAAACGATACCCACCCGATCGATTCCGGCCTCGGTCTGGCGGGTGGGGATTTCGTTTTTCCCGGTTTCGGCAATGGGGGGTTTGCCGTCATCATTTCCACCGCCGATTTCTATTGGGACACCCAGAGCGTCGGCGAGGTGCTGCGCATCTCCGAAGACGTGGTCGATGTCGGCGGCGACGGCGCAACGATCGTCGGCGGGATTTTCGCCAATACACTCGAAGGGCATTCAGGTACGGACGTGCTGTTTGGCCGTGGCGGTTCGGACACATACCGGGCAGGTGACGGCGTCGACTTCATGAGCCTGTCGACGCTGGGCCTTGACGACGCAAACGCCTATGTGGGTGTCGACGGCGCCAACACCGTGATCGTGGAAAAGCGTACTTCCGGCGCGTTCTCCTATGACATCGTGTTCGAGTTCGACAGCGGCAAGGACAAGTTCGACGTCTCCGACTACAACTTCGCCAGCAAGGCTGCGGCCTTTGCCACCGGCGTGAACGACGGGGCGGGCAACAGCTATTTCGTCCTCGGCGACGGTCTGGATTACCTCTATGTCGTCGGGCGCACGCTGACGCAGCTTTCGCCGGACGATTTCATGGTGTGAGGGTTTTGCCAGGCGAAACGAGGCGAAGTCACGGAATTTCCAGCGACGCAGGCGGCCTGCTACCGCGGGAATGTCTAGCTGCACATTACCGCTTTGATGCAATTCGTGATGCTTGATTGTTTCAGAAATGCTTCTGCAAATGCGCCGATGTCCGCTTTGTACAAGCCCGCGTGACCGGGTTCCCCTATTCTCGCTTTCGGTGATGCAAGCGGACGCGCGCTACTTGCAAGCAAGTTGCGTCTTGCCGAATGCTATCCGACCGGGGCGTTGACGTCCGGCGCAGCCTTTGTGCCCGCGCTGGCAGGGAGAATCGACATGCCAAGCGGAAACATCACCGAAGCCAACCTGCCTGATCTGATGGACCAGATCTGGCGCAATCAAAACAAGTGGACCGATACCAGCCTTACCGTCAGCTTTCCCTCGGCGGTTACGCCTTACTGGGCGGGGCAGGGATTGCTCGCGGAAGATTTCACCGCCCTGAATGCCGCGCAACGATCTGTTTTCTTCGATGCGGCGCGACTTTGGGCCGATCTTGCCGATATCACGGTAACCAGTATTGGCGTCGGCGCAACTGGCCAGATCCGCGCCTTTGGGGTGGAGAACGAGGATGCGAGCTGGGCGGCCAAGGTAGGCTCAAGCCCCGGCTTCAATATCAACATGGACGTTCAAATCAACACGTTGTCGATAAACGAGGAGGACAACACCTTCGTCAACTGGGTGAACCGTCTGGATTACAATGACAACGGATTTGAGCTCGCCCTGCACGAACTCGGTCATGTTTTTGGCCTGGATCATCCCGGGCCATATGATGCTGGCGATGGCGCGACCTACGAAATGGACGCAGAGTACATTCAGGACTCCGAACAATACACTTTGATGTCGTATTTCAGGGAATGGAACACCGGAGCCGATTGGAACGGCGCCGCCCAAGACACACCGATGCTGCATGACATCTATGTCATCCAGAACATTTACGGCCCCGATCAGGATACGCGCGATACCAATACCCGTTACGGCTACAATGCCTCCGGTCTCGCCAACAGTTGGGAGCAGCTGACATACGATTTCACGATCAACACTGATCCGGTCCTGTCGATCTGGGACGCGGGCGGCGTCGACACCCTCGATCTTTCTGGCGATCCGTCGGGCGTGGAGCTCGACCTGCGGCCCGGCCATTTCTCTTCAACCCACGGGATGACCGACAATATTTCGCTCGCCTACAATCCAGATCCCTCTACCTACAACCTTTTGAACTATTGGATCGAGAACGCGGTTGGCGGAATTGGAAACGATGAAATCGTCGGAAACAACTGGAACAACGTACTTTCCGGCAACGTTGGCAACGATTTCCTGAGTGGCCTGAACGGCAACGACACGCTGCAGGGCAATGACGGAAACGACACGCTTACCGGCGGTTCCGGTAATGACACGATGATCGGCAGCATTGGAAACGATTACATCACCGACTCGTCAGGTGACGACACGATGACGGGCGGTGACGGCAATGACACACTGCTTGGCGGCGCGGGCGCCGATTTCCTCTACGGCGAAGGCCACAATGACAGCCTTAACGGTGGCGGCGGCGACGACACGATGAGCGGCGGCGATGGCCATGACAATCTGTTCGGCTCGTCGGGCAATGACGAGATCGATGGCGACGCCGGCAACGACGACCTCGACGGCGGCGATGGCGACGACGAACTCTCCGGCGGCGCGGGCATCGACAGCCTGCTAGGCGGCGAGGGCCACGATTTCCTGCTTGGCGGCGGCGAAAACGACTGGATCGACGGTGGTCCCGGCAATGACACCATGAACGGCAGCGTGGGCAATGACACGCTCTATGGCGGACCTGGGCTGGATACGCTCAACGGCGGTTCGGGCGTCGATCTTGCCGACTACACCTACTCCAACGCCAACTGGACAATCGATCTCGATCCGGACGGTAGCGAGAACGGCACGGCGGCTGCCGGCGGTTCGCCGGAGTTCGTGCGCGACATCGAAAACCTGGTGATGGGCAACGGCGCCGATGACATTCTCGGCTCGTCGGAGGACAACTGGATTCGCGGCGGCGGCGGCAATGACGATATCGGCGGCCGCGGCGGGAATGATGTTCTGCGCGGCGCAACCGGGCATGACACGATCAGCGGCGGAACAGGCGACGATGTGGTCGACGGCGAGGACGGCAACGACGTGCTGAGCGGCGGGGCTGGCAATGACACGCTGTTCGGTGGGGACGGCGTCGACATGGCCGACTATTCGGGAGCCAGCGGTTTCGTGCGGGTCGACCTCGCCAACCAGACGAGCGGCCAGAACACTGGTATTGCCGAAGGCACTGACCGGTTCCTTGGAATTGAGAACCTGACCGGCTCGGGTTTCGGCGCCACGGTGTTGGGCGACGAGTCCTCCAACCTGAACAACGGGCTTGGCGGCAACGATATCATCGAGGGCCGCGGCGGAAACGAGGTGCTGAACGGCGGTCTCGGCGTCGATCGCGCATCCTACGCCAGCGCGCCGGCGGGAGTGACCGTCGATCTCGCCCTGTCCGGCGGGCCGCAGAACACCACTTCGGCCGGCATCGACACGCTGATCTCATTCGAGAACCTCTCCGGCTCCGCGCATGGCGATATCCTGGCCGGCGATTTTCTCAACAACGATATCGATGGCGGCGACGGCAACGATGTCCTGTTCGGCCGGGAAGGCGACGACAATCTTAACGGCGGAACAGGCGACGACGCTATCAGCGGCGGGCCGGGCGACGACATCATGAGCGGCCACACGGGTACCGATCTTGTCTCGTACCTGTTTTCCACGGCCGGCGTCACCGTCACGCTCGCGACCACCGATCCGCAAGATACCGGCGGCGCGGGAACGGACAGGTTATACTTCTTCGAAAATCTTGACGGTTCGCTTTTCAATGACACGTTGAGCGGCAATCACGGCGCCAATGTCATGCAGGGTGGCGACGGCGACGATTTCGTCGACGGCGCTGCGGGCAACGATTCGCTTTCGGGCGGCAACGGAGGTGACACGCTGATCGGCCGCGGCGGCAACGATACGCTCGACGGCGGAGCGAACCCAGAAGGTGGCGGCGGGCAGGGCGACATTCTACTCGGCGGCGAGGGAAATGACACCTATCTGGTCGATTCCGGTCTCGATCTTGTCGATGAGGATTTCATCTTTCCCGGTTTTGGCAATGGCGGCGTCGACACGATCATCTCCACAGCCGATTTCTATTGGGATACGCAGAGCGTCGGCGAAGTGCTGCGCATATCCGAAGACGTTGTCGACGCAGGCGGCGATGGCGTAACAGCGGTCGGCGGCGTGTTCAACAACACGATTGAAGGGCATTCCGGCACCGACGTGCTGTTCGGGCGCG
>CALMYO010000105.1 GCA_937873685.1 uncultured Paracoccaceae bacterium
CGTCGAAGAGGAAACGCCGATGATCTGGCGCGGACCGATGGTGATGTCGGCGCTGACCCAGATGCTGCGCGAGGTTGCGTGGGGCGAACTCGACGTGCTGGTGGTCGACATGCCGCCCGGCACCGGCGATGCGCAACTGACCATGGCGCAAAGCGTGCCGCTGGCCGGCGCCGTGATCGTCTCAACGCCGCAGGATCTGGCGCTGATCGATGCGCGCAAGGGGCTTGCGATGTTCCGAAAGGTCGATGTGCCGGTGCTCGGCATCGTGGAGAACATGAGCTATTTCATCTGCCCCGAATGCGGCAGTCGCCACGACATCTTCGGCCATGGCGGGGCGCGGCGCGAGGCGCAGCGCATCGGCGTGCCGTTCCTCGGCGAGGTGCCGCTCGACATGGCGATCCGCGAGACCTCTGATTCCGGCGCGCCAGTGGTGGCGTCGGCGCCGCAATCGGCCCATGCGCGTATTTACCGCGAGATCGCCGACCGGGTGTGGACGCGCGTTGGCGAAGAGCGCGGCGGCGCGGCGGCGCCGGCGATCGTGTTCGAGTGATGCGCCCCGGCAAGGCCCTGCGCCGGGCGCGGCTGCCGGCGCATCTGGCAGGCGCGGCGCTTGCCGCATGGCTTGCCGCCGCGGGCGTGGCAACGGCCAACCCGAGGGACGCGATCGCCAACGGCGACATGGCTGCGGCAACGAAGGAAATCGAGAATACTTACATCGAACACGGCCTGTCCTGGCCGCCGTTCGTTCGCTGGGAAATCGGTCCCTACACCACCACATACTGGTACTATGACACGACCGACGAAAAGATCGTCGCCGGCGACATGCCGAAGCCGGGCGAGATCGCCGATTACTGGAAAACCTGGAGCAGGGCGCTCACCGCCGGCAACTGGGATCCCGATGGGTTCTTCGTCTCGAACGAAGAAGCGCTGCAACTGGCGCGTTTCAACCAGTATGTGCTGGCGACGCACGAGACCGCCCATGTGATGACCTACCGCTACGATCCCGAGCATCGTGAGCGGCATGGCTACGAGATCAATTGCCGCGAATACTACGCCGATCGGCTGACGCATGCGATCCTGCAGGATCTCGCCAGCGACGACGCCGACATGGCGCGCTGGCGCGCCCGCTATCTCGAACTTGTCACCGACATGCGCGGGGCAATTCCCGCCGAGTTCGACGTCGGCGATGCCAACTTCATGGCGCTTGAGGCCGATTGCGCGACGCTGAAGGTCGAGCAACCGTCACCGACCGAATTGCGCGCCTACGCGTCTGCCTATTTCACCCGTCATCGCGCGTTGATGATGGCCGAACTACCGCCGCTGGGCGAGGTTTTCGCGACGCATCTGGAAGCGTTACGGGCGCAAAAGGCCGGGCGGTTCGCGCCCGCCGACGATATGCCGCCTATGCGCATCGAAACCCTGCGCGATGTCGGCGAACTGGAAACCGGGCTGACGGGCATCGACCCACAGACCAACGCCCGCATCGAACGCGCGGTGGCCTTCGACCCAGCCGGCGAATTGTGGCAGGCGACGCTCTCGCATGTCTCCGGCTCCGACAAGGCGGTGCTCGCCTTCGGCCGCGTCGGCGGAACGGTCGCGCCGCTGGCCCCGCAAACCACCTTGCTGCGTGCGACGGACCGGTTGTCGCTCACTTCGCTGGTCGTCTTCTCGCCGGATCTGTTCTTCCTCGCCTTTGCCGAATCGCCCGCCCGTGCGCTGGTGCTGCGCGCCAGCCGCAACGGCGGGCAATGGGCGCTCGACGTGATCGCCGACGACGAGGGCTTCGGCACGGCGAACGTGTTCCGTTCTGCGAGCGGCAGGTTCTTCGCCGCCTTCTCGCGACGCAGCGGAAGCGGGACGACGGACAACAGCTGGTCGGTCGGCGAGTTCGATCCGCTCAAGGCCGGCGATCCGCTGGGAAGCGTCCACCTTCCGGTCGCCGCCAAGGAACCAGTCGCGGCCGACGAAAACGGGCGGCTGCTGTTTTCCGGATTCTCTATGCTCGTGCGCATCGAGACCGAGCCGAAGATATCGCGCATCGCCGGCAACGCGCTCAGGGGAAACCGCGACGGCGACGCGGTTGCCGGCGAGCTGACCGACATCGTCGCCGCGCAAGCCATGCCCGACGGTTCGATGCTGCTGCTCGACCGCAAGGCCGACGATTGGGACAGCCTTCTGGTCAGGCGGCTGGCGCCTTTGTAGGTTATTTCTATTCTAGATTACCCCTTAATTTTTTGCTTTTTACGAAATCTTCTATACTTTCATACCATGTACCATTACCATATAACCTGCCGTTAGGTGCTTTAATTGCGCTGTCGGAATCAGAATTCGTAAGTCCGTCGAAAGAGATGCCGATTAATCTTTCTACAGACTTTTCATCATGATCACATCGAAATGTGACAACCGGTGAACTAAAAATTCCTCCTTCTCCATCCACATGTACAATTTCAAAGCCGGGAGAAGCTTCAATAAACGAATAGGAAGAAAAATCATAACTGTGACTTGATTTAATCTTGTCGATTGAGCCATCATTGTAATGTATCTCAATATAATCTATCTTATCTTGCTGATATTGTCGTATCTTTTTTACGTTGTCCAGATTGATGTCCCAGCCTTCGATGATGGTAAACATTGCTTCTGAATCCTATGAGAGTGTGGATACCTCCACACTCTCACAGCGATAATGATTCGTCTAGGCCGATTTCTTGCGGTCCTCGTCGTCGATTTCCTCGAAATCGGCGTCGACAACGTTCTCACCCGAAGCTTTTGCATCGGCAGCTGCGTCGGCTTCGGCGCGGGCGGTTTCCTCGGTCTTGTTGGCCTCGTACATCGCCTGGCCAAGTTTCATCGACACTTCGGCGAGCGTTTGGCTCTTGGCCTTGATCGCCTCGGCGTCCGGTTCGGAAGCTTCCACTGCCGCCTTCAGGTCGGCGATGGCGTCCTCGATCGCCTTGCGGTCGTCGGAGGAGACCTTGTCACCGTAATCCTTCAGCGACTTCTCCGACGAGTGGATCAGGGCTTCCGCTTGGTTCTTCGCCTCCACGCCCTCGCGGCGCTTCTTGTCGCTCTCGGCGTTGGCTTCGGCGTCCTTCACCATTTTCTCGATCTCGGCGTCGGACAGGCCGCCGGACGCCTGGATGCGGATCTCGTGGCTCTTGCCGGTGCCCTTGTCCTTGGCGTTGACGTTGACGATGCCGTTGGCGTCAATGTCGAAGGTGACCTCGATCTGCGGCACGCCGCGCGGCGCCGGCGGAATGCCGACGAGATCGAACTGGCCGAGCAGCTTGTTGTCGGCCGCCATCTCGCGCTCGCCCTGGAACACACGGATCGTCACGGCGTTCTGGTTGTCTTCAGCCGTGGAGAAGACCTGGCTCTTCTTGGTCGGGATCGTGGTGTTGCGGTCGATCAGGCGGGTGAACACGCCGCCGAGCGTCTCGATGCCGAGCGACAGCGGGGTCACGTCGAGCAGCAGCACGTCCTTCACGTCGCCCTTCAGCACGCCGCCCTGGATGGCCGCGCCCATGGCGACGACCTCGTCAGGGTTGACGCCCTTGTGCGGCTCCTTGCCGAACAGCTTCTGCACAACTTCCTGCACCTTGGGCATGCGCGTCATGCCGCCGACCAGCACGACCTCGTCGATCTGGCTGGCCGACAGGCCGGCGTCCTTCAGCGCCTTCTTGCAGGGGTCGATGGTGCGCTGCACCAGATCGTCGACGAGGCTTTCCAGCTTGGCGCGGGTCAGCTTCATCGTCAGGTGCTTCGGACCGGTCGCATCGGCGGTGATGAAGGGCAGGTTGATTTCCGTCTGGGCCGAGGACGAGAGTTCGATCTTCGCCTTTTCCGCAGCTTCCTTCAGGCGCTGCAGGGCAAGCTTGTCGTTCTTCAGGTCGATGCCCTGGTCCTTCTTGAACTCGCCGGCCAGATACTCGACGAGGCGCATGTCGAAGTCCTCGCCGCCGAGGAAGGTGTCGCCGTTGGTCGACTTCACCT
>CALMYO010000106.1 GCA_937873685.1 uncultured Paracoccaceae bacterium
CGCGAACACGCTAACAGATTCAACCGAATCCCGAAGTTTCCGGACCGACACTAAGCAGTGTCATAACTTCTTCTCTTTCCAGTCCTAAATTGAGCGATTGCAAGCTTCACGAATCTGCTTCTGCAATTCGGACTCCGATCTCCTTCTCAATAAGGACCCGTAGAACAGAAATAACAGCTGGGCGCGAATACGATATCGGGGCAGAAGCGGCCGCCCGCCACCTCCCCACTGTCGATGATTGTGTGAGCAGCATGTCAGCTACATCTTTTTGCTTTACACCATACTCATCAATCGCTAGCTGCATGGTTAACGCGAACACTTCATCTGAATCACGAACCTGATCGAGAAGGGCCGGGTTATGCAGGGCGTTCTGAAACGCACGAATCTCTCCAATCCGACGTTTAGGATACTCCCTGATATCGGGAAATCCGCCGTTGTAATCGCCGCCTTCTGGCTCGGCTGGCCATGCTTCAAGGTCGGTGGTTTGAATCGCAGACATTTTCCGTCTCCTTTCTGCGTTGCTGGTGTCAACATATAGCGTGACGTTGCATTATGCAACAAGGTTGCGCGAAAATGGTTAAAATTTTGGTCACGCTGGAACGAACCGCATGCCTCCCTCACTGACTGCAGAATGCCGTCGTCGCCTGAACAGGCTGCGAACTGAAAATCTGGAGAGATACAATTCTGTGCTGGCGGCCTTAAGGAAATTTGAAGCAAGTGATTATTTAAAATTTGAAAAAAGCCGCTTCCATCCGCATGCACCGCATAGGATATCTAATATTCTCTTTATTATCAAAGAAAATAATAGCTCAGAGATAGAAGTAATAGACTTTGCTTTTCTATATGATTTCGCAAGATGATTAACTATATCTAGACTTATCAGCCTTCAATATCCAGGTACTGCATCAGTGCGCAGACCAGATGATAGAATATGCTGGCCGGTACTGCCCGGGCGCGGGCGACGCCGCGCTCGTCGATGAGATCGACCCACAGTCCTTTCGGCGCCGCCTCGATATGCCATCGGAACAGGCGGCCGACACGGGCCTCCACCTCCGGCTTCAGGTCCGGTCCGCCGGCGCCGTCGAGGGCGATCGCCGCCTTGATCGCCTCGGTCTGCGGCCATGAGCGCGAAGTGCGCTGCAGCGGCACCCCCTCGCGCGACACCGCATCGTAGGCAAGACCCGTCGAGCGGTTCAGCCCGTTGGCGACGGCGCAGGCGTAGAGCTTGCGGGCGTAGGGCGTCACCTTCTCGCCGGTCAGCTTCTCGAAGGCGACCAGCAGCGCAGCCCATTCGAAATGGTGACCGGGTTCCGTCCACTGACCCTTTTCGCCCGGCGCGCGCGACCAATCGCGGTTGAAATACTCTCCCAGCGTCCAGGTGTCGGCATCGAAAAAGTGGCGGCGGAACAGGTCGACGATGCGGGCGGCGCGCTCCAGATACTGCTCGTCGCCGGTGGCCGAAGCCCAGGCGAGATAGGCCTCCAGCATGTGCATGTGCGGGTTGGAGCGGCGGAACCCCTCGACGCCGACGCCCTCCAGATAGCCGCCATGGCGGTGGTCGTAGAGGCGGGCGTCGATGAAGGCCAGCGTCTCGTCGGCGAGCGCTTTCGCCCGCTGGTGGCCGCAGCGATGCGCATGCGCCAGCGCCAGCAGGATGAAGGCGTGGTCGTAGGTGTCGGGCGTGTCGTCGAGCACGGAACCGTCGGCGTTGAACACCTTCGCCCAGCCGCCGCCCCTGGCGCGGCCGCGCGTGTCGATGAAATCGACACCGTGCGCGATCAGCGCGTCGGCCGGGCCGTCCCAGCCGCGTTCCTTCGCCACGGCAAAGGCGTAGATCTGGCGCGCCATGGTGCGCATGCGCCGCGCGCCATGGACGGGCTTGCCGTCGAAGGACAGCGTCTCGTGAAAGCCGCCATGCACATGGTCGACGCCCTCCGTCGACCAAAGCGGCAGCGTTTCCTCAAACAGCCAGTGGTGGATGCGCTTGCGCCAGGAACCCGCAACCGGCATGCGGTCGTGCGCCGGGGTGACGCGGGTTTCCAGCCGGCCGGATTTTTCCAGCTTCTCGACGATCTTCTTGACGTTCTGGCTTTCAGACACCGGCGCAACGAAGGTCGCGTCCATGGTGGAGACCACGGCGACACTCCTCAGGCCGATGGCGGTGAGCAGACGCCCCTCCGAGCGCAGGTAGGCGTTGTCGCAATCGATCGCCACCACGTCGCCCTGGATGACGTTGCCGCGCTCGTCGGCGCGCCCCGATTCCAGTAGCGATTGCCAGGATCCCAGATCGGACCAGCGGAACGTCGCCGGCACCATGGAGATCGCCTTTGCGTGCTCGACGATGGCGTAATCGACCGAGATCGAGCGGATCGTCTCGTAATCGCCCATGCGGATGTGAACGCCGGTGGCATCGCTGTCGGCATGGGTCAGCGCCTTCTCGGCGGCCGTCCAGATGTCGGGCGCATGGGCAATGAATGCGTCGCGCATGGCGGCTGCGGAGAACAGGAAGATGCCGGCGTTCCAGAAGAAATTGCCGGCCTTCACATACTTCTCCGCCGTGGCGAGATCCGGTTTCTCGACGAAACGCGAGACGCGCGCCACCGCATCGCGCCGCGCGTCGGGGGCGATCTCGATATAGCCGAAGCCGGTTTCCGGCCGGTCCGGCGCAATACCGAAGACGACGATGTCGCCGTTTTGCGCTGCCGGTACGCCCGCTTCCACCGATTGCCAGAACTGCGCGTCGGTGGAAATCTCGTGGTCCGAAGGCACCACCAGCACCAGCGCGTCGCCATGGTTCTGCAACGTGGTCAGGGCGGCGACGGCGACCGCAACCGCCGTGTTGCGACCGACCGGTTCGTAGATGGTGCGCCCGCCATTCAGCGCCGCGTCGGCGAGGTCGGCGCGCACCCGCTCGACATGGCGGGCAGAGGCGATCAGCCACACCGGCGCGGGACCGCCCGGTCTTGCCGAGAGCCGTCGCACCGTGCTGGCCAGCATCGAGCCTTCGCCGGAAAAATCATGGAACTGCTTGGGATTGTCCTCGCGCGACAGTGGCCACAGCCGCGAGCCGATGCCGCCAGACATGACGAAAGAGATGATGTTTGCCGACATGCGTCCCTCTTGGGAATCCCGATTCAGCCGCCTGTTCGGCCTTGGCATGACAGGGGCGCGAAGGCAACCGGGTGGAGCGTTGGCACGGCAGGCGAAAGGCCTTGCCCGGCGGCGCATCGTACCGATATCCCGGAGCGGCGTTCCTGTGCGGGACGCGGGTGCAGGCTTCGTCTTGCAAGCGGTGGATGCCACAAGTCGCCACGCAAGGTTCTTCCGTTCTGTAGGCAGTCCGCGGCTCGCGCCCGGATCACGCCCGTCTTGCCGCCATGGCCGCATCGCTCAAAGGTTCGCGCACGCCGGCGCGAATCACCTTCGGATCCCACGGCGTGCGCGAAAACACGCGCGCCACCATCGGCCGAAAGAATTCGACATCGTGCGTCTCATAGGCAGGATCGAAGCTCGACTGGTCCCAGCGCTCGCAGAATTCCGCGCAATCGTCGAAATAGGGTGCGCCCTGCCAGCGGTCGCGCTTGTTGCGGTTTCCGCCGACATGGTGGCCGTAATACAGCATCTGGAAATCGCCGTGCTTTTCCACCACCCAGGCGCATTGCTCGCGCACATAGGGGCGAAGGATCGTGGCCGCGTACTCATCGTGATTGTAGGGCGCATGGATGTCGCCGATATCATGCAGCAGGGCCGAGACGATCCAGTCCTCGTCGGCGCCGTCACGCCATGCGCGTGTCGCCGATTGCAGCGAATGGCCGAGCCGCGTGATCTGGTAGCCGGACAGGCCTTCGTCCAGTTTCACCAGCGCATCGAGCAGCCGGTCGCCGGTTTTGGACGCGAACTCGACTTCGTGTCCGGTCAGGAAGGCGTAGTCCTCGGCATCGCCATCCTTCATCGCGGTGAATTTCACGGTTTGCATCGGTTCGCGTCCCCCGGGTTTTTCCAAGTCATAAATCGTGTAACGACAGCGAAACATCGGCCGAACGAGCGCCTTTACTCCTCGATCAGGCTGACCGGTCACCCGGCTCGGCGTGTCGCAGAGCCTCCCGCATGGCGCGCTGCCAGTTGTAGCCGTGTTTCGCCACAAATGCGCGAAGCACTTCGGAATCGACATATAACGAAGCAGCGCTCATGCCCTTTGGATCGTCCTCCATGCGCCATCCGGCGGCAAGCGCATCCAGAATGTCTTGCGGCGAAGGCGGGCTGTCCGGATCGAGCATGGCCGCGAAGTAACTCGCCCGATCTTCATCTTCGCTAACCGGAGCTATCCACTCGCCGGTAGCTGTCCGCTTTTCAGTCGCCGATGTCCTGGACATATCGTATCCGTTCCGACCTTTGTGCCGATCTGAGTGAAATGATCCGCAAGTTTGCGCCTCGTTCGCAGTATACGACAACACAAAGCTTTGCGCCAATCGGTCCGGTGGCTACGAACCGTCGCTCGCCCTCGGCATCCTCATCTTCCCGGACAATCGCCAAATCGAAATCGAACCGCTCGATTTCGATAAAATCCAGACCGTGCTTTGCCTTGTTGATCCGGTTCTTGCGCTCGTCCCATTCGAACATGGACCGACGTTCATCCCCGCGGCGCCCGTTTCACCAGTCCGAGCTTCGCGCGCACCTCGGCCGGGCCGATCACGCGGGCGCCCATGTTCTCGATGATCGTCACGGCACGCTCGACAAGCTGCGCGTTGGTCGCCAGCACGCCCTTGTCGAGCCACAGATTGTCTTCAAGCCCGACGCGGACATTGCCGCCGGCCAGCACCGCCGCCGCCACATAGGCCATCTGGTTGCGGCCAAGCGAGAAGGCGGAAAACGTCCAGTCCCTCGGCACGTTGTTGACCATCGCCATGAAGGTGTTGAGATCGTCGGGCGCTCCCCACGGCACGCCCATGCACAATTGCACCAGAGCGTTCGGCGCGAGCACGCCTTCCTCGACAAGCTGCTTGGCAAACCACAGGTGCCCGGTGTCGAACGCCTCGATCTCCGGCTTGACGCCGAGGGCTGTCATCATCGAACCCATGGCGCGCAGCATGCCGGGCGTGTTGGTCATCACGTAATCGGCTTCGGCGAAGTTCATCGTGCCGCAATCGAGCGTGCAGATCTCGGGCAGACACTCGGCCACATGCTCGACACGGTTCGTGGCGCCGCCCATGTCCGTGCCTTGCTCGCGCAGCGGCAGCGGACTTTCCACATCGCCGAACACCATGTCGCCGCCCATGCCGGCGGTGAGGTTCAGCACCACATCGACCTCGGCATCGCGGATGCGCTCCGTCACCTCGCGGTAGAGCGCGACATCGCGGCGCGGCTTGCCGGTCTCCGGATCGCGCACATGGCAATGCACCACCGCCGCGCCGGCCTTCGCCGCTGCAATCGCGCTGTCGGCGATCTGCTTCGGCGAGCGCGGCACATGCGGGCTGCGGTCCTGCGTGCCGCCCGAACCTGTGACGGCGCAAGTGATGAAGACCTCGCGATTCATGGCAAGCGGCATGCAGATTCTCCCTCACACTCGGTATCCGCCAGCTTTCCCGAAAACGCTCCTTGCGGCTTGCGAAAATGCGAAGCGCAAAATGCCCGTAGCGACAGGGATGCTCCTGTGGTGTTGCCGCCTGCGACCGAAGTTTCAATCGATTTCATTGCTGCATTGCACCATTTTCTCGTGGTCATTCCACTTCGCCTTGGCTAGTGTGCCGGCGAAATGCTTGATCGGGGAGCGGGCGATGACGAAGTGGGTCTACACCTTCGGCGACGGCGCGGCGGAAGGCTCGGCCGAGGACAAGGCCTTGCTCGGCGGCAAGGGCGCAAACCTCGCCGAGATGTGCCAGATGGGCCTGCCGGTGCCGCCCGGTTTCACGATCACCACCGAAGCCTGCAACGCCTTCTACGCGTCGGCCAAGCGCTTTCCGGACGGGCTGGAGGCGGAAGTCGACGCGGCGCTGGCGCATGTCGAGAAACTGACCGGCCGCCGCTTCGGGGCCCCGCACAATCCGTTGCTGGTTTCGGTGCGTTCCGGTGCGCGCGCTTCGATGCCCGGCATGATGGACACCGTGCTCAATCTCGGCCTCAACGACGAGACCGTGCAGGCGCTGGCGCGCGAATCCGGCGACGAGCGTTTTGCCTGGGATTCGTTTCGCCGTTTCATCCAGATGTATGGCGACGTGGTGATGGGCGTCGACCATTCCGTCTTCGAGGACATCCTTGAGGCGGCCAAGGGCAGGCTGAACGCCGAGCTCGACACCGAGCTTTCGGCCGCCGACTGGCGCGCCGTGGTCGGGGAATTCAAGGCGGCGATCATGGAGGAAGCGGGCGCGGATTTCCCGCAGGAGCCGCGCGCCCAGCTTTGGGGCGCCATCGGCGCGGTATTCTCCTCCTGGATGAACGCGCGCGCCATCACCTACCGAACACTGCATTCCATTCCCCAAAGCTGGGGCACGGCGGTCAACGTGCAGGCGATGGTGTTCGGCAACATGGGCGAGGATTCGGCGACCGGCGTCGCCTTCAGCCGTAACCCGTCGACCGGCGAGAACAAGCTCTACGGCGAATACCTGATCAACGCGCAGGGCGAGGACGTGGTCGCCGGCATCCGCACGCCGCAGGACATCACCGAAGAGGCGCGCATTGCGTCCGGTTCCGACAAGCCGTCTCTGGAAAAGGCGTTGCCGGAAGCGTTCGAGGAATTCGCCCGCTACGCGCGCGAACTCGAAACCCATTTCCGCGACATGCAGGACATGGAATTCACCATCGAGCGCGGCAAGCTGTGGGTGCTGCAGACCCGCACCGGAAAGCGCACCGCCAAGGCGTCGATCCGCATTGCGGTGGAAATGGCCGAGAGCGGCATGATCACGCGCAACGAGGCGCTGCTGCGCGTCGATCCGGCCTCGCTCGACCAGTTGCTGCATCCAACCATCGATCCCGGCGCGGCGCGCACGGTGATCGGCTCCGGACTTCCCGCTTCTCCGGGCGCGGCGACCGGCGAGATCGTGTTTTCCGCCGACGAGGCCGAGCAGATGCGCTCGGTTGGCAGGCGCGTGATCCTGGTGCGGCAGGAAACCAGCCCGGAAGACATCCACGGCATGCATGCGGCCGAAGGCATCCTCACCACCCGCGGCGGCATGACCAGCCACGCAGCCGTGGTGGCGCGCGGCATGGGCAAGCCCTGCGTTTCCGGCGCCGGCAACATCCGCATCGACCATCGCAACGGCGTGCTGGTCGCGCTCGGCCAGCGGCTGAAGAAGGGCGACATCATCACGCTTGACGGCTCCAACGGACAGGTGATGCTGGGCGCGATGCCGATGCTGCAGCCCGAACTCTCCGGCGACTTCGCAAGGCTGATGGAATGGGCAGACGCGGCGCGGCGCATGCGCGTGCGCACCAACGCCGAGACGCTGCAGGACGCGCGGCTTGCCCGCTCCTTCGGCGCGGAGGGCATCGGGCTTTGCCGCACCGAGCACATGTTCTTCGAGGATGACCGCATCGTCTCCATGCGCGAGATGATCATGGCCGACACCGAGAAGGACCGCCGCCGCGCGCTGGAAAAACTGCTGCCGATGCAGCGCGCCGATTTCGTCGAATTGTTCGAGACCATGCACGGGCTTCCGGTGACGATCCGCCTGCTCGACCCGCCGCTGCACGAGTTCCTGCCAAAGAACGAGAACGAATACGAGGCGGTGGCCGAAACCCTCGGCGTCGACCCCGAGAAGATGCGCCAGCGCGCCGATTCCTTGCGCGAGTTCAACCCGATGCTCGGCAATCGCGGTGTACGCCTGGCGATCTGCTATCCCGAGATCATCGAGATGCAGACCCGCGCCATCATCGAGGCGGCGATCCAGGCCGGCGAAGAGACGGGCGCTGCGGTGACGCCGGAGATCATGGTTCCGCTCGTCGCGTGGATGACCGAGTTGCGCTTCGTGAAGGCGCGCATCGATGCGGTCGCGCAGGCGGTGATGGCCGAGAAAGGCGTGAAGATCGACTATCTGGTCGGCACGATGATCGAATTGCCGCGTGCGGCGGTGCGCTCGGGAATCATCGCCGAGGCGGCCGAGTTCTTCTCCTTCGGCACCAACGACCTGACGCAATCCACCTTCGGCATCTCGCGCGACGACGCCGCGATGTTCCTTGGCGAATACCTGCGCAAGGGCGTGATCGAGGTCGATCCCTTCGTGACGCTGGATGTCGATGGCGTCGGCGTGCTGATCCGCATGGCAGCCGAAGGTGGGCGCAAGACACGCCCCGACATCAAGCTCGGCATCTGCGGCGAGCATGGCGGCGATCCGGCCTCGATCGAGTTCTGCGAGGACGTCGGACTGGATTACGTTTCCTGCTCACTCTTCCGCGTGTCGATCGCGCGGCTTGCGGCGGCGCAGGCGGCGGCGCGGCGCAGCGGCCAGTTTGGATAGGCGCCCTTGTCATTGTCGATTGCATCGGTGCGCCGCGCACTGGTAGCATCGTCGCGATGAGGGGGAGTCGGGTGCGCGACAGGCTGACGACATTGGCCCTGCTGGCGCCCGCGCTCGCAGTGGTGACAGCCTGCGGCACCGTGCCGATGGCGTTTGTCTTCTACTATTCCACACATGACACGTTCGGCGGCAACATCTTCGTGTGGGTCGGGCTGCAATGGTATCGCGAGGTGTTCGCCGCGCCGGAGTTCCACGCCGCGCTGGCAAGGAGCCTCGGCTTCGCGGCCCTTTCGCTCGCAATCCAGATCCCGCTTGGCGTCCTTGTCGCACTCAGGATGCCGCGGCGCGGTTTGCTCGCCTCCGCGCTGGTTATCGCCATCGCGATCCCGCTGCTGACGCCTTCGATCGTCGTCGGCTATCTGTGGAAGGTAATGACCTTGCCGCAGGCCGGCCTGCTCCATGAGGGGCTGGCGGCGCTGGGCATTGGGCTGGACATGAACGATCCCGTGGCGGTCTGGGCGGTGCTGGCGCTGATGGACGCCTGGCACTGGACCGGCCTCGTCGTGCTGCTGTGTCATGCGGCGCTGGGTGCAATTCCGGACGATCACTACCGGGCGGCGCGCATTGATGGCGCAAGCGGGCTTGCCGTGTTTCGCTACGTGCAATTGCCGCGCCTGCGCCACGTGTTGCTGATCGCCGTGCTGCTGCGCTTCATGGACAGCTTCATCATCTACACAGAGACCTACGTGGTGACGCGTGGCGGGCCGGGCGTTTCCACCACCTTCCTGTCGCACGAACTGGTGCAGACGGCGCTGATCCAGTTCGATCTCGGAGAGGGCGGCGCGATGTCGGCGATCTATTTCGCCATCGTGCTTTGCGTCGCCTGGGTGTTCTTCCGCCTCACCGTGCCGCCGAAGGCGCATCGCGCGAAGGCGGGCGCATGAACCGCCGCGTGTCGATCGTCCCGCTGGCCTTCGCGCTTTTCGTGCTCACGCCGGTTTGGTGGCTGGTGGCGATGAGCTTCAAATCCAACAAGGAGATCTTTTCCGGCCTCACCTTGTGGCCGGCGGCGCCGGACCTGTCGAATTTCCGGCTCATCCTCACCGATCCGGACTGGTATGGCGGCTACATCAATGCGGCAATCTATGTGGCGATCAATGTCGCCATCTCGGTTGGGGTGGCGATACCGGCGGCCTATGCCTTTTCGCGCCGGCGCTTCGTCGGGCAACGGGCGCTGTTCTTCGGCCTGCTCTCCTTCAGAATGATGGCGCCGGCGATCCTGTTGACGCCCTTCGTGCAGATCACCTCCGATCTCGGGCTGTTCGACACCCATCTCGCCGTCGCGCTGGCGCATTGCTTCTTCAACGTGCCGCTGGCGATCTGGATACTCGAAGGCTTCATTTCCGCCGTGCCGCGGCAGGTCGATGAAAGCGCTTTCCTCGACGGGCACAGCCTGCCGCAATTCTTTCGTCGCATCCTGTTGCCGATGATCGCGCCCGGCATCGCGGTGACGGCGTTCTTCTGCTTCATGTTCTCCTGGGTGGAATACCTGCTTGCCAACGGCTTGACGGCGGTCCATGCCAAGCCGATCGCCGGCATCATGACGCGCGCCGGCGGCGTGCTGGCCGCCGATGTGGCGCTGCTCGCGGCCGCGAGCGTTCTTGGCCTGCTGCCGGGGCTGGTGCTGATCGTGTTCGTGCGCAACCACCTTGCGCGTGGTTTCTCGATGGGCCGCGTAACCTGACAGATCATGGTCCTGAAGCTGCCCTTTAGCCTATGCGGGCGTTGCTTCGATTGTTGTCTTGTCGGCATAAAACGCTGCATGGCCAGCGATTTTTTGCATTTCATCGTATGGCGTCTCATAAGCCCACACCGCAGCTTCAAGCGTTGCACCGCTCGTCGCGATGTCCCAGTAGCTGGCGTTTCCCTTGAACGGGCAGTGGGTGGATTTAGCCGCTTTGCTCAGAATCAAAAAATCGATGTCTTCAAACGGGACGTAGAATACCGCCGGATACGATGCTTCCTTGAGCGAAAGCGCGTTGGTCGTATCGGCGATTCCTGTGCCGCCGACCGACACGGTGACGCGTCCCTTATATGGTGTGACGGTGATCGTGTGTTCCGGCCGTTGCCGGAAACCCGGGGCGGGATTGGCCATGGCGTAATCTCCGGTGTGGCGGTTTAAGACGGGAGATAAGGCAGCGCAGCAGCAGGGCAAGGCGGGCGCTTGCGAAGGCGGTTATCCCCGATTCGCGAAATGGGGATAACGGGATGACGCAGACTGTGTCACAGCAGAGTGTCGATTTGCGCAACGACATCAGGTTGCCGACGCCGCGCTGCATCCAGCGCTTCGCGCCAGGCCGGTCCGGCGGCGTGAGCCGTTTGCCAGGCTGCCGCCAGTTCGCCTGGCCGGTCGGCGGCAAGTATCTCGATCAGCGCGGCGGCTTGCGCCCGGTCCTTCACCGCCTTGGCAGCGCCGACGCCACTGCGCCTTTCGGCGACAATCAGTTTGTGTACCGCGTATCGCTCGGGGCGGGGAACCTGTACCAGCACGCCCTCGCGGGAAAGCGCCCCCGCGGGAATCGGGTCGGCAATCAAGAAATTCAGGAATGGCAGGGCCTGCGCAAAGACGCCCAGCGGCTCAAGCTTCACGATGTCATCGCGATCCTGCATTTTCGGCGCCAGGAAATCGACCATCGCCCCGCCAGCGCGCATCCGCCATCGGGTCGGTCGGTTTCGACGGTCGAGTCCGGGCACAGCTTCGAGCCCCAGCGCGAAGAAGGTCTCGGCAAGGGTTGGATCGACCGTATCGTTAATGACCAGCTTCAGGTTCTCGAAGGCCGCAAGATCGATGTCTTGCGTGCCGCCGAGTTGCGCCGGCAAGATAACGCCAAGCTCCGCGTCATAGAGGCGAAAGGCATGGGTGCCGACAAGCGTTGCGCCGAGACGAAATGCGCCGCACTTGGCGACTGCCCCGAGCACCTTGCCAGTGTCCCGGTCGAGCGCGGGAAGGCCTGCCGCGCGCAATTGGGCGACGAGCAACGAGCAACGCTTTTCGAACGCCTTCCTGTCTTCACGTTCTGCAGTGAGTTGCCCTATCCTGCGGCGCGTCTCCTCATTGTCCGGACCGATGTATCGCTCGACGATGCGGTCACCGATACGCCGGCGCGCATACCAGTATTCGCCGCGCGGCAGTGTCTTCTTGGCCGGTGTCCCGTCGAGATCGGTAATCGTGCGCATCTGATGCGCTTCGCGCAGGTCGACATAGGTGTTGTGAACGGAAATCGGCAGAGTTGCAGACATGGCACTTTATACCACATGATTTCTTTTTGTGGTATAAGATCCTTCTTTGAACTCCGCAGACCGGTTGCGCACTGGAGTTTCGCCTCTGCCACGCTTTCAAGACACCCCAACCCCGTCTTTTCCCTTGCCAAAACCCGCGCGCCGCGCACATTGACAAAAAAACCAGGGAGGGTTCGATGCTCGGTCTGATGCAGCAATGGCCGCTGCTTTGCCACAAGATCCTTGATCACGCCGCTATACAACACGGCGGACGCGAGGTGGTTTCCCGCTCGGTCGAAGGACCGATCGTGCGCACGACATGGCGCGCCATCCGCGCCCGCGCACTGAAAGTCGCGCAGAAGCTTGCGCGCGACGGCTTTCGCGAGGGCGACCGCATTGCGACGCTTGCCTGGAACACTGGCAACCATATCGAGGCCTGGTACGGCATCATGGGCATGGGCGGCGTCTACCACACGCTGAACCCGCGGCTGTTTCCCGAGCAGATCGCATGGATCATGAATCATGCCGAGGACCAGGCGAACCTCGTCGACCTCACCTTCATGCCGATCGTCGAGAAAATCGCACCGCTTGTGAAGAGCCTTCGCAAGGTGATTGTGCTGACCGACGCCGCGCACATGCCGGCGACCGCGCTGCCGAACGTGGTGGCCTATGAGGACTGGCTTGCAGACGCCGACGGCGATTTCGAATGGCTTTCGCTCGACGAGAACGCCGCGGCCGGCATGTGCTACACCTCAGGCACAACGGGCGATCCGAAGGGTGTGGTCTATTCGCACCGCTCCAATGTGCTGCATGCGCTGATCTCCTGCCAGCCGGACGCACTCGGTATTGCCGCAAACGAACGCATCCTGCCGGTCGTGCCGATGTTCCACGCCAATGCCTGGGGTATCGCCCACACTGCGCCGATGGTCGGCGCGACACTGGTGATGCCGGGCGGCAAGATGGACGGCGCCTCGATCTACGAGATGCTCGACACGGAAAAGGTGACGATGAGCGCCGCCGTGCCGACGGTGTGGCTGATGCTGCTGCAGTATCTGGAGCAGACCGGCAAGGAATTGCCGCACCTGTCGCGGGTCATCATCGGCGGTTCGGCCTGTCCGCGCGCCATGATCAAGACCTTCAAGGAAAAATACGACGTTGACGTGATGCACGCCTGGGGCATGACGGAAATGAGCCCGATCGGCTCGATTGCCGCGATCAAGCCGGAGTACAGCGCCCTTTCCGGTGAGGCGCTCTACGACATCCAGGAAAAGCAGGGCTACGCGCCGTTCGGCGTGGAGATGAAGATCACCGACGACGAGAACATTGTCAGGCCTTGGGACGGCAGGAGTTTCGGGCGGCTGAAAGTGCGCGGCCCGGCAATCGCCGCAAGCTACTACGGCGGCGCCGGCGCAGACCAGTTCGACGCCGAGGGCTGGTTCGACACCGGCGATGTCGCCCACATCAATGAAAACGGCTACATGCAGATCACCGATCGCGCCAAGGACGTGATCAAGTCGGGCGGCGAATGGATCTCGACCATCGATCTCGAAAACCTCGCTGTCGGCCACCCGGATGTGGCGGAGGCCGCGGTGATCGGCGTCAGGCACCCGAAATGGGACGAGCGCCCGCTGCTGGTGATCGTGCGCAAGCCCGGCAGCGAACCGGCGGAGAGCGACATTCTTGCCTACATGGAAGGCCGCTTCGCAAAGTGGTGGATGCCGGATGCGGTGGTGTTCGTCGACGAGATCCCGCACACCGCAACCGGAAAGATCCTCAAGACGAAATTGCGCGAGACCTTCGCCGAGTACCGGTTCGACGCTGATTGACCGGCCCGCTTTGACGGGGGACAGAACGCCGGATAGACGCGCATCGTGTACGAGATCAGGTCGTCCTAATGTCCCTGCCAAGACAATTGCCGCCGCGCCGCCGGTCGCGCGCCGCGCTGTGGGCGTGGCGGCTGGCGCTGTTTGCGTTGCTGGTGTTCACCCTGTCGCTCTATGGCCATCGCTCAGCACGGATCGATGCGCTCTCCTTCCTTTCGGTGCTTTTCGTCACAGGCGTCCTTTCGGCAACGGCGTTCCTGCTGTCACTGCGCGGCCTGCGACGCTTGTGGACCGAGGGAGAGAAGGGCGGACTTCGATCACTTGCGGCGCTTGCAGTCTCCTGCCTGCTGCTGGTTCCCTATGCTTTCGCGATATGGGGGGTGGCGGCGATGCCGGCGATGAACGACATTTCCCCCGACCTTGAGTACCCGCCGGTGTTTGCCCAAGCGGCAAGGAT
>CALMYO010000107.1 GCA_937873685.1 uncultured Paracoccaceae bacterium
AATCCGATGTCTACCCCCACCCCTTACCCCTCCCCTCAAGGGGGAGGGGGACGGCAGGCGCATGTGCATTCCGCGCAGTTTGCCGGCGAGAGTAAGAATTGCAGTCAGGAAGGCGAAATGTCGGCCTTCCCCTCCCCCTTGAGGGGAGGGGTTAGGGGTGGGGGTAATGCAGCGGATTTGGACCCATCCGCGCCGCCATCCGGAGACGAGCCCCGGGATGACAGTGCCCGAAGTGGAGGCGAGTCCAAGCGCCCGCTCGCAGCCATCGTTTTCTATCGCGCGCTGATGCAATCCGGGCAGACCGCACCCGTGGAAGCGCTGGCGCGAGCGCTATCCGACGAAGGGCTGGACGCGCTGCCGGCCTACGTGACCAGCCTGAAGGACCCGGTCTCGGTCGCCACGCTTGAAACGCTGTTTGCACGCCGGGCGCCGGATGTCGTCATCAACCTGACCGGCTTTGCCGTTTCCTCGCCAGGCGCTGCGCGCAAGCCGACGGTGCTGGAGAAAAGCGGGGCGGTGGTGCTGCAGGCAGTGCTCGGCTCGTCTTCCGAACAGGCGTGGCGCGCCGCCGCGCAAGGGCTTGGCCCGCGTGACCTCGCCATGAGTGTCGCCCTGCCGGAGCTGGACGGCCGGGTGTTTGCGCGTGCGATCTCGTTCAAGAGCGCCGACCGGTTCGATGAGGCGGTCGAGGCCAATATCGTCAGCCATAGGCCGGTGGCCGACCGGGTTCGCTTTGTTGCGAAACTTGCGGCAAGCTGGGCGCGCCTTCGCCACACGCCCGCATCGCAGCGGCGCGTCGCCATGGTGCTCGCCAACTACCCGAACCGCGACGGGCGGCTGGCAAACGGCGTCGGCCTCGACACGCCGGCGGGCGCGGTGCAGGCGCTGCGCGCGCTGGCGAACGCGGGGTACGACACCGGGGCGCTGCCCGCCGATGGCGATGCGTTGATCGCGCACCTGAAAGCCGGGCCGACCAATGCGGCGCGCGACGGGCGCGAGATCCGCGAGACGCTTTCGCTCAATCAATACAAGGCGTTCTTCGATTCCCTTCCGTTTGAGAATCAGAATCAGGTGCTTGCCAGATGGGGTGAGCCCGAGCGCGATCCCTTCTTTTCCGATGGCGTTTTCTGCCTGCCGCTCAGCCGGTTCGGCAATGTCGTCGTCGGCATCCAGCCGGCGCGTGGCTACACCATCGACCCGAAGGAAACCTACCATTCGCCGGACCTCGTGCCGCCGCACGGCTATCTGGCGTTCCATGCCTTTCTGCGCACGATGTTCGATGCGCATGCGATCGTTCACATGGGCAAGCACGGCAATCTCGAATGGCTCCCGGGCAAGGCGCTGGCGCTTTCGCAAAGCTGCTGGCCGGAGATCGCGCTCGGGCCGCTGCCGCATGTCTATCCGTTCATCGTCAACGATCCGGGCGAGGGGACGCAAGCCAAGCGCCGCACGGCTGCGGTGATCATCGATCACCTGACGCCGCCATTGACGCGCGCCGAAAGCCATGGTGTGGCGCGTGATCTCGAGGCGCTGGTCGACGAATACTACGAGGCCGCCGGAACCGATCCGCGCCGCCTGTCGCTGTTGCGCAAGCGTATCCTCGAACAGGTGCGCGACAGCGGACTCGATCGAGACGCCGGCATTGGCGCGGGCGAGGACGACGATGCGGCGCTGTCGAAACTTGACGCCTATCTGTGCGACCTGAAGGAAATGCAGATCCGCGACGGGCTGCACGTGTTCGGCGTTTCGCCGCGAGACCGGTTGCAGACCGACCTGCTGGTGGCGCTCGCGCGCACGCCGGGCCTCGATGCGCCGAGCCTGCACCGCGCGATTGCGGCGGATGGGCTGGCGCAGGCCCCTATCTCCCCCCTTGAGGGCGAGATGTCGGCGCAGCCGACAGAGGGGGGCGCTCAGACGAAGTCGGATCCGACTGGTGACTTTACCCCCACCCCTGACCCCTCCCCTCAAGGGGGAGGGGGACTGCAGGCGCATGTGCAAACGGCGCAATTCCCCGAAGCGGACGAAAAGGGAAGTGGGGGAAGCGAAGCGCCGGCCCTCCCCTCCCCCTTGAGGGGAGGGGTCAGGGGTGGGGGTACACCACGAGCTGTCGTGGAGGGTGAACCGGCGCGGAAAGAGACTCGTGGCGCATATACGCCCCTCTCTTTCGCCCTCGGTGGCATATTCCCCACAAGGGGTGAGAATGGGGACTTTCCCGGCATCGCGCCGTCATCCCGGGGCTTGTCCCCGGGATCCAAGGGCCACTTGGCGGGTTGGGAAATGGGTCCCGGGGACAAGCCCCGGGATGACGAGGGGAGAGGCGGGAACAGGTCCAGAAACGACGACGTAACTGGTGCGGTCGAATTCAACCCCCTCGATTGCGATTTTTCCACAGCGTGGACCGGCCCCCGCCCACAGATTTTCCACAGCCTTTCCACCGATCCGTGGCGCACCTGCGGCGATACGGTGGAGCGCATCGAACTGCTGGCGGCGCGGCTCGTCGGCGGCGAGACCGAATGCCCTCAGGGATGGGCCGAAACCCGAAGGGCTCTGGATCATGTCGAGACCGTTTTGCGGCCGGCGGTGGAAGCCTGCGGCGCAGCCGAGACCGGCGCGCTGCTGACCGCGCTGGACGGGCGCTTCGTCGAACCGGGACCGTCAGTGGCGCCGACGCGCGGGAGGCCGGACGTGCTGCCGACCGGGCGCAACTTCTTCAGCGTCGACACCCGCGCCGTGCCGACAGAGACCGCCTGGGAACTCGGACGCAAATCGGCCGAACTGCTCGTGACCCGCTACACGCAAGATCATGGCGAATGGCCGGTCTCCTTCGGGTTGACGGCCTGGGGCACGTCGAACATGCGCACCGGAGGCGACGATATCGCTCAGGCGCTGGCGCTGATCGGCGCCAAGCCGGTGTGGGAGCGCGCGTCGGGCCGCGTCACCGGCTTCGAGATACAGCCGCTGGCGGCGCTCGGCCGGCCGCGCGTCGATGTCGTGCTGCGCGTCTCCGGCTTCTTTCGCGACGCCTTTCCCGAGCAGATCGCCTTGTTCGACCGCGCCGCGCGCGCCGTCGGCGGGCTTGACGAGGAAGCTGACGACAATCCGCTGGCCGCCCGGATGCGCACCACCGCCGCCCGTCTCGTAAATGACGGCGCGGATGCCGGCGAGGCGCAGCGACGCGCCGGCTACCGGGTGTTCGGGTCGAAACCCGGCGCATACGGCGCCGGCCTGCAGGCGCTGATTGACGAGAAGGGCTGGGACGCCCGCGCCGATCTCGCCGAAAGCTACCTCGTGTGGGGCGGCTACGCCTACGGGGCCGATGTGGAAGGCCATGCCGAGCGGGGCCTGTTCGAGGAGCGGCTGGCCGGTGTGCAGGCGGTGGTGCAGAATCAGGACAACCGCGAGCACGACCTGCTCGATTCCGACGATTACTACCAATTCGAGGGCGGCATGACGGCGGCGGTGGAGCATGTGTCCGGCGCGCGGCCGGTCGCGTTTCACAACGACCATTCGCGGCCCGAACGGCCGGTGATCCGCACACTGGAAGAGGAAATCGGCCGCGTGGTGCGCGCCCGAGTCACCAATCCAAAATGGATCGCCGGCGTGATGCGCCACGGCTACAAGGGCGCGTTCGAGATGGCCGCGACGGTCGATTACCTGTTTGCCTTCGCCGCCACCACGGGGGCAGTGGCGAACCATCATTTCGACCTGGTCTACGACGCCTACCTCTCCGACGATTCGGTGCGTGCGTTTCTGGCCGAGAAGAACCCCGACGCCTTGCGTGAAATGGCTGCCCGGTTTGACGAGGCGATCGAACGCGGGCTGTGGACGCCGCGAAGCAATTCGGCTCGATTCGAGACCGTACGGCTGGCGAGGGACGCAAGCGCATGATCCGCATCGAGCGTTGTGATGAAGAAGCCGGTTTCGGCGAGGCGGTCGACCGGTTGCTCGACCAACACGCCGAGGCGGTTGGCCATGCGTTCGATCCCCCGCCGCCGAACCTCAGGGCCCTTGGCGAAGACGGGACGTTTCTCGGCGGGCTGAGCGGCTACGGACAGTTGGGCTGGCTGTTCATAAAGCTGCTGGCCTTGAGTCCCGCCGCACGCGGGCAGGGGGCGGGCAAGCGGCTGATCGAGGCGGCCGAGGAATTCGCCCGCGACAACAACCTTGGCGGCGTCTATCTTGACACCTACGAATTCCAGGCGCCGGAGTTCTATCGCAAGCTCGGCTACCGCGAATTCGGCCGCTTGCCGGCGCTAGGCAATCGTCCGTCGCGCATCTGGTTTTGCAAGGTGTTGGAAAAGGACACAACCTTTGACTGATAACGATACGCCCGAGAACGACGACCTCGCCCGCCACGCCGCCAAGATGGCGAAGAAGAAGGCCGCGCGCGACAAGATCATGGCCACAAAGACCGGTGAGAAGGGGCTGATCATCGTCCACACCGGCAAGGGCAAGGGCAAGTCGACGGCGGCCTTCGGCATGATCTTCCGTCACATCGCGCATGGGCGACGCTGCGCGGTGGTGCAGTTCATCAAGGGCGCGATGGCGACCGGCGAGCGGGCGTTGATCGAGAAGCATTTTTCCGACCTTTGCCAGTTCCACACCATGGGCGAGGGCTTCACCTGGGAGACGCAGGACAAGGCCCGCGACATCGAGGCGGCCGGTCGCGCCTGGGCGAAGGCCAAGGAACTGATCGCAGACGAACGCCTGTCGATGGTGCTGCTCGACGAGATCAACATCGCAGTGCGTTACGGCTATCTCGACGTCGTCGAGGTGGTGGAATTCCTCACGACGCAAAAGCCGGCGATGACGCATGTGGTGCTGACCGGCCGCAACGCCGCAGGCGAGATCATCGAGGTCGCCGACCTCGTCACCGAGATGGAACTGGTGAAGCACCCGTTCCGGTCAGGAGTGAAGGCGCAGCAGGGCGTGGAGTGGTGAGGCTTCCGACGTGTTGACGCCTGTTGTCCGGATCATTCCCGGTAGTACACCCGGCAGCAAGGGGCGCAACGCGCTCAGTTTGCTGGCTGCGCTTGTCGCTTTGGTTGTTTTTTTGTTACATTTTGGTTTTTTTGGGCAGGGGCGACAAAATATAGACAAT
Organism: uncultured Paracoccaceae bacterium; assembly: GCA_937873685.1. GTDB lineage: Bacteria > Pseudomonadota > Alphaproteobacteria > Rhizobiales > Rhizobiaceae > CALMYO01. Next base: position 5,102 of record CALMYO010000107.1, read on the forward strand.
TTGTACCGATATATGATTTGTGCATGCGGTTTGATATATTTTTATCTCACAACAATTTCTGTTGTTTGGTTGATTTCGGATCGTTTTCAAATCAATCCTATCCGGTTCCTTCGCGACATTTTAATTTCAGCCGCATATACGATCATCGCTTCTGCATTCCTTTTCCATGGCATCGGAATTGTCGACACAGCAGATATCAATCTATCGCCCTCTCCGAGCGACTATATGTATTTTTCGACAGTAACTTTTTCAACGCTGGGATATGGAGACTTCCGCCCCGCTCCCGAAGCGCGCAGCTATGCCGCATTCTTGGCGGTTTATGGCAACATCCATTTAGGACTGCTGGTAGGTGGCCTGTTCTTGACGATCACCTTCTTTGCACAAAAGAGCGCCCGGTTAGGCGGTGACGATGCCGTAACCGACAAGCGCCAGAAGGATGACGCCGATGACATAGGCGGGAACCGTTAGCCGAGTGTACATTGTCTTTGTCATGGGAGATCTCCTTTCCATCTGGAACATAAGTAAAACAAACGCTCTTGTCAATCATCAAAACCACCGTCGGACGTTGTTTCGGTAGGATCGGTACGCATCGCCATAGACCCGCGCCAGCCAGCGCTCCTCGTGCGGTACGGCCGCAATATAGAGTGTGGCCAGCGCGCTGGCTGATACCAGCGCCGGTGTCGAGGCGGCGAGCAAGACCCAGCCCAGACAGAGCGCGAGGTTGCCGAGATAGGTCGGGTTGCGACTGAACGCGAAAAGGCCGTCGATGACGAGGCCGTTGCGGGCGCCCATCGAATTGTCCAGCCCGAGCTTCATCATCGCAAATGAACTGAACCAACTGCCTGCAACAGCAAGAGGCGCGCCAATCCACAGCCGCAGCCAGTTTGGCAGGCCCCAGGCGTTCCAGCTTCCGGTTCCCGCGAAATATGCGGCTCCGATGGCGACGACGGTTATCGCCCAGGTGGCCACGCGCATGCCAGCGCCGAAACGCAACGGCGGCCAGATCGGCCGGTCGGGATGCGCGTCCGACCAGCGGATCACGGCGTGGACGCCGAGACAGAAGGCGACGGTGACGAAAGCGTAGAGAAAGGCCATGCCGGTTTCCTGCGGGTTTCGCAGTCTACGCGCAAGAACCTGTACCGGATGAACCGGGCCGTCGACTGACGATCCTGGGGTAGTCATCACACATCCCGTTTCAGCACCCCCCTCTGTCCTGCCGGACATCTCCCCCGCAAGTGGGGAGAATGGCCCTGTCGCGAACGTCTTCGCCCGCATTTCGACGGTTGCGCCAAGCGCAAACGGTTCGAAGTGAGGCGTAGAGCTAATCGCGATCCATTCTCCCCCCTTTGCGGGGGAGATGTCCGACAGGACAGAGGGGGTAAATGGCGAAAACACGCGTCTTCGAAATGTGTGAATCGCGTAGGGTAGTCAGGTCGATCATTCCCCGGCCTTGGGCCAATAGGTGCCGAAGCACCAGACATTGCCTTCCGGGTCGCGGCATATGAATTCGCGGCTGCCATAGTCGCGGTCGGTCAAGCCTTGGAGAATGGTCGCGCCGGAGGATTCTACTCGGGCAAACAAGGCATCAGGATCGTCGACCGCGACATAGGTCGACTTGCCGTCGCTTTCTCCCGGTCCGCCAACCATGGCGCCATAGGCGTCGTCCCGGACGCTGCCAAGCATGATCATCGAGAAGCCGAAGGACAGCTGGGCATGGTCGACGCGATCGCCCTCGCCAAACCGGACGTTGACGGTAAAGCCGAGGACGCCGACCAGCCAGTCGATCATCGCCGGTGCGTTGCGGTAGCGAAATGTCGGATAGATGCGGGGGGCTTCGTTTCCTGCAGGCATGGTGTTCTCCCTTGGTTACCGCGTTTCGAGTGGTGCTGCGATGGCCAAGGGTGCCACCTGCAGGCGACGACGTCTTGAAGAAATGTTCCCTGCCTCACGCCAGCAGCGCGCCCGGTGTTGAACCGGCAAAGTCGGCGAACTCGCGTGTCATGTGCGCCTGGTCGGCATAGCCGCAATCGAAGGCGATGTCGGCGAGGAATGCATTGCCACCGGCCATGACGATGCGATGGGCGCGCTCGAACCTTGCGATCCGCGCCACGGTTTTTGGCGACAAGCCGAATTCACGACGAACCGTTTGCGCCATCTGCTTGCGTGTCCAGTCGAGCTTCTCCCCGATTGCCGCGATGCGAATATCCCGCCGCGATTCGGACAGCAGGTTCCAGGCAGCCACCAGCTTGGCATCGAGCGGTTGGGCAGCAGCGATGCGGCTGAAAACAATGTCTTCCGCCAAAGCAAGTCGACTGGGCCAGTCGTCCGGTTCTGCAAGCCTGTCGGCCAGTTCCCGCGAGTGGGAGCCATCAAGGCAGTCGAGCGGGACGAGGCGGCTCGCCATCTCGCCCATCGGCAGAGCAAAGAAGCGCCTCGCGCCGATAGGCGTGAAGTCGATCTGCACACATGCCGGCCGGCCGATCGCAGCGATCTCGACGCGGCCGTCATGCAGGCCGGATGCGAAGCTGGTCACCTGCTCGGGCGCCGCCCGGTCGAGCGTGATGCCGAAAGAACCGTCGAAAGTCACGATCAGCGGGCAGACCAGCGACGCCGGCTCGCGCATGGGTTCGGCCAGCGGCGCTCCGGCGCGCCAGCCGCTGATGCGCGTCACCAGCCCCGCCAGCCGCGGGCCGGGCAACCGGATGTGAAACTCGGTGGGCGCGGCATGCGCATTGTCGGCCATGGAGCCTCCCTCGACCCAGGATAACGCATTTCGGCCTTGGCACATAATGACCATACGCCCTTGCGCGAGGTTGCGTTCGCTATACTGTTCAAAGACAGGCGGCGATTTCGGGAGGCGCAGGTGGCCATCGGCATCATCAAGTACGTGCAGAAGCTGTTCGAGAAGGATGAGGCGGTGACGCTCGTTGCGCAGGATCCGGCGCTCACGGCAGAACTCATCCTGCTGTTCCGCATCATCCTTGCCGACGGGGTGGTGCGGGAGGCCGAACTCGAGACCTTCAAGCGCATTTGCGAGACTGCCTTCGGGATCAAGCCGGAATCGCTGAACGACGTCTACCGCTACCTGCAGGATTTCGGGTACGAGACGACGGCCGAGCAGGCGGCGGCGATGTTTGCGGAACTGCCGGAGGAGCGCCGGCAGGCGCTGCTGCAACACATGATCGAGATCGCCAAGGCGGACGAATCGCTCGCGCCGCAGGAACTCACCCTGCTGAAGCGCACGGCCGACCTGCTCGGTTTCGAGGTGGCTGGCCCGCAGGCGGGCTGATTGCCGGCCATGTCGCGGCTGCGCTGCAAAGCGGCGTTGTCGCGATTGACCGGCCGGGCCATGGCGAATAGGGTTCGGCCGATTTCGACAGGGCCCGAAGGGGCTTGAACGGAATCCGGCTGCGCCGACCCGTGCCGGGGGCGTTTTCCGGACCTGTCAGGCGGGATGGTGTGCAAGACACTCCAGAATCCGGCGTGTCGACTTCGTCCAGACGCCGGAGAGTGCCATGCGCCCAGCCTTGATCTCACTTCTTTTCGCCAGCGGCGCAGCCTCGCCGGCCTTCGCCCATGCCGGCCATCTCGGCGAACTTGCGGGACACAGCCATGTGCTCGGCGCGGCCGCCGCGCTTGGGGCGGCAGCACTGGCTGCCTGGCTGGCCAAGACGCGCGGCAGTGCCGGGGCTCCGGAGAAAAAGGACGACACCGGCGAGAATGGCGAGCAGGCCGAATGCGCTGTCGAAGACAAGGAAGCGCCGGCATGCTGAAGGGATACGCGTCGGAAAAGCGCTACGGCGTGATGGTGTGCGGCCACGGCAGCCGCAACCAGAATGCCGTCACCGAGTTCGCCATGCTGGCCAGGCACATGCGCGAGCGGTTTCCCGCCTGGCCGGTCGATTACGGCTATCTGGAGTTCGCCAATCCGGTGCTGCACAAGGGGCTGGATGCGTTGGTGGCGCAGGGCGTCAACCACATTCTCGCGGTTCCGGGCATGCTGTTTGCCGCCGGACACGCCAAGAACGACATTCCCTCGGTGCTGAACGGATTTGCCGCGGCCCATCCGGGCGTCACGGTCGAGTACGGGCGTGAACTCGGCGTCGACTTGAAGATGCTTCGCGCGGCTGGTGAGCGTATCGAACAGGCGCTGGCCGGGTGCTCGCCGGAAATCGGCCGCCACGAGACCATGCTGGTTGTCGTGGGACGCGGGGCGTCCGATCCAGACGCCAACTCCAATGTGTCCAAGGTCATGCGCATGTTGTGGGAAGGCATGGGCTTCGGCTGGGGGGAGACGGCCTATTCGGGCGTGACCTTCCCGCTGGTGGAGCCGGCGCTGGAGCACGCGGCAAAGCTCGGTTACCGCCGCATCGTCGTCTTCCCTTATTTCCTGTTCACCGGCGTGCTGGTGAAGCGCATCTACACCCAGACCGACGCGGTGGCGGCGCGCCATCCGGGGATCGAGTTCGTCAAGGCGTCCTATCTCGGCGATCACCCGCTGGTTATCGACGCCATGGCCGAGCGGGTGCGCGAAATCCTTGATGGCGAAAACAAGATGAATTGCGCGATGTGCAAATATCGCGAACAGGTGCTCGGGTTCGAGGCCGAAAAGGGATTGGCGCAGGAAAGCCACCACCATCATGTCGAAGGGGTTGGCGGCGCGCCGAAGAACTGCCCTTGCGCCGGCGATTGCGACGGCCGCTGCCGCGACGAAGCCTTCTGCCGCGAACACGGGCTTGAATGGACGCCGCTGCACAGCCACGCCCACGCCGGGCCGCTGGAGCCGGTCGGCGGCCATCATCTCCACCATGACCATGATCACGGCCACGATCATCATCACGGTCACGATCACGGCCACCACCATCATCCGTATCCGCATGCCGACCATCCGCTCGGGCCGCGCTCGATGACGAAGGGCGGCACGTGACCGGGCCTGACAAGGCCGAGTACATTCGCGATCCGGCCGAGATCTACCGCGCATCCTTCGCAACGATCGAAGCCGAAGCCGATCTGGCGCGATATTCGCCCGGCGAGCGGACAATCGCGATCCGGATGATCCACGCCTGCGGCATGACCGATCTGGCGGACGATCTGGTGTTTTCGCCAGGTGCGGTTTCGGCCGGGGTTGCAGCGCTTGCCGGGGGTGCGGCGGTGATCTGCGACGTGGAAAAGGTTCGTCGCGGCGGGATCGCGGCCCGGCCGCCTTCCGGAAAACCGCCGCTCTGCGCCATTGCGGAACCGGCCGCGCGCGAGCATGCCGCCCGTATGGCGAACACGGTATCGGCCGGCGCGATCGAGGCGTTGCGCGACCGAATCGATGGCGCGGTGGTGGCGATCGGCAATGCGCCGACGGCGCTGTTTCGACTGCTGGAACTGGTTGCGGAAGGCGCGGTGTTCCCGGCGCTGGTGATCGGGTGTCCGGTCGGCTTCGTCGGCGCAACGGAATCCAAACTGGCGCTTGAGGAAAGCGGCGTGCCGTTCATCACCGTGCGCGGCCGGCGCGGCGGCTCTGCAATGGCGGCGGCTGCAGTGAATGCGCTTTGCGGGTTGGCGGGGGAAGAAGGAGCGCTTCCGTCGCCCCCGTCATCCCGGGGCTTGTCCCCGGGATCCAAGAGTGACGTGTCAGGTCCGGATTTGGGTCCCGGGGACAAGCCCCGGGATGACGGTTTGGCGGGCAATCGCTTCAGATCCACCCCCACCCCTGACCCCTCCCCTCAAGGGGGAGGGGAATCGCAGGCGTTTCGCCAAAGCACTTCAACCGGTGGGTTGCCGCTCGACTCTGGCGGAATGCTACGGCACTCGCCGTCCCCCTCCCCCTTGAGGGGAGGGGTCAGGGGTGGGGGTGAGTCCTCACCGCGAGAACATGGTTCGGTCGCAGGCATAGGTGTCCCGGTTTCGTCGCCGTCATCCCGGGGCTTGTCCCCGGGATCCAAGAGTGACGTGTCGGGTCCGGATTTGGATCCCGGGGACAAGCCCCGGGATGACGGGGGCGGGGGATTGGCCGGGGACAAGCCCCGGGATGACGATCTGAACGGGGGCCTGCGACCCTGGCTTACCATTCTCGGCATCGGCGACGACGGCGTTCAAAGCCTGACGCCGGCGGCGCTGGCGCTGCTGACGTCAGCGAAACGGGTGATCGCTCCTGAACGGGTGCTGGCGTCGCTGACGCTTCCCGGTCATGTGGCGCTCGAGCCTTGGACCGGCCGCATCCACGAAACCATCGACGCCCTGCTTTCACGGCGCGGCGAACCCGTGACCATCCTCGCCACCGGCGATCCGATGCATTTCGGCATCGGCGCAACGATGGCCAAGCGGCTTGCCAAAGGCGAAATGCGGGTGATCCCGTCGCCTTCGGCCTTCTCCCTTGCGGCCGCGCGGCTCGGATGGGCGCTGCAGGACGTGGAGTGCCTTTCGTTGCATGGCCGGGCGGTCGCCGCGCTCGGCGCGCATCTGCAGCCCGGCCGCCGGGTGCTCGCCCTGACCTCGCATGGCGGCACGGTGCGCGAGGCGGCGGCGCTGGCTACCGAAGCCGGATTTGGCGCGTCGCGCCTGACCGTGCTGGAGCATATGGGAGGCCGCGACGAGAGGATGGTTGAGACCAGCGCGGTCGCGGCGCAGACGGGCGAGTTCGCAGATTTCAACACACTGGCGCTGGAACTATTGCATGACGGCTCAACGCCGTGGCGTCCCCGCGTGCCCGGCTTGCCGGACGACGCGTTCGAGCATGATGGGCAACTGACCAAGCGAGAGGTGCGCGCGGCGACGCTCGCTGCTCTCGCGCCTTTCGACGGCGGTCTGCTGTGGGACATCGGCGCTGGTTGCGGCTCGATTGCGATAGAGTGGATGCGCTCGGCGCGTGGCGCGCGGGCCATCGCGATCGAACCGTCAGCGTCGCGTCGCGCCATGATTGCCGCCAATGCCCTGGCGCTAGGCGTTCCTGGTCTTGCGGTGATCGATGGCGAGGCGCCGGCTGCGCTCGCCGGGCTGGCCGCGCCCGATGCGGTGTTCATCGGCGGCGGGCTGAACGATGACGGCGTGTTCGAGACAGCGTTTGCTGCGCTGAAGCCCGGTGGGCGGCTGGTCGCCAATGTCGTGACGCTTGAAGGCGAGGCGCGGCTTGCTGCGCTGCATGGCGCTCATGGCGGCGCGCTATGCCGCATCGCCGTCTCGCGGGCTTCGCCGGTCGGGCCGTTTCGCGGCTTCAAGCCGCTGATGACGGTGACCCAGTGGGAAATCACGAAAGGCCGGGGGCAATGACCGGAACGCTGTATGGCCTTGGCGTCGGTCCGGGCGATCCCGAATTGCTGACCCTGAAGGCGCATCGCATCCTTACAAGCGCTCCCGTTATCGCATGGCCGGCGCCCGACGAGGGCGACAGTTTCGCGCGATCGATCGTGGCGCGATGGATCACGCCGGCGCAGCTGGAAATCCCGATCCGGGTGCCGATGCGTGTCGAGCGGCAGCCCGCGCGGGATGTATACGATCATGCCGCCACCGAGATTTCCCATCATCTCGACGCCGGCAGCGATGTGGTGGTGCTGTGCGAGGGCGACCCGTTCTTCTACGGCTCGTTCATGTACCTGTTCTCGCGGCTGTCGCCGGTCTACCGCGTCGAGATCGTGCCGGGCGTTTCGTCGATCATGGCCGCCGCCAGCGCGCTGCAGCAGCCGCTCGCGACGCGCAACGCCGGCTTCAGCGTCATTCCCGCGCCGCTGCCAAACGAGCGGATCACGGCGATGCTGGAGCAGTGCGACAGTGCCGCGATCATCAAGATCGGCCGTCATTTCAAGCGCATATGCGATCTGCTTGGCAATCTGAATCTGGTTGAACGGGCTTCCTTCATCGAGCGGGCGACGTTGGAAACCGAAGCCGCCATGCCGCTCACACAGGCGCTTCACCGTGACGCGCCGTACTTTTCCATCATCCTCGTTGCGCGGGAGCGCATGGCATGATTTTACCTGTCATCGTCGTTCTGACACCTTCCGCGCTGGCGACGGCGTTACGTATTCGCGCCAGCATCGGCGGCGAGGTGCACGGGCTTGCGCACCGCGTGAGCGGTTGCGACGTTTCGTTCGAGGATGCGGGCGCACACTTGCGGGCCTTGTTTGGCGCCGGACGGCCGATCGTCGCGGTGATGGCGGCAGGCGCGGTGATCCGCCTGCTCGCACCGGCACTCGCCGACAAGGGCAGCGAACCGCCGGTGCTTGCTGTTGCCGAAGACGGCTCGTCGGTCGTGCCGTTGCTCGGCGGTCATCATGGCGCAAACGACCTGACGCGGCGGTTGGCGCAAGCGCTTGACGCTCATGCGGCGATCACCACCGCCGGCGACCTGCGATTTGGCGTCGCGCTCGACCAGCCGCCGGAGGGCGTCGTTCTTGAGAATTCGCCTGATGCCAAGACGGCGATGGCGGCGTTGCTTTCCGGAGCCTGCGTGCGGTTGGAGGTGGAGCCGGGCTGCGAGGCGGCGGCGACATGGCTGTGGGAAAGCGGGTTGGATATTTGTGACGGGTTTGACGCGGCGCGCGCAGTGCGGGCGAACCACGGTGCTTTTGCGCCGTCATCCCGGGGCTTGTCCCCGGGACCCAGCGGCCTCTCGACGAAACCGGATTTGGGTCCCGGGGACAAGCCCCGGGATGACGAGGGAGAGGCGAGCGGAAACCTGTCGCGCGCCGGAACAGAACGGGCGCGCGGCGAACCGCGTGCGATTGAGATTCGCGTAACAAGCCGGGAATCTTTGCCCGGCGCCAAGTTGGACAGGCTGAATACACCCACCCCTGACCCCTCCCCTCAAGGGGGAGGGGAACGGCGGGCGCCTTCACAGATGTCCAAGGGAGTAAAGGCCGGCGGGGGGGGGGGGCAGGCGGGCATTGCGTTGGCCCTCCCCCCCCCCCCGCGGGGGGGGGGGGGGCGGGCGGGGGGGGGGGG
>CALMYO010000108.1 GCA_937873685.1 uncultured Paracoccaceae bacterium
CCATCTCGGCATCATCATGGTGGTGAACATGGAGATCGGCATGATCACCCCGCCGATCGGGCTGAACCTGTTCGTCACTTCCGGCATCACAGGCATGAGCCTGATCCAGGTGGTGCGCGCGGCCTTGCCGTTCGTCGGCGTGCTGATGCTGTTCCTGGTCCTCGTCACCTATGTACCGGTGATGTCGACCTGGCTGCCCTACGCGCTGCTCGGGCCGGAGATCATCACAAACCGGTGATCTGGAGGCGGAAAACGGTTTTGCACAGGAATTGGGCAGGCCAGGCAGAAAGCGCTTAACCTTCCCTTAAGCTTTCTGTATCATATTGGGATCATCCGGAAAGGTAATCCTCCTCCCTGCCTTTCCGACATCAAGGGCGGCCCAACGGACCGCCCTTTTTGTCACGCGCGACAAGGTCAGCGCTCCGGCATCGACCGACCGATGATCTCGGCGAGATGACGTTCGCGTTCCGCCTGCGGCATGGCCGAAAGATGCTTCATCCGGCCGGTGATCAGCAGGTCGGCAAGGCCGTGTGCGATTGCCCATGCGGCATAGACATCGCGCATGATCGCTTCGTCTTCCAGCGCCCCGCCGCCCCGGATGGCGCACACCCCGTCTACCAGCATGGTGAAGGCGACCGTCGCCGGGCGTTGCAGGTCCGGTATGTCGAAATCCGGCCGGTCGGAGGAGAAGATCAGGCGGAACAGCGCCGGGCTTGCCAGCGCGAAGCGGATGTTGCCGATGCCCGAGGCGACCAGTTGCGAACGCGGATCGGACGGCGCTTCGGCCATCGCCTCCTTCTGTGACGCGACAAAGCGCTCGAAGCCGACGCCGGCGAGCGCAGTCAGCAGTGCGTTGGCGTCGCGAAAGTGATGCGCCGGCGCGGCGTGGCTGACACCGGCGCGCCGCGCGCAGCCGCGCAGCGTGAAACCCTCGACGCCCTTTTCGGCCAGTTCCGCTTCCGCCGCCGCCAGCAGCGCGGTGCGCAGGTCGCCATGGTGGTAGCGCCGCGCGCCGGAACCGTCGTGCGGGCCGGATTCGGAGGTCATCGTCATGCACGTGACATATCCCGGCATCTTGCTCCTGTCAAAATAATATCTTGACACTGGACAGATTGCCTCTATCCTATCTTTACAGTGTCAAGCGGAGATGGCCATGACGCCCTTGCAGCAGACGAGGATCAGCACGCCGTCGGGCGATCTCGCGGTCTTCATCCGTTCGGGATCCGGAATGCCAGTCCTGATGTGGCCGTCGATCTTCTACGACCATACCCTCTATGCCGGGCTTGTCGCGCTGCTCGACAATCCCGTCGCGATTGTCGAAGGCCCCGGACACGGCGCTTCGGCCGCGAGTCGCGACGGCCTGGACATCCCCACCCTTGCAGGAGCGGCGGCGCAGGTCGCAGCGGACGTCTTCGGGCGTCAGCCCTACGCGATGGTCGGCACCTCATGGGGGGCGCTCGTCGCCGCCGAACTGGCTAGCAAGGGCGGCGACGGCCCGGCGGCGGTCGCCCTCTTCAACGCGCCATGGAAAGAGCCGGCGCGTCCGTCGCTTTCCGACCGCATGATCGCGGCGATGGCGCAGTCCATTCCGCGCACCGGCATTTTTCGCAATGGCGTCGCACGCAGCTTCTTTGCGCCGCAAACCCATGCGCGCAATCCGGCGCTGGTCAGGGATTTCCTGGCGCAGGCGACCTTTTCCAACCCCGGACTGGCCGCCGCGGTGCGGTCGGTACTGGTCGACCGCCACAGCCGCCCGGCAACCGCTCTGGAACGCATCGCCGTACCGACCCTCGTCGCATCGGGCGAGCACGACACGCTTTACGACCCCGAACTTGCGCGGCGGGTCGCCTCGCGCATGGCGAACGCCCGATACGCCATGGTTCGCGGCGTCGCCCACATCGCCATCGCCGAAGACCCCGGACAATCGGCAGACCTCATCCGCAACCTGCTGCAACGCGTTCAAGCATCGAACGGAGCCCGACCATGAATCCCGACAGCCTGTTTCAACTCGCCAATACCACCGCGCTCGCCAGTTGGGTCGTGCTGCTCGCCTCGCCCTTCGCGTCGAAGCTGACCGACGCAATCTCCGGCTACGTCATCCCGCTGGCGCTGTCGGTCGTCTACACGGCGCTGATCCTCGCCTTCTGGTCCGGCGCGCAGGGCGGCTTCGACACGCTCGACAACGTGATGTTGCTGTTCACCAGCCGCGAGGTGGCGCTGGCCGGTTGGGTCCATTACCTCGCCTTCGACCTGTTCGTCGGCGCGTGGGAAGCCCGCACCGCGCGGCGCGAATCGATCCCGTTCCTGCTGGTTGTGCCCTGCCTCGTGCTGACCTTCCTGTTCGGACCGATCGGCCTGCTCGCCTTCCACGGCCTGCGCGCCGCCCGCGCGGCGCGTCGCGCCGTGGCCGCCGCCTGATCCTGCCTCAAACCCAAGGGAGAATGACCATGACCACGCTTGCCCCAACAGCGCCCGCCGTGGCGCTTGCGTCGCCGGCCGCCCTGTTGCGCGAACTCTTTCGCCGTGAGCCGCTTTTTGCCGCGACTGCCCTCCTTCTGGTGCTGGCGATCGTGCCGATATTCGCCGCCGGCCTGGTCGATCCGCGACTCTTCAATGGCGTCCCGATCTGGGAGAAACCGCTGAAATTTGCGATCGCACTTGCCGTCTACATGGCGACGCTCGCCTGGTTCGCCGGCTGGCTGCCGAAGGGAACCACAACGAAGCGCTGGTATCGCTGGTATTCCGCCATCGTCGTCATCTGCATTGCCGGCGAGATGGCCTGGATCGGTGGGGCGGCAGCGAACGGAACCGGTTCGCATTTCAACGTCGCCACGCCGGCGATGTCCGTGATCTACGGGCTGATGGGCGCCTTTGCGGTGACGCTGACCTCGGCCAGCCTTGTTTACGGCATCCTCATCCATCGCAATGGCGCGAACGGGTTGTCGCCTGCTTTCCGGCTCTCGGTCTCGTCGGGGCTTGTCCTGACCTTCGTGCTGACGGTGCTGGTTGCCGGCTTCATGTCGTCCAACGGCGGGCACTGGGTCGGCGGCAACCCATCGGACGCCGAAGCGGCCGCACTGATGGGTTGGGCGCGCGACGGCGGCGATCTGCGCGTGGCGCATTTCTTCGCCACCCACGCGATGCATTTCATCCCGGCCTTCGGTCTGGTTTCGGCATTGCTGTTCAGTGCGACGGACCGCCGCCCGGTCATGGCCTTCGCCGCTTTGTTCACCGCATTTTCGCTCTACACCTTCTTCGAGGCGCTGGCTGGCCGGCCCTTCCTGCCCGGGCTTCTGTGAGGGGCACATTTGCGCCAAAACGACGACGGCCGCGCATATGCGCGGCCGTCATGCGTTTTATGAAGCCGGCAAATCAGCCGAACAGGAAATCGTCCGCGACGAGATCGACAAGCGCAACGCCGGCAAGCAGCACGGAACCGTTGGCGAGCGTGAGCAACAGACCCTCGGCGGTGTCGGCGGCTGCAGATTGGGCGGCGGCGAAGTCGCCGATGCCGGTCGCTGCGCCAAGCCAGAGGCGGTCGGTCATGCCTGCGCCGGCCCAGAAATCGGTGATCGTGTCGTCGCCTTCGACCGCGTCGCGGAACCAGAACACGTCGAAACCGTCGCCACCGGTCAGAACGTCGTTGCCCGCACCGCCGATCAGCGCATCATGGGCGCCGCCGCCGTCGAGCGAATCGTCGCCCGCTCCGCCGGTCAGGCGGTTGTTGCGGTCGTTGCCGGCGATCGCATCGTCGAAGCCGGAGCCGAGGACGAACTCGATGTTGGCGAAGGTGTCGCCGGTCGCGTCGCCGCCGGTTCCGCCGGTGGCCAGGCTGAGCGCGACGCCCGCCGATGCCGTGCTGTAGTTGGCAGTATCGATACCTGCGCCTCCATCCATCGAGTCGGCGCCGGCGCCGCCGATCAGCTGGTCGTTGCCGCCCGCGCCGTCGAGCACGTCGTCGCCCTCTCCGCCATTGATGCGGTTGGTCCAGTAATCGCCGATCAGCGTGTCGCCATGATCGGAGCCGAGCACATGCTCGATGCCGGCATAGGTGTCGCCGCCGGCGCGGCCGCCAAAGCCGCCGGTCCACAGGTTGACCTTCACGCCAGAGCCGGCGAATTCATAGCTCGCCGTGTCCTCGCCCGCGCCGCCGTTCAGCGAA
>CALMYO010000109.1 GCA_937873685.1 uncultured Paracoccaceae bacterium
AAGGAGGTCAACTGAGCGGGCCCGCGAGCGCTGGAACCTGCCCGGGCAGTGGCCAGGCCCCGCTAACAGGCAGGACCTCGACCTGCCGGAAGACCGCCGCCATGAACGCGTGGTGCCGCGCAATCCGATTTCGGTCATGACGCTCGACGACGGGCGCCAATACCAGTGCCGCATTATCGATCTTTCGCTTTCCGGCGCGGCGGTGGAGACAAGCGTACGTCCGGCGCTCGGAACGCCGGTCACGCTCGGCGCAATGCGCGGCACCGTGGTTCGCCATTTCGATGAAGGCATCGCTGTGGAGTTCGCCGTGGTCCAGCGCCGCGAATCGCTGAAGCCCTATATCGGCGACGAGGCGCAATAGCTTCTGCACCGCTTTTAGCGTCAGCGCGGGGAACGCCGTGTTCTTTGGGTTTCGAAATTGGCTGAAGCAAGCGCGGTCATCACCACCGTCAGCCGTACGCTGCCATCATCCTTGTGGTTCTGCGCCAAAACTGTTGCGTTGCGGTGCAGCCAGTCGAGCAGCGGCATTTCATCCGCGCCAAGCGTGATATCGCGCTCCATCGTTTCGCCGGCAAGGCGGGGGTCGATTTCAGCCAGCAGCGTGTCGATGCCCGCGCCGGTCAGCGCCGAAACCGGAAAGGCCGCGCCTGTGTCATTCAGCCGCCACTGCCCGTCATCAGGCAGCGCATCGATCTTGTTCAAGACTTCGATGATGTTGCTGCGTTTTTGCGTGTCTACGCCGAGATCGAACAGGATCTGCTCCACATCGGAGGCCTGATTGGCCGAATCGGGATTGGAGATGTCACGCACATGCAGCACCAGATCCGCCTCGATCACCTCTTCCAGCGTCGCGCGGAATGCGGCGATGAGGTGCGTCGGCAGATCGGAGATGAAGCCGACCGTGTCCGACAGGATGACGACCAGCCCACTCGGCAGACGAATGCGCCGGAGCGTCGGATCGAGCGTCGCAAACAGCATGTCTTCCGCAAGCACTTCAGCGCCGGTCAGCCGGTTGAACAAGGTTGACTTGCCGGCATTGGTGTAGCCGACGAGCGCAACAACCGGCCAAGGCGCCTTCTGGCGCTTGACGCGGTGCAACTGGCGCGTTCGCCGCACCTGTTCAAGATCGCGTTCCAGCCGCAGAATGCGCTCCTGGATCAGGCGACGATCAGCCTCGATCTGCGTTTCGCCGGGACCACCCATGAATCCGGCGCCGCCGCGCTGGCGTTCAAGATGCGTCCAGCTACGGACAAGGCGTCCGCGCTGATAATTGAGATGGGCAAGCTCCACCTGCAGTGCGCCTTCCTTCGTGCGCGCGCGTCGCCCGAAAATCTCCAGAATGAGGCCGGTTCGATCGAGAACCTTGGTGTTCCACGCCTTTTCGAGATTGCGTTGCTGCACCGGCGTCAGCGCCCGATCGACGATGACGATGCCGGCTTCGAGTGTCTTCACAAGCCCCGCGATTTCGTCAACCTTTCCCGTTCCGAAAAGAGTGGCCGGACGGGTTGTCGAAAGGTTGATCACTTCTTCGTGAACGATGTCCAAGTCGATCGCCAGTGCAAGGCCGACCGCTTCCTGAAGGCGTTGCCCGGGATCGCGCGCCAGCGCCGCCTTGTCCGCGCCGCCGGTCGATCGCACATTGGGCGCCAACACAATGGCGCGTTCGGACCGCACAAGGCGATCAACGAAGGGCTTTCGCCCTTTCGCTTCTGCTTCGCCTCGGGGCAATCCTTCGGTCAATCGGGCTTTCCGCTGTCCTCGGCATCGAACATCTGCACCGGTGATCCGGGCATGATGGTCGAGATTGCGTGCTTGTAGACAAGTTGCGCGTGCCCATCGCGTCGCAAAAGCACGCAAAAATTGTCAAAAGATGTCACAACGCCCGTCAGTTTCACGCCGTTGACGAGAAAGATTGTCAGCGAGATCTTCTGTTTCCGGACCGCGTTGAGAAACTGGTCCTGCAAGTTCTGGGGTCGGTCCGCCATTGTGCCTGGTATTCCCCTGCTCTCCTTGTTGGGACGAAATCCCGTAAATCGGTTCACCGGCTGTCAAGCCGCAGATGTGTAACGGTCTCGGAAACCATTCGGATTGCGCCCAAGACGAACCGCCTATCAACAAGGGGTCTTTTCCGCAACAGCAAAAAATCGCTCCCGCAATGCACGCGCAATCGACCCCGGATGCCCGTTAGCGACAGTATTGCTGTCAATCGACACCACCGGCATGACGCGGTTCGTCGCCGAAGTGAGGAAAGCTTCCCTTGCCCTCAGGGCTTCGGCTACGGAAAACGGACGCTCGGTCACGGCAATTCCGAGCGACGCCGCCGCTTTCAGCACCGTCTCTCGCGTGATGCCACGCAGGATGCCATGGTTCGCTGGGCGCGTCACCAGGTCGCCTCCCTCGGTCACGATCCAGGCGTTCGTTGCGGCGCCCTCGGTGACATTGCCGTCAGAATCGACGAACCACGCTTCCGATGCGCCGGCCTCACGCGCCTTCTGGCGCGCCATGGCGTTCGGCAAAAGGCCGACAGTCTTGATGTCGACGCGATCCCAGCGATTGTCCGGGAGTGTGATCACCGCGACGCCCTTTTCAGCGTAGCGTTCGTAGACCGCAGGATCGATGCGTTTGGCCGTGACCACGAGGGCTGGCTTGACCGACGCCGGCGGATAGACGTGATCACGCCGCGCCACGCCGCGGGTGACCTGGATATAGACCATTCCGTCGCGCATGCGGTTACGACGAACGATCTCGCGCATGATCGTCAGCAATGCGGCGCGCCCGACCGGTTCGCGCATCGACAATTCGCGCAACGACCGGTCGAGCCGGTCGAGATGGCCGGTGACATCGAGCATCTTGCCGCCGGCCAGTTCACAGACCTCGTAGACCCCGTCGGCAAGCTGGTAACCGCGGTCCTCCACATGAACGACAGCGTCGGCATGGGGAAGATAGCGGCCATTCACATAAGCTATGCGGGACAAGTGCGCACCCTTTCACGACGAATCGGCTCCGATCAACGGCCAAGCCAGTACCGCAGATTGAGCGCGGCGAAAATCGCGAGAAACTCCAGCCGGCCAAGCAACATGACAAACGCGCAAAGCACATGCTCGAATGCGTTGAGATCCTGCCACAACGGCCAGGCTTGCGTTACTCCCGCTGGCGCCAGCGCCGGAAGCAGACCACCGGTGTTGGCGAGCAAGGCGAACGCGGCAACGACATTGCTTTCGAAATGCCCGGTCGCGACGGTCATGGTAAAAATTGTCGCCGAGCCGGCCGCGAGGAAGAGCAGGAACGGCACCCAGATTATACGGATATCCTCCGGCGTATACCGTATGCCGGCGATCCCGCTCCCGCTTATCGAACTCGGATAGATCAGCAGCCGCAACTCGCGGCGCACATGAACCACGAGGGCTCCAAGCCGCACCAGCTTCAATCCGCCGCTGGTTGCAAAAGCGCTGGCGCCGAAGAGCACCACCGTCAAGACGAAGATTTCCGGCAGGAGCCCAATCACCCCGGGCCGGGTCTCGATCGCCGTCGTAGAAACGAGGGACACAGCGGCAAACAGCCCCTCCCCCAGTGCGGCAAGCAGGCTTGCGACATCTGTCCTTCCGCCCGCATCGGCCAGCAACCAGCCATAGGCCAGCCCTAGCACCACCATCGTCGCCAGAACCCAGCGGGCTTCGATATTGCCGCCAAGACGCTGCCAGAATGTGGACACTGACATGTAGGTCCAAAACAGGCTGGTTGCGCCGATCGCCAGGGTGATCGCCAACACGGCGAGCGTGGCAACATCGAAACGCTCGCCGAGCGGTTCGGCCCAGGGAATGTAACCGCCGGTGCCTATCCCGGTCGAGGTCAGGATAAGGCTGTCGAGCGCCGAGGCGCCGGATGCGAGAAGGAGAATATAGACTACGAGGCTGACCGACACATAGCGAACAAGCAGTTCGCGGTGGCTCCATCTTGCAGGCGTCGAATGGCGCTGCCCAAGTTCGCTTGTAGCGAGCGCAACACTGCCGTCATGTGAATCGCCGGCGCGCCGCGACATGACGAAGGCAATGCCCGCCAATGTCAGGTAGCCGCCCATCCATTCCAGCTGTGAACGCCAAATGATGAGCGACACCGGCATCTGTGCGCCGGCCGGAATCGTGCTTGCCCCCGTCGTCGTCAACCCGGATGCGGCCTCGAACAGCGCATGCGACCAAGACATTTCGGCAATGATCAGGAACGGCAAGGCGCAGGCCGTGACGCCGGAAAGCCATACCAGCACCAGCGCCAGAAACCGGTCGTTTCGGCGTGCGCCGAAGCGGCGACCGGCGACGGCGGCGCGAACGGTCATGGCGAAGAAACCGCCGACCGCGCCGATCAGGAACAGGCCCGACGCCACACGATGTTCGCCATGTCCGATCGCGATGACGAAGGGAATTGCATAACTGGCGAAGAAGGCAGCCGATGAGGCGGCAACAATCGGTACGACGCTTGCCGACACTGCCGGGCGAGCCTCAGAAATACTCGAGGCTGACGCGGAACATCTGTTCCACCTGCTTGACCGCGGCGGCGGACGCGAGCAGCACCACGCGATCCTTTGCCTTTATACGGGTCTGGCCGTCGGGGCGGATGATCTTGCCTTCGCGATAGACGACGCCGATGCGGATACCCTCCGGCAGGTCGATTTCGCGCAGCGGCTTGCCCACCAGCGGCGAGGTGTCGAGCGCCTCCGCCTCCATCACCTCG
>CALMYO010000110.1 GCA_937873685.1 uncultured Paracoccaceae bacterium
CCCCCGGTGGGACCGCCAGCGTGCGGCAAGGCGGTCGCGCCCCAGCGCGAGGTGGTCAATGCCCGCCTTGCCGAGATGCTCGCTCATCGCGATGCCGGCCTGTCCGCCGCCGACCACCAGCACGTCCACCGACTCAACCGGCATGTTCATTGCCCCTTCCGCGACCGCCGCTCAGTTGGCCGCAATTCACCCCGTTCGTTCAATGCCTTCACGCCGGCACCCGGCTTGCGATGTAGCGGGCGAACTCGAAGTTCGGCCGTTCCAGATGCGACAGCGGACCCGGTTCGGACAGCCCGGCACAAAGGCCGCGATAGATCCGCTCCGTGCAGCCCTTGTCCTCGATGTTGACGTCGTCGAGCAGCGCCTTGACATTGGCGAGGTGCTCTTGCGCGTTGGGATCGGCGATCCAGTCGGCGCTCATGCCGCCGCCGTACAACACGTTGACATGTCCGGGGCCGTCCGGCGTCAGGCTCAGATACCAGAAATAGCCCGGCGTCAGCGTGATCAGCAGCGAGGGATAGATCGCCAGCAACCAGGTCACGCGGCGCTGGTCGCCGGTGAGAGTCGTGTTGGACGGATGCGCCAGCGACAAAGGCACCGTGTCGTTCTTGACGATCCAGTGGTAGTTGAAGGTGTCGAAACCCTCGGGGCAGGTCATCTTCATCAGGTCGACCGAGCCGCCGATGGTGCCGGCATGACACATCGGCAGATGGTAGCTCTCCATGAAATTCTCGGCGAGCACCTTCCAGTTGGTTGCCCAGCGGAAGGTCTCGCTGAACGTCTCGGTATAGGTCGACATGTCGAGATAGCCGACGAGATCGCTCACGTCCTTCAGCCGCTCGTGCGGGCTTTCGGCATCGGGGTTGAGGGTGACGAGGATCCAGCCCAGCCACTCCTCGCAGCGCACCGGCGGCAGCGCGATGTCAGATTTGCAGAAACCTTCGTTCAACGTCATCGCCGGTGCGCCGCGCAGGGTTCCGTCCAGATTGTAGGTCCAGGCGTGATAGGGGCAGGTGATCGCCCGGACATGGCCACGCCCGGCAAGCAGCGTCGACATCCGATGGCGGCAGACATTCGACATGGCGCGCAGCTTGCCGTCATTGTCGCGCAACACGATGACCGGTTCGCCGGCGATTTCCATCGTCAGGTAATCGCCGGGCTTCTTCAGAGTCTCGGCCCGGCCGGCGCACAGCCATTCGCGGGAAAAGATGTGTTCCTGCTCCAGCGTCAGAAACTCCGGCGAGGTGTAGACCGATTTCGGCATGGCGACAGCGGTCTCGAAGGGGACCGAGACATTGCGGTGCAATTCGCCCGCCGGAGAGAGCCCGCCCTTGACAAAATCCAGCATGGAATCCGCCTTTGCTCCTTGTCCTTGGATATCGGCAAGCTTGCTCCCAATCGCCCGCAGCGGTCAAGGTCGCCCGCGCCGGTTCTGCCAGACCGCCAACCGTTTGTTTCTCGCCGCACGGCGCTTGCATGGCGCGCGCGGCGGGACTAACCAAGTTCCATATCTTGCCGGCGCAGTGGCCGGCCCGCTGGAGGAACGATCATGACGGCAACAGTTGCGGAACGGCGCACAAAGGCCATGGCGCGCGGCGTCGGCGTGGCGACGCAGGTTTTTGCCGAGCGCGCCGAGAATGCCGAGATCTGGGACAACGAAGGCAAGCGCTATATCGACTTTGCCGCCGGCATCGCTGTGCTGAACACCGGGCACCGCCATCCGAAAGTGATGGACGCGGTCAAGGCGCAGCTCGACAAGTTTACCCACACCTGCTTCCAGGTCGTGCCGTACGAAAGCTACGTGGCGCTTGCCGAGAAGCTGAACGCCTTGGTTCCGGGGCCGACCGAGAAAAAGACGATCTTCCTGACCTCCGGCGCCGAAGCGCTGGAAAACGCCATCAAGATCGCACGCGCCCACACCGGCCGCAACGCGGTGATCGCGTTTTCGGGCGGCTTCCATGGCCGCACCTTCATGGGCATGGCGATGACCGGCAAGGTCGCGCCCTACAAGCTCGGCTTCGGCGCCATGCCGGGCGACGTGTTCCACGCCCCGTTCCCGGTTCCGCTGCATGGCGTCACCGAAGACGATTCGATCGCCGCGCTCAATCGCCTGTTTGCCGCCGATGTCGATCCGAAACGCGTCGCCGCGATGGTGATCGAGCCGGTACAGGGCGAGGGCGGGTTCTATCCGGCCACCAAGGCCTTCATGCAGAAGCTGCGGGCGATCTGTGACCAGCACGGCATCGTGCTGGTGATCGATGAGGTGCAGACTGGCTTTGCCCGCACCGGCAAGATGCTGGCGACCGAGCATTTTGACATCGAGCCGGACATCGTGACGATGGCGAAGAGCCTCGCCGGCGGCTTCCCGCTCTCCGCGGTCACCGGCAAGGCGGCGATCATGGATGCGCCGGCTCCGGGTGGGCTTGGCGGCACCTATGCCGGCTCGCCGCTCGGCGTCGCCGCTGCGCTGGCCGTGCTGGAGGTGATCGAGGAGGAGAAGCTGTGCGAACGGGCCGACCAGCTTGGCGCGCGGTTGAAGCAGCGTCTGGCGGCGCTGCGCGACGACATTCCCGAGATCGTCGACATTCGCGGACCCGGCTTCATGAACGCGGTCGAGTTCAACGACGTCTCCACCGGCAAACCGAGCGCCGACTTCGCCAACACCGTGCGCACCGAAGCGCTGTCGCGCGGGTTGATCCTGCTCACCTGCGGCGTGCACGGCAACGTCATCCGCTTCCTGTCGCCGATCACAATTCCGGACGCCACCTTCAACGAAGCTCTGGACATCCTCGAAGCCTCGATGCGGGCGGCGCGGAAGGCATAGCGTCCCGTCGGGTTCACCCCTTGCTTCGCATCGCCGCTTGCGGCAAAGCGCGGCCATGGCGAGAAAACCCCGAATATCTCCGGCGCAGCTCGATCACTGCGTGCTGCTGGTTCGCGACCTTGCGACGGCGCGGGCGCGGCTGAGCGCGCTTGGTTTCACCGTCGCGCCCGACGGCGTGCACCCGTTCGGCACGGCAAATTGCTGCGTCTATCTGGCCGACGGTTTCTTCCTGGAACCGCTGGCGGTCGCCAGCAAGGCGGCGGCCGCCAAGGCGATGCGAAACGAAAACGTCTTCGTCGCCCGCGATCGCGCCTTTCGGCTGCGCAATGGAGACAACGGCTTTTCGGCGCTGGTAGTGGCGAGCGACGACGCGATCGCCGATCACCGCCGCTACCGCAAGGGGGGCTGGTCGGCGGGACGAAAGCTCGAATTCGCCCGCGCCTTCACCGATGCGCAAGGAAACAGCGGCAAGGCCTCGTTCCGGCTGGCGTTTTGCAGCGATCCAGCCTCGCCCGACGCGCTGTTCTTCTCTTGCGAGCGGGTCGCGGTTCCCCATGTCGACCGTACTGCCTTGCAGCGCCACGAAAACGGCGTGACCGGGCTTTCGCAGGTCATCGTCTCCGAAGAGCAGCCGGCGCGTTTCGCCGATGTCATGGAGTACATCCTCGACACCGCGCCGGTGAAAACAGACGCAGAAATCGGGTTCGATGCTTCCGGCGTCCAGATCCGGATCATGAAGCCCGATACCATGCGGAACGTTTTCGCCATCGCGCGCGAAGCCAGGGATCGCGGCTTGCGGTTGGAGGGGCTGGTGTTCCATGTTTCCTCGCTCGCCGGCTTGGCCGAGCGCTTCAAGGCCAACGGCGTCGAGCATTCGGCGCGGCTAGGAAGGGTAATCGTGCCGGCAGCGCCGGGGCAGGGCGCGTTCTTCGTGTTTGAGGAGGCCTGAGATGGCGAGCACCAACGAAATCGTCGCGGCGGGCGGGGTTCGCTTCGGCAACGCCCTGCCGCTGTCGTTGATCGCCGGGCCTTGCCAGCTTGAGAGCCGGGACCACGCCTTTGACATGGCGGGCGCGTTGAAGGAGATCGCCGGCCGGCTCGGCATCGGGCTTGTCTATAAGACCAGTTACGACAAGGCGAACCGCACATCGCTTGCCGGAAAAC
Organism: uncultured Paracoccaceae bacterium; assembly: GCA_937873685.1. Classification (GTDB taxonomy): domain Bacteria; phylum Pseudomonadota; class Alphaproteobacteria; order Rhizobiales; family Rhizobiaceae; genus CALMYO01. The sequence goes on from CALMYO010000110.1 coordinate 3,989, forward strand.
GCGGGCTCGGGCTCGAGAAATCGCTCGCCGTTTTCTCCGAGCTGAAGGCTGCGTTCGGCCTGCCGGTGCTGACCGATGTGCATTCGGAAGGTCAGTGCGCCGAAGTGGCGAGCGTCGTCGACATCTTGCAGATTCCGGCCTTCCTGTGCCGGCAGACCGACCTGCTGATTGCCGCGGCGGCGACGGGTAAGGTGGTGAATGTCAAGAAAGGCCAGTTTCTCGCGCCCTGGGACATGAAGAACGTGCTGGCGAAGGTCGTCGCCAGCGGCAATCGGAATGTTCTGCTAACTGAGCGCGGCGCGTCGTTCGGCTACAATACGCTCGTGTCCGACATGCGCTCCCTGCCGATCATGGCAGAGACCGGCGCACCGGTCATTTTCGACGCCACCCATTCAGTGCAGCAGCCGGGCGGGCAGGGCGGGTCAACCCGCGGCGATCGCCGCTATGTCGAGACGCTGGCGCGTGCTGCCGTGGCGGTCGGCGTTGCCGGCGTGTTCATCGAGACCCATCAGGATCCCGACAATGCGCCTTCTGATGGGCCGAACATGGTCAAATTGTCGGAGATGGAGGCGTTGCTTCGCCGGCTGATGTCGTTCGATGCCATCTCAAAGGCAACTGCAGGCTGATTGCAGCTTCTTTCCGGCCGCCGGTTTTCCTGCTTCAGAAACGCTCGGTGTCGCGATGAAGCGGCGCAAAAGGCTGGGTGTCTCGCACTGACAGCGCTCCAAACTGTCGTGCCTCGTTGTGCAATGCAATCAAGGCCGAAACGGCCATCGCGATCATCATGACGAAAGCAAGAATGAACATGGCGACATCCTCCGATTGACACTATAACGCACGAAAGGCGCTTTCGGTTTCAAACCATGCTCACGTTTTGGCGAGAGGCGCTTGAACCTTCACTGAAACAGGCGTTCATCTGCTGTTCAGTTTGTCGGCCCGGATGGTTCCAGATCAAACAAACTGGCGCATGACCGGAATGGGGGATGGGATGCGGAATCTTGCAGGTGTGTGTGCGCTCGTTGCCGCGTTTGCGCCCGGTGCGGCCCAGGCGGCCGACAGCATTTCATGCACCGGCGTCGGGCGGGACGATGTGGCGCTGGAACTTACGCTGGGCAGCCTGCCGGTGCTGCAACCGGTCGGCGCGTTCGTGGCGGTCGGGGACAGGCATTTCGCCTTTGGTGTGCCCGAAGCGGCAACCCCGCTGGTGGTTGGGCAGGCGTACGGCGAGGGCGGGCTGACGGCAATCGACTTCACCGACCCGAATGTAGAGACGATCGTGGTGTCGGTGCGCCTTTGGCGCGCAGAAGAGGCGGACACGACCGCGACCGCTGGCGTCCTTCGCGTCGCCGATATCGGCGCTTTCGCGATTACCTGCGAAGGGCCGTAAGCGATGCGGCGCAGAAGCGTTTCGCAGTCGCGTTGCGTAACTTGGCGGTTCCGTTTCACGCCTTTTCCCGTTAGAAGCGCGCGATGACAAAACGCGTCGCGCTCTATTCCGGCTCCTTCGATCCCGTCACCAACGGCCATCTCGACATTCTCGGGCAGGCGTTGCCGCTGTTCGACCGGATTGTGGTGGCAATCGGCATTCATCCCGGCAAGGCGCCGATGTTCGGATTTGATGAACGGGTGACGCTGATCGGGCAGGTTTGCGCTGTAGCGTTCGGGGATGAAGCCGTGCGAATATCGGTGCGCTCGTTTGACGGGCTGGTGGTGGACGCGGCGCGCGAGGAGGGGGCGGGGGCCATCCTGCGCGGCCTGCGCGACGGCACGGACCTCGACTACGAGATGCAGATGGCCGGTATGAACGGCGCGATGGCGCCGCAGGTTCGCACGCTTTTCCTGCCGGCCTCGCCCGGCGTTCGACACATTACCGCGACATTAGTGCGCCAGATCGCGAAGATGGGCGGCAATGTCTCGCCCTTCGTTCCCGCTTGCGTTGCCGCTGCGCTTGTGGCGAAGAACGAGCCTCAGCGCGCCTGAACCTCTCAATGAAGGATGCCTCAATGAGCCTCACCCGCCGAGCCCTGCTTGCCGCAACCCTGGTTGCCGCAATGGCATGTCCGCCTGCATTTGCTGCGGACGCCGAAAACACCATGATCATCAGGCTGAAGGACGGCGACGTGCGCATCGCGCTGCGCCCCGATCTGGCGCCAAAGCATGTCGCGCGCGTCAAGGAACTGGTGCGCGCCGGCGAATACGACAACGTCGTCTTCCACCGCGTCATTGACGGTTTCATGGCGCAGACCGGCGATGTGAAGTTCGGCGACGCCAAGGATGGCTTCGACGCCAACATGGTTGGCACCGGGCGCTCTGACCGCGGCACCATTCCGCTTGAGGCCTCCAACACGCCATTCAAGCGCGGCACCGTCGGGATGGCGCGGCCGGGCGACCCGAACGGCGCCAGTTCGCAGTTCTTCATCATGTTTGCCGATGGCGACTTCCTCAACGGCCAGTACACGGTGTTCGGCGAGGTGGAGAGCGGAATGGAGTACGTCGACTCCATCAAGAAAGGCGATCCTTCAGCCAACGGCGTGGTTGCCGATCCCGACCGCATGGTCAAGGTCCGCATCGCGGCCGACAATTGAAATCGTTCGAAAAAAGGAAGACAGCACAATGGCTTACAAGGACCCGGAAAACACGCTGGTGATGGAGACCACCAAGGGCAGGGTGGTGATCGAGATGCGGCCGGATCTCGCGCCGGGCCACGTGGCGCGCATCAAGGAACTGGCGCGCGAAGGTGCGTATGACGGCGTGGTGTTCCACCGGGTGATCGACGGTTTCATGGCCCAGACTGGCGACGTGCGCTACGGCAAGCAGGGCTCGGCCTCGTTCAGCCCGGGCCGTGCCGGCATGGGCGGCTCCGACAAGCCGGACCTGAAGGCGGAATTCTCTTCGGCCAATCATGGCCGCGGCGCCTGCTCGATGGCGCGCTCGCAGAACCCGAACTCCGCCAATTCGCAGTTCTTCATCTGCTTTGACGACGCCTCGTTCCTCAACAAGCAGTACACGGTGTGGGGCCAGGTGATCGAGGGCATGGAAAACGTCGACCAGATCAAGCGCGGCGAACCGGTGCGCGATCCCGATTCGATCGTCAGCGTGAAGGTGGCGGCGGACGCGGCCTGACGCCGACGCTGCAATTCGGGGGCGCGATTGACGGCATCGGCAAGCGAGAAAACACTCAAGGCCCGGCGCCTGCTGCACGCCGGCGCGCTCTACGATCTTGTCGTCGTCGGGCCGTTGGCGCTGCCGGTGGTGGCGCTCTGGCATCTCGAAGTGCTGTTCCACATCAACTCGATGCTCGGGTTTACCGGAGCGTTCCCGGAATTCGCGCCAATTCATCTTGTGTTCGTGAACCTGTTCGGGATGGTAATCATCGTCTGGGCGGCGATGCGGTTCCTTGCGCCGGCCCCAGTGCTGGCGCGCGGCGACATGTTGCTGCGTCTCGGGGTTTCGGCCATTCTCGCCTGGTACGCGGCTGATCCCGCCGTGCACCGGATCGTCCTGATCTTTCTCACTCTGGAGATTGCCTGGGGGCTGGCAGACTGGCGCTGCCTGCGGCTGTACGATTCGGGTGGCTATTCACGGCAGTCCGAAACGGCGTAGGCTCATTCAATCATGCGCGTTGACCTGTTCGACTTCCGCCTCCCCGAGGAGCGCATCGCGCTCAGGCCCGCGTCGCCCCGCGATGCGGCGCGGTTGCTCGTCGTGCGGTCGGGTGAAGCGCTACGCGATGCCACCGTGCGCGACCTGCCTGACCTGCTGCGGCCTGGCGACGCGTTGGTGTTCAACGACACAAAGGTCATTCCGGCGCAGCTTGAGGGAAGCCGCATCCGTGGCGAATCGCGCGCGGCAATTGGCGTCACTTTGCACCGGCGGATTGACGCTTCCACCTGGCGCGGCTTCGTGCGGGGAGCAAAGAAGCTGAAAACCGGCGACCGCGTGTCGTTTCCGGCAGGCGGCAGCGAAGCCTCGTCGTCCTCTCCGGTTTGTCTGCTCGGCGCGCTGGAAGGCACGGTGCGCAATGTTATGGACGGCGGCGAGGCAGAAATCGCCTTCGACCTTTCCGGGGCGGCGCTGGACGAGGCGCTGCATGCGGCTGGCCGCATGCCGCTGCCGCCCTATATCGCGCTGAAGCGCGACGTCGACGCCCGCGACGCCGCAGATTACCAGACGGCCTATGCGCGCGAGGAAGGCGCGGTCGCCGCACCGACGGCCGGCCTGCACTTTACGCCGCAACTGATGCAACGGCTGCAGGATGGCGGAATCGAAACACATTTCGTCACCCTGCACGTGGGCGCGGGTACGTTTCTACCGGTGAAGGCCGAGGATACGGCCGACCACCGCATGCATGCCGAGAACGGGGTGGTGACGGCCGGCACCGCAGCGGCGCTGAATACGGCGCGGGCGCGCGGCGGGCGTATCGTCGCCGTCGGCACCACCTCGCTGCGCCTGCTGGAAAGTGCTGCGGACGATGGCGGCGCGATCCAGCCGTGGGCCGGCGCGACCGACATCTTCATCACGCCCGGTTACCGGTTCCGCGCAGTCGACGTGCTGATGACAAATTTCCACTTGCCGCGTTCCACACTTTTCATGCTGGTGAGCGCCTTTGCCGGCCTTGAAACCATGCGCGCAGCCTATGCGCATGCTGTTCGGTCGGGGTATAGGTTCTACTCGTATGGCGATGCGAGCCTGCTGGATCGGGCGGACTGGATTGGCTGAGCGGGCTTCATGAAGATTTCGGTTTTTCTTGTCGACGAAGGCTATTGCACAGCCTCTCCGGGTGCGCGCAAGCGTACCGTCGCCATAGCCGGACAAAACCACTCCCGGCGTCATTCCGGATCGCGAAGGTCCGCGTTGGAAGCCATCGCGACACGAAGCGTCCCATGACCCAGCCTTTCTCCTTCACCCTTCACGCCACCGACGGTGCTGCGCGCCATGGTGCGATTTCAATGCCGCGCGGCGTGGTGCGCACGCCTGCCTTCATGCCGGTCGGCACGGTGGGCTCGGTGAAGGCTATGTACATGGAGCAGGTGCGCGAGCTTGGCGCCGACATCATCCTCGGCAACACCTATCACCTGATGCTGCGGCCGGGGGCCGAGCGTATCGCCCGCCTTGGCGGCTTGCACGAATTCGCCCGTTGGCCGGGGCCGATCCTGACCGATTCCGGCGGATTCCAGGTGATGAGCCTGTCGGGCCTTCGCAAGCTCGATGAAACCGGCGCGACTTTCCAGAGCCATGTCGACGGCAGCCGCCATCACCTCTCGCCCGAACGGTCAATCGAGATACAGGGACTGCTCGATTCCGACATCCAGATGCAGCTTGACGAATGCATCGCGCTTCCGGCCGAACGCTCCGAAATGCAGCGCGCGATGGAGCTTTCGCTGCGCTGGGCCGAGCGTTGTAAAACCGCCTTCGGCGACCAGCCGGGCAAGGCGATGTTCGGCATCGTGCAGGGCGGCGACGACGAGGAACTGCGCGCACGCTCGGCAACCGCGCTGGCCGCGATGGAACTGAAGGGCTATGCCGTTGGCGGGCTTGCGGTCGGCGAGCCGCAATCGACGATGCTGCGCGTGCTGGACGCCACCTGTCCGCTGCTGCCGCACGAGAAGCCGCGTTACCTGATGGGCGTCGGCACGCCGCAGGACATCCTGCGATCGGTCGCGCGCGGCATCGACATGTTCGATTGCGTGATGCCGACACGTTCCGGCCGGCACGGCCTTGCCTTTACGCGGCGCGGCCGGGTGAACCTGCGCAACGCCCGCCATGCCGAGGATCCGCGGCCGCTCGACGAGGCCTCGTCCTGTCCGGCGGCGCGCGACTACAGCCGGGCCTACCTGCACCATATGGTGCGCTCCGGCGAGGCGCTCGGCGGCATGCTGTTGTCGTGGAACAACCTCGCCTACTATCAGGATCTGATGGCAGGTATCCGGGCAGCCATCGCGGAAAAGCGATTCGCCGATTTCGCTGCCGAGACCGAAGCCGCCTGGCAGGCCGGAGACATTCCTGCCCTGTAAGCCGTCAAGTCAGATCAGCCCGGCCGCGCCCTGACGGATATTGACGCCGGCGATCTTCCACGATCCGTCATCCTGGCGTTCCATGAAATAGATCGCTGTGTAATCCTTGCCGTCGGGCCCGGAGATCAGCACTTCGAGCACGATTTCGCCGCCGCGCTCCTCGATGCGGCCGAAGCCGTAGTTGCCCGGCCTGAACACCGGCTGGTAGCCGCGTTGAACCATCGTCATGAACTGCTCCAGCGTCGGGAATTTCTGCCTTATCCCCGGCGAGGCGAAGGTGTAGGCTTTCTCGAAATCGCCGTTGAGGAACGCCTCGATCTGCGCGCCGACCACGCTGCGCGCGGCCGACTGCTCGGCTTCGCCGGCAAGAGCTGCCGCAGGCAGCAGCGCAAGCAAGGCCGCAAACACCATCATTTTCATTTCGTCGCCTCCCCGTTGTCTTGGAAGATACGTTGGAAGGCGGCGGATGGTTTCAAGAGCCGTTCATTTCGGCCGGATGTGCTTGCATTCCGGCACCGGCGTGATCGCCGCGCCCTTGCCGAACCAGTCGATCAGATTGTCGACCACGAGATCGCCCATCGCCTGGCGGGTTTCCACCGTCGCGCTGCCGACGTGGGGGACCAGCACCACATTGTCGAGCGCAAACAGCGCCTCGGGTACATGCGGTTCCTTTTCGAACACGTCGAGGCCGGCGGCGCCAAGGCGGCCGTCCTGCAGCGCGGCGACCATTTCCGCCTCGTCGATCACCGTGCCACGCGCAACGTTGATGAGCGTGCCGTCCGGTCCGAGCGCCTCAAGCACCTTGCGATCCACCAGCTTGGCGGTTCCCGCGCCGCCGGGCGTGATGACGACGAGATAGTCGCAGTCGCGCGCCATCTCCGTCAGGTCGGCGTAGTAGCGGTATGGCTCGCCCGGTTTTTCGGTGCGGGTATGGTAAACAACCGTACAGTGGAACACCGCGAGCTTTTCCGCGATTGCCTTGCCGATCCGCCCCAACCCGAGGATGCCGACAGTCTTGCCGGCAAGGCCGCGCGTCAGCGGCGCATCGCCCTCGCTCTTCCATTGTCCGGCGCGCACATACTTGTCATAGGCGACGATGCGCCGACTTGTCGCCAGCATCAGCGCGATTGCCGTGTTGGCGACCTCGTCGTTCAGCACGTTCGGCGTGTGCGTCACCACGATGCCGCGACTGGCCGCCTCGGCGGCGGGAATGGAATCGTACCCGACCCCGTAGTTGGAAATGATCTCAAGCTTCGGCAGCGCGTCGAACAGGCGGACCGGAAAGCCGGAGGTGGTTGCAACGCCGACGATGTCGCCGCCATGCGCATCCAGCAAAGCCTGCTCGTCGGCGCCGGCGAGCGCATGCACGGTGAAATGATCGGCCAGACGCGCCGTCATGCGCGGCGTGAGGCGACCAATGGTGAGCAGGGGGCGTTTCAAGTTGTTTCTCCCGGTTTGCGCGCGCCACGCAGGCGGTGGCGCTGTTCGATAGCTTTTGCGTTTTCGGCAGGCCCGCGGTCAAGCCCGCCTCGCAAAAGGAGCGGGATTGCAGACAGCAGATCCAAACCCGTAGCCGGTTCGTGAGTGCGTCAGTTGCTTCGTCTTATCGCGCACGAAAACGATCGCGCGACATCACGCCTCGGCCTCTAATCGGGGTGGCGTGGCCGATGGGCATTCGCTATAGGAGCGCACCGCGTGGCCGCGCGGGCTTTGAGTTTTGTGACGGGATTGACTGACATGGCTAGCAACTGGACGCCGAAGAGCTGGCGCGAAAAACCGATCCAGCAGGTTCCGTTCTATCCGGATCCGCAGGCTGTGGACGCCGTTGAGGAACGACTGCGTTCCTGGCCACCACTGGTTTTTGCAGGTGAGGCGCGCAAGCTCAAGAAACAACTCGCCGAAGTCTGCGAGGGCAGGGGTTTCCTGCTGCAGGGTGGCGATTGCGCTGAGAGCTTCGCAGAACACGGCGCTGACAACATCCGCGATTTCTTCCGTGTCTTCCTGCAGATGTCGGTGGTCCTGACCTTCGGCGCCTCGCAGCCGGTGGTGAAGGTCGGCCGCATTGCGGGGCAATTCGCAAAGCCGCGCTCCTCCGACACGGAGACCAAGAACGGCGTAACGCTGCCGTCTTACCGTGGCGACATCATCAACGGCATCGAGTTTGACGAGGCGTCGCGCCTGCCGGACCCGGCGCGCCTTGAGATGGCTTATCGCCAGTCCGCCGCCACGCTGAATCTGCTGCGGGCCTTCGCGCAGGGCGGCTACGCCAACCTTGAAAACGTGCACAAGTGGATGCTCGGTTTCGTTGCCGACACGCCGCAGGCCGAACGCTACGAAGCGCTGGCCAGCCGAATCTCCGAGACGATGGAGTTCATGCGCGCGATCGGCATCACCGCCGACAACAATCCG
>CALMYO010000111.1 GCA_937873685.1 uncultured Paracoccaceae bacterium
TCCTGCAGGCTTGCGAGCAGTAACATGGCGGGGATGCCGCCGGCGATACGGCCGGTCACCGCAACGCCGACCTCGCGCCAGATCACTTGGTGGCGCTCCGCCCAAGCGCCAAGCGCTGAAGTGAGGAAACCGAGCGTCAGCATCGGCGCCGGTACAAAATGCGGATCGATCAGGGCCGCCAGCGGCGCAGCCGTCAGCCCGAATCCCATGCCGAGCCCGCTCTGGACGATCGCCGCCACAAAGGCGACGCCCCAGAGCGCGGCAAGCGCCCAGCCGGAAGGCAGGAATGTTGCGATTTCCATCGATCAGGATGGGCGTTGACGGATGTTTTCCGGTAGCCAGGTGGCGATCTCCGGGAAGGCGATCAGCACGAACACCATCACCACCATGATCAGGAACATCGGAAAGGCAGCCCGCGCGATGAAGTTCATCTCGTGGTTCGTCATGCCCTGCAGCACGAACAGGTTGAAGCCGATCGGCGGCGTGATCTGCGCCATTTCGACGACCACAACGATGAAGATGCCGAACCAGATGATGTCGATGCCGGCCTGACGGATCATCGGCTCCACCACGGCCATGGTGAGCACCACCGACGAGATGCCATCAAGGAAGCAGCCGAGCACGATGTAGAAGACCAGCAGCGCCATCAGCAACTGGAAGCGCGACAGTTCCAGCGACGCGATGAAATCGGCAAGGCCGCGCGGCAGGCCGGTGAAGCCCATCGACAGCGAAAGGAACGCTGCGCCGGCAAGGATCAGCGCGATCATCGCCGAGGTGCGCACCGCACCCATCAGGCTTTCGCTGAACGTGCCCCAATTGAGCGACCCCTGCCCTGCGGCAAGAACCAGCGCGCCGATCACGCCAAACGCCGCGGCCTCCGTCGCTGTCGCGAAGCCAAGATACATCGAGCCGATCACAACGATGATGAGGCAGAGTACGGGGATGAGAAACCGCGAATTCCAGAGCTTCTCGCCCAGTGTCATACCGGGTTCAGGCTTCGGGTTGAAGGACTTCGAGCACTCCGACATTACCGCGCCATAGGTCCTGAACATGGCGGCGAGCACGAGGCCCGGAAACACCCCGGCCATGAACAGCTTGGTGATCGATTCGTTGATGGTGACGCCATAGACGATCAGAGTCAACGATGGCGGAATCATCAGCCCGAGCGTGGCAGCGCCGGCCAGAGTGCCGATGATCATCGTTTCGGGATACTCGCGCCTGCGCAGTTCGGGGATCGACATCTTGCCGACCGTCGTCAGCGTAGCCGCAGAAGACCCCGAGACGGCGGCAAACACCGTGCAACCGACGATATTGGTGTGCACGAGCCCGCCCGGCAACCGCGCCATCCAGGGCGACAGGCCCCTGAACATGTCTTCCGACAAGCGTGTTCGATAGAGAATCTCCCCCATCCAGATGAACAGCGGCAAGGCGGTCAGTGTCCAGGATGACGACGAGGTCCAGATCTTGGTGATCATCGCGTCGCCGGCCGGCCGGGTAGTGAACAGTTCCATGCCGACCCAGGCAACGCCAAGCAGCGCAAGGCCGACCCAGACGCCGGAGCCGAGCAGCAGAAACAGGACAAACAGGAATATGGCGATTGGGGCGAGTTGTTCCATGGCGCGCCCCTATTCCGCGTGGCTTTGTTCGGAAACATCGGACCGCACATTGTGCGCTCCAGTGAAAACCAGTTGGATCAGATTGTCCCAGAATGCGATCGCCAACAGTATCGTGCCAATAGACATCGACAATTGAGGGATCCATACCGGTGTGGCATCCAGGCCCTGGCTCAATTCTTTCAGCTTCCACGACCAGTATGTGCCCTTGACTGCATACCAGGCGAAGTAAGTCGCTGTGGCGGTCGCGATCGCAAAGCAAAAGGTTTCGCCCCACCGCCGCTTGTCGCCCAGCGCATGCAGGAAAAGCGAGACACGAATATGCGCGCCGTGGTTCAGCGCGTAAGCGAAGGCGAAGTAGGAAGCGCCCGCCATGCAGTAGCCTGCATAGTCCGTCGCGCCGGGGAACACCTGTCCGGTCCAGCGCGCCAGCATCTGGGCCACGATGATCAGCAGGATAAGCACCGTGAACACGGCGGCAATTATTCCGCCGAGCAGATACAAGCTGTCCAGGATTCGGCGGAGCATTCCACCAAGCGCTGCCATCGTCCCCTCCCCGCAATCATGAAAGCCGGGCTTGTTGACACAAGCCCGGCCTGCAGCCGATCAGTTGCCGGCTTTGTACGCCTCGACGATCGCCTTGCCGTCGTCGCCGGCTTTCTGCAGCCACTCGTCGGTCATGGTCGCGCCGATGGCCTTCAGTTCGTTGACGAGGCCGTCGCCGGCGCGCTGCACCGTCATGCCGCCGGCCTTCAGTCCGTCGAGGGTGAACTGGGTGTATGCCTTTGACTTCTCCAACCCGTTCGCCTTGGCGGTGGCGGCGCAGTCCTCAACCACCTTCTTCGTCGCGTCATCCAGTCCGTTCCAGGCGTCTTTGTTGACGAAGACGATGTTGCGCGGCAGCCAGGCGTCGACCTCGTAGAAATGGGTCAGGTGTTCCCACACCTTGCGGTCATAGCCGGTGGCGCCAGACGAGATGAAGCTCTCGGCAACGCCGGTCGCCAGCGCCTGGCTGAGTTCGGCTGCTTCCACCTGCACCGGAAGCATGCCGGTCAATTCGGCCATGCGCGCGGTCGCTGTCGAATAGGAGCGGAACTTGACGCCCTTCATGTCGGCGACCGAGTTGACCTCCTTCTTGAAATAGAGGCCCTGCGGCGGCCAGGCGACCGAGTAGAGGTAGTGGAGGTTCTCGGCATCGAGCGCGGCGGCAACCTTCGGCCCGGCAATCGCCCACAGCTTCTCATGCTCGTCGAAGGACGAGACCAGGAAAGGAACCGAATCGACCTCGTAGAGCGGGTTTTCGTTTCCATGCGCCGAGATCAACCGTTCGCCGATATTGGCCTGGCCGGTCTGCACCGCGCGTTTGATCTCGTTGCCGGCAAACAGCGAACCGGACGGGTGGGTGACAATCTCGAGATTGCCACTTGTGCCGTCAGTCACGCATTTGCCGAACTCCGCAGCGTTCTCGGAGTGGAAGTTGGTTGCTGCATAGGCAAGCGGCATGTCCCACTTTTCTGCCTTGGCGGCCGTGGCTCCAAGCACGGCGAATGCCGGGGTGGCGAGCGGTGCTGTCAGTCTCTTCATGGTTGGCCTCCTTCGTGAAGCCTGTTTGTCTTACCCCTCATTGAAAGCGCGGAGGCGCGTAAGGCGCAAGGTCAATATTCGGACGCTGGCCGCAAACGAGTTGCGCGACCAGCCGTCCGGTCTTCGGCCCGCCGGTCAGACCGACATGGTGATGGCCGAATGCAAGGAAGGCTCCCCTGGCGCCGGGAACCTCTCCGATCAGCGGGATGGAATCGCTCGGCGCCGGGCGGTGCCCCATCCATTCGGTCTGTCGCTTCCATGTCACGCCCGGCAGGGCGCGGCGAAGGTGACGCAACAGGAGTTCGTACGGCGCGCGCGACGGCGCTGCTTCCAGCCCGCCGAACTCCACGATGCCGGCAAGGCGAATGCGGCCGTCCATCGGCGTGATGACGAACTTGCCGGACGCCACCATGGAAGCCCCGCGCGGCATGAAATTCGGTTCCCACAGTTCCATGTGGTAGCCGCGCTCGCTTTCCAGCGGCACATTCAGCCCGAGTTTTGCCGCAAGCGGCTTCGACCACGCGCCGGTGGCGATCACGCATTGCGAACAGGCGATCGTCTCGCCGCCGGCGCGCACGCCGGTCACCGCCCCGTTCGCGCGCACGAAATCGGTGACTTCGCCTTTCAGCAGCTTCGCCCCGTTTTTCACCGCATGGGCGGCGAGATCCTTCACATACTGCCCGGGATCGGCGATGACGCCGTGGTCGCCGAAGCGCGCCGCAAAACCGATATCGGGCGAAAATTGCGGGTCGTAGGCCCGGAACGCATCCCCTTCCAGTTCATCCCACTGCATGCCGTGCGCCTTGCGCAACGACCAGCCGAAGGCGTCACCCTGATAGTGGGCGCGATCGCGATAGAGGAACAGGTAGTCGGCCGGGCGAATCCATTTTTCCGCCCCGGTGCCGGCCGCAAGCGCCTGATGATCGTTGAGACTGTCTCCGACGAGGGGAAACATCGCGGCCGCGGTGCGACGCACATCCTCGGCATTGGCGCGGCGCAGATACTTCACCAGCCAAGGCAGGAGACGCGGCACATAGCCCCATTTCAGGAACAGCGGCTGGTCAGGGTCGAACAGCATGCGCGGCGCCTTGCCAAGCAAGCCGGGCACGGTCACCGGCACGATCGAACACGAAGCGAGCACGCCGCCATTGCCGAAGCTTGCGCCGTCTCCCGGTTCGCCGCGATCGATCATCACGACGTCGCGCCCCTCGCGCTGCAGCGACAGCGCCGTTGCGACGCCAACGATGCCGGCCCCGATAACGACGACCGGCTTGTCCCCTGAACTCACGCAACGCCCCCTTCGCTTTCGCGCACGCTGAACCGCCGCAGCTTATCTCGATCCGGGCGGATTCCAAGCCCCGGCGCGTCCGGCACGATCACCGACCCGTTCGCGGTCGGGAACGGTTCCTCCAGCAGGTCTTCTGCGAGGTAGTACTTCGCCTGATAAAACTCGCAGCCGAGCGAAATCGCACCGGTCGCCGCGATCATATGTGCGCCGGCGAGATGCGCCAGCCCGGTCTCGAACATGTCGCCGCCATAGGCGGTCAGGCCGGCTGCCTCGGCCATCGCGGCGACGGTCTGTCCACGGCGCAAGCCGCCGGATTTCATGATCTTCACCGAAACGCCGTCGCAGATGCCCTCTCGGACTGCGCGCAGCATGTCCTCGGGTCCGAAGACGCTCTCATCCGCCAGCAACGGCACATCGATGGCGTCGCGGATGCGCGCCATCAGGTCGAAGCGGTGCGCCGCGACCGGCTGCTCGATGAAACCCGGATTGAACGCTGCAATCTCGCGCACCCGTGACAGCGCGTCATGTGGTTCGAGGCCCTGGTTGAAATCGACCCGGATGTCGAATTGCGGAAAGTCACGGCGCAACCGCTCCAGCCGCATCAGGTCGAACGCATGGTCCCTGAAGCCGGTCTTCAGCTTGACGATGCCAACCCCGTCCTGGGCAAGCCGCGCCGCCAGCCGCAGATCGGCATCGAAATTCGGATCGGCAAGCGAAACGGAAAGCGGGATCGCATCGCGATGCTTGCCGCCCAGCAATGCCCAGACGGGTGCGCCAGTGATCCTGCCGGCAAGATCGAGCAAGGCGGTCTCGAGCGCAGCCTTCGCCTCGGTGGCATGGGCGACCGCCTTTGCCGCATCGGCCATGATGGCGGCAATGTCGCCAACCCTGCGGCCGGTGACCAGCGGGCGGATATAGCGGTGGAGCGCGGCGAAACTGGCTTCCGGCGAACCGGTGAACACCGACCAGGGCGAAGCCTCGCCAAACCCCTGTTCGCCGCCTTCCGCCGTGAGTTCGAGCACGATCACCTCGACCGCACCGCCGACCGAACCGATGCCGTGATCGCGGCGCGACACCACCGGCAACGCACAATGATGCACCCGGTAGCCGGTGATTTTCTGGGCAAGATCGCCGGCAGAACCCATCATGCGACCCATTCCGACACCGGAGCCGCAGCCTCGTGCAAGGGCTGGGCGATGACATCGACCAGCGACGGCCCGTCATGCGCGAGGGCGGCTTTCAATGCGGGCTCCAGATCGTCCGGATTCTCCACCCGCCAGGACTTGACCCCGAAGGCGGCGGCCACGGCGGCGTGGTCCGTGCGGCCGAAATCGACATTGTAGAAGCGTTTGCCGAAGCCGGAATTCTGCCCGGCCTTGATCCACCCGTAGGTCGCGTTGGAAAACACGATCGCCGTGACCGGCATGCGATAGCGCACCAGCGTTTCCAGTTCGCCGCAGCAGAAGCCGAACGATCCGTCGCCCATCACCGAAACGGTCTTGACGGCCGGGCGCCCGGCATGCGCGCCCATGGCGGCGGCAAGGCTGTAGCCGAGCGCGCCGTGGGCGCGGTTGGAAATGAAATGCCGGCCTTTGCTTCGCCAGCGGTAGTGGGCGGAAAAATACGGGCATGGCGTGCCGGGATCGGCAACCACAATCGCGTCATCGTCGAGGAGGCGCGCAAGCGTCGCCACCACGCGCTCGGGCCGGATCGGCGTCTCGTTGCTTTGCGCAAGCGGCGCGAAGCCTGCGAGCTTGGCCTGCCATGCGGCGGCAGCGCGGTTCGCTCCGCCCTGCCCCGGCAACGCAGCACCCTGCGCGACGCGATTCTGCAGCGCTTCGACCAACGCCGCCAGCGCCAGCCGGGCATCCGCAGCCAGCGCAACATCGGTCGCATAGTTTGCGCCGATCACCTGCGAATCGCTGTCGATGTGGATGATCTTCACGCCGGGCTTTGGCGAACGCCAGCGCTCGGTGGTCACCGATCCTGCCCGGCAACCGATAAAGATCACCAGATCGGCTTCGTCCACCACCGCCCTTGTCGCCGGGTTGCCGCCATTTGAGCCGACGACGCCCACGGCGAGCGGATCGGTCTCCGCGATGGCACCCTGCCCGGAAACAGTCGTTGCGACCGGCAGGTCGAGCATGCGCGCCAGCGCGCCGAGTTCGGCGAAGGCGCCGGAGATCACCGGCCCGCCGCCGCAGATCGCCACGGCGCGCCGCGCCGATGCGATCAGTTGCGCGGCTTCCTCCACCGCGCCAGGATCTGGAGCGGTACGCTCGGCCGGAAAGACGCGGTGGCGCGGATCGGCCCAGATCTCGCCTGGATCGACCGGCGCCTTCTGCGTGTCGAACGGCAGCGCCAGATGCGCCGCACCCGGCCGCCCCGTCGTCATGGCGCGGAAGGCCGCGCGCACCATCGCCGGCAGCCGCGCCGCATCGTCCAGCGCGGCGTTCCATTTTGTCAGCGGCGCAAACAGCGCCGGCTGGTCCAGTTCTGTCAGCGGGTAGCGACCGCGCGAGGTGGTGGAGACATCGGTGGTGATGGCGAGGACCGGAATGGAGCTTTCGTTCGCTTCCACGACGCCCGGCAGGATGTAGGTTGCCCCGCCGCCGGAAGGCCCCTCGCAGACACCGGGCTTGCCGGTGACGCGCGCATAGCCGTCAGCCATGTAGGCGGCATGGCGTTCGTCGCGCGTCAGGAAATGCGTGATGCCGTGGTCGAGCCGCGCCAGCGCATCGTAAAAGGGCAGCGTCGTGTCGCCACACAGTCCGAACATGTGGGTGACGCCTTGCGCCTGAAGCATGCTCACCAGCGCCTCGGCGCCGGTCAGTTGGTTCGTTCCCTGCGCCATGCCTGCCCTTGCGCTGCGCCTGTCTTCGTGAAAACGTGAAGGTGTCAGCAAATCGTCCGACGGGTCAAGGGCTTGCCGGAAAAACGCGGTTGAAAGGCGTGACGGGGATGAAGGCGGTTGGCGGCAAGGCGATCTACGGCGCAACGGTCGGCATCCTGATGCTGGAGGCGCGATTTCCGCGCATCCCCGGCGACATGGGCAACGCGCTGACCTGGCCGTTTCCGGTTCACTACAGGATCGTCCGCGGTGCCTCGCCCGATCTCGTGGTGCGCAAGGGCGCGCCGGGGCTGCTCGATGCCTTCATCGAAGCGGCGTGTGACCTTGTCGTCGACGGCGTCGACGGCATCACCACCAATTGCGGCTTCCTTTCGCTGTTCCAGCGTGAACTGGCCGATGCGGTGCAGGTTCCGGTCGCAACGTCCTCGCTGATGCAGGTAGCGATGGTGAACCGGCTGCTGCCGGCCGGAAAGCGCGCCGGCGTTCTCACCGTCTCGGCCTCCACCTTGACGCAACGCCATCTGGAGGCGGCCGGCGTGCCGGAGGGTACGCCAGTCGGCACGACCGAGGGCTTGCGCGAATTCACCCGCGCCATACTCGGAAACGAACTCGAACTGGATGTGGACGCTGCCCGCGCCGACAACATCGACGCGGCGCGCGCGCTCTGCGCGGCGCACCCGGATATCGGCGCGCTGGTGCTCGAATGCACCAACATGACGCCCTATGCCGCAGACATTCGCGCCGCCACCGGCCTGCCGGTGTTCGGCATCGAAAATTTCGTCTGCTGGTTCCAGGCGTCGCTCGCCCCAAGACGCTTTCCGGCGCCGTGATGGCGCCGGAAATGGTCGGGTCGCTTGGTCGCGGCGCTGGAGATCAGACGATGAAGTCCGTGGCGTCGAGGTCGCTCTTCACCACGCCGACCAGATAGATGTAGTCCAACCCGTCGCCCATCGCGATGTAGCAGTTGCCCGCGCCGTCATCGACAGCCCGTGCAAGCACATCGTCGCCAGATGTCAAGCCGTTGGAAACGCGGTAGTCGGAGACGTCGATCTTGTCGCGTCCGCTTTCGAAGGCAAAGATGATGTCGTAGGAGAACGGGCTGAACACGACTTCGCGTTCGTCGACGATGATGGTATTGTTGCCCTCGAACAGCGTCGGGTCGACGCCGAGAAGATCAAGC
>CALMYO010000112.1 GCA_937873685.1 uncultured Paracoccaceae bacterium
GCGGGCGGCTGGACGCGCTTTTCAATAACAGCGCCTACAGCCAGCCCGGCGCGGTGGAAGACCAGCCGATGGCGGCGTTGCGCGAACAGTTCGAGGCGAACTTCTTCGGCTGGCACGACCTGACGCGGCAGATCATTCCGGCGATGCGCGCGCAGGGCCATGGCCGCATCGTCAATTGCTCGTCGATTCTCGGACTGACGCCGATGCGCTGGCGCGGCGCCTATGTCTCCTCGAAGTTTGCGCTCGAAGGGCTGACGCTTTCGATGCGCATGGAGCTCGAGGGCTCCGGCATCCATGTCAGCCTGATCGAACCCGGCGGGATTCCGTCGAAAATCGCGATCAACGCGCTCACCTATGCCGAGAAATACATCGATCTGGAAAACTCGGTGCATCGCGACGACTACGCCATCCGGATCGCGCAGTTGCGATCCGGCGGCACGCCGGAAAAGCCGGGCAACGGGCCCGAGCTTGTGTGGAGGGTGCTGAAACACGCGCTCGAGAGCAACAACCCGAAACCGCATTACGTCGTGGTGCGCGAAGCGAAGCTTGCCGCGTTTGCGCGGCGCATCGTCCCGTCCGGCCTGTGGTATCGCATTTTGCGCAAGGCGAGCTAAATAGGGGTCGCCCACACCACACCGAAGGCCCTCGCATGTCCAATACGCTGTTCTATCTCGCCGTCGTAGTGATGCTGGCGGTCGCCGCCGTGCTGTTCGCCGGCATCCGCAATTTCTTCAAGGGCGGCAGCGGCAATTTTTCCAACAGCATGATGCGATTGCGCATCCTGCTCCAATTGGTGGCGGTGGTGGTTCTTATCGCCGCGTTGTGGTTCTCCGGACGCTGAAAGGCCGACAATGGTTTCGCTCACCCGCATCTACACCAAAACCGGCGACGACGGCTCGACCGGCCTTGCCGGCGGCGCACGTCGGCGCAAGCACGACCTGCGCGTCGAAGCCTACGGCACGATCGACGAGGCGAACGCCGCCGTCGGCATGGCGCGGCTCGCCACGAAGGACATTCATCCGCAGGTGGACGCCGTGCTGCTGGTGATCCAGAACGACCTGTTCGATGTCGGCGCCGATCTCGCCACGCCGCACGAGCCGGCCCCGAAATACGAGCCGCTACGCATCGTTGAGGCACAAGTGGAGCGGCTGGAGCGCGAAATCGATGCGCTCAACGCCAACCTTGCGCCTCTGCGCTCCTTCGTGCTGCCGGGCGGGTCACCCGCCGCAGCCGCCTTGCATGTCGCACGCACCGTGACGCGCCGCGCCGAGCGGCTGATGGTGGAGCTATCCGACCGCGACGGCGAGACGGTGAACCCTGTCGCCATCCGCTACGTGAACCGCCTGTCGGATTACCTGTTCGTGGCGTCCCGCGCGGTCAATGACAACGGCGCCGCCGACGTGCTATGGGTGCCGGGAAAGAACCGGTGAGCAGAAGCGGTCCGGTTCGCGTTTTAAGCAAACGGGCCGCCGCCGATGTTCATTCCCCTGCATGACGCCAACAGCCTGAAGCACATCAAGCTGCAATACGTGACGCTCGCCATCATTGCGGCCAACGTGATTGTCTGGATTCTGACGACCCTCGACGCCGAAAGCTTCGGCACGGCCGCCGTGCTCGGCTTCGGTTTCATTCCAGCCGTGGTGCACGACACAGCGGAGCTTGCGCCACAATTCGTCTACCTGCCGGAAGAGTTTTCCTACGTTACCTATTCCTTCCTGCACGGAGATTTCTGGCATCTGGCCGGCAACATGCTGTTCCTGTGGGTGTTCGGCGACAATGTGGAGGACGCCTTCGGGCATGTCCGATACGCGCTGTTCTATGTCATCTGCGCGGCTGCGGGAGCCTTTGCTCATGGCCTGCTGCTGTGGGAATCGGAATCGCCGCTGATCGGCGCTTCGGGCGCGGTCGCCGGCGTGGTCGCCGCCTATCTGATGCTGCATCCGCATGTGAAGGTGTGGGTGTTGGCGCTGGCGCGCATTCCGATTCGCTTGCCCGCATGGATTCCCCTCGCCTTCTGGGTGGCATTCCAGTTCGTGATGGTGGCGATCCTGCCCGAGGACCAGGTATCCTGGGCCGCCCATGTAGGCGGCATCGTTGCGGGCGCGTTGCTGGTGCTGGTGTTGCGACGGCGCGGCGTGCCGTTGTTCGACCGGGTTATCGTGACGCCGGACGCGGTGGAGACGGCCGAAGCGGTCATCCGGCCGGCGCCGAAACCTGACGCGCCGGCGCATCGCTGGGGCCGTTGACGCCCGCGAACCGGTTCGCGGGCGCCGGATTTCACGGCACGGCGACCGAACGATGCACCTGGGCGATCAACCCCGCGAAATTGCGCGCGCCGGTCTTGGCGCAGATGCGGCTCATGTGGGTGCGCGCCGTGGCCTCGGAGATCGCGATCATCCGCGCTGCTTCCTTGACCGATTCCGCCGTGACCAGCGCTTCCAGGAAACGCAGTTCGCCGGCTGTCAGCCCGTGCGCCGATCCGTAGAGTTCAAGGTTCGGCCGCTCGTTTTCCTCCGGATCGACGATGTGCAGGAAGGCGACCGCCTTCGGCAGGCCGAAACTGCGCTGGCCGGGCCTCAGGCCGAGCGGCGGCTGCACACGCACGAACAGCGGCGGTCGATCGGCGCGCGTCACGGCAAAGCCGTATTCGCGCGTGTCCTCCGCCAAACCCGCTTCGAAAGGCGCCAGCGCGGCATCAAGCCCTGCCTGGATATCGCTTCGGTGCGCCACCAACTTGAACGACACCCGCGCCAGCCCGTCATGTGCATCAAGCATCCGCTCGCCGCTCTTGTTGGCGTAGAGAATGACCCGGTCCTCGCCAAGGATGATCAACCCCTTGCCGACCTGGTCGAGCATCTCGTTCACCCACCCAGCCTGCGTTTCGGCTACCGAAATCCGCAGCCAGATGTTGAACGCCCTGACAAGGTGCCGAACATAAGGTTTGACCCGGGCGAGATCCTCCGGCGTGTAAGGGCCGGTCTCGAAATCGCGCGGCATCGACAACAGCACGAACTCGCCCGCGCGCCGCGCCAGCGCTATGCCGAGATTGTCGGAATAACCGGCCGGGCGCTGCCAGTCGTTATAGAATGAGCTTTCCAGGTAGAATTTCTCGTCCACCGCCCCGGACCCGCAGGTAACGAAACCGAGCGGCATCGCCGACAGGCAGTTCATGACCGGGTTCTTGCGAACGTATTCGGAGACGTAAGCGCTCTGGGTCTGCGGATCGACATCGATGCTGACCAGCACCTCGGCGCCAACCGGCGCGATCGAGTGGCGCACGACGCCACAGCAACTTGCGCCCATCAAACCCATGATCGGGCGCAAAGCGTCTTCCCACCGCGCTTCTCCGGTGGCGCAGCCATAGATCGCGTGAATGATCGAATCGTCGACCTGGACCATGAGAAAGGCAATGAACTCAAGTGTTTCCAAGAAACAATGCCGTTTCGTCCGGAGCGCGTCAATGGCGCATTGCCGAAGGGGCAGGGCAATCGCTTGGAGGTGCTTGCGCCTGCTCACAGGGAAAACGCGGCGCGGGCGCCGCAAACTCAAAGCAGGATGACAAGCGCCCCGGTCTCTGCCAATCTTGCGGCGACAACAACCCCGCCTGCAAGGTGGAAACAGTCGTGGAGATTCCGATGCTGCGCCGTACCTTTGCCCTCACCATCGCCGCCCTGCCGGCGCTCGCCGCCTTCACCGGCCTTGCCGCCGCCCAGGCCCTGCCCGATCTCGGCGGGCGTGAAAACGTCGTTGTGACCGAA
>CALMYO010000113.1 GCA_937873685.1 uncultured Paracoccaceae bacterium
ATGCGGATATAGGCCAGCCAACCGGCGATGGTGAACTTCGGTTCGAGGGCAAAGACATCCGCCACAAGGCCGGGCAGGTCGTCTTCCAGCCCCATTTCGGCTGAGATGGCGGTGAGCAACACATGCGACGGCCGGTGCGTCGGCATCAGCGCCGCCGCCTGCCTGATCAGCGGCAACGCCTCGTCATAGCGCCCCTGAAAGTAATACGCCTTGCCCGGCAGGTACTTGAACCGTGGCGGGCGCACCGGACCGACCAGCAGGAAGCGCCTCACGTAGGGTTGGGCATCCCCGGCGCGGCCGCCGTGCGACAACAACAGGCCGTAGCGCCAGTCGACATAGCCCGGGTTGAGTTCAAGCGCCTGGTCGTAGAGGGCAAGGCCTTCCTGCGGCCCGCTTTGCCAGTTGAGAATCCAGCCGAGCGTCGCCCGCGCGGTAGCGCTGGTTTCGTCCAGTTCGACGGCCTTGCGGGCAAAGTCGCCCGCCCATTTCAGGACGTTGGGCTGCTGGAACTCCGAAGCCAGCGCGCCGTCCTGCAACGGCTCGAGCCAGGCCAGCAGGTAGGTGTTGGCAATGCCCTCAACCGCATCGGCAAAGCGCGGATCGATCGCCGCGGCCTTTTCGTACAGGTCGCGCGCGGTCGCGATGTTGCGGCCCCTGTCTGCCGATTCGGTCTTTCGAACCAGCGCATTTGCCTGCAACACGAGGTCATAGGCGGTCATGTTCACGGACGGCTTGCGGGCAATGCGGTCGAGTTCGACCCTGGTGATCTGCTTGTCGAGAATGCTCGCAATCTTGCCGACAAGCGTCGTCTTCGCGCCAAGGAACCCGCCCTGTTCGCCGTCGTATTGTCCGGACCATGTCCGGGCGCCGCTTTCGGCGTCCGTCAACTGCAAGGACAGGACCATTTTCTCATCGCTGCGCCGGATGCTGCCAGTGACCAGAAAGCGAGCGCCGAGGGTCTTTCCGATTTCGGATACCGACAAGGCGCTGCCCTTGAATTGTGTTGCCGAGGATGACGCCACCACGTCGATCGACCCGAAGCCCGAGAGGGCGAGCGAAAGATCTTCCGTCAAACCATCGGCAAAGTAATCCCCGTTTTCCCCGGCCGCGGCCGAGGCGAGAGGCAGGATCGCTACAAGCGGCTTGCCGCCTTGCGCCGGTCCCTGCCATGCGAATGAGACAAAGCCGGCCAACGCAGCGAGCACTATCACGACGGCTACCACCGCCGCGCGGCTAAAGCGGTGGCGCCGTGCGGAGCCGACGGCGGTATCGGCCTTCTCCCGGATTTCGGCTGCGAACAAATAGCCCCGGCGCGACACCGTCTTGAGGATCTTGCGGTCATCGTCTCCCAGCGCGGACCGTATGTCGCTGATGCAGCGCGTGAGCGATTCCTCCGATACGGTCACGTCCGGCCAGATCGCATCCAGCAGTTCTTCCCTGGGGACGACGCGGCCGGCGGCATCTGCAAGATGGATCAGCACATTCATGCTGGTGAGACGCAGATCGATGTCGCCGTCTGGTCCCTTTAGCGCGCGCCGCGACGGGGACAGTTCGAACGCCCCGAAAAACAGGCTGTCGCTTCCGGCTTCCGCCATCGTGTCCTCCCGCGATGCGGGCATATAGGACATTTTTTTCAGGAAATTTCACGTCCTTTTCAGGACACACACCGTCGCCTTGCCGGACGTTTCAAATGCCCGGAGCGCATCGCGCCATGCGGGCGCCCGATACGAAACAAAGGAAAGGACTTCCCATGAAACTGCCCCACAAGACCGCCGCATCGCTCGCCATGCTGCTTCTGGTTTTCCAAGCTGCGCCCGTCCGCGCCGATGACATGGCAGACGCCAAGGCGGCAAGCGACGCCTTCTATGCTTCCCTGTCGGCGCTGGACGACGGCACCGCGATGTCAGGCGTCTTTGCCCAGACGCCTTACATCACCTTCGTCGGCCCGATGACCAAGGACATCATCGCCGGCTGGCCGGCCCTGAAGGGCTATTTCGCCAAGGCCAACACCATGTTCAAGAAGCGCGAGGCGCGACTGGAGAACCGCTCGCTGCATGTCAGCGGCACGGTTGCCTGGGAGGTCGGACTGGAGGTCGGCGAGTTCGAGACCAAGGACGGCCGCACCCTGCCGGTCAACTGGGTCGCGACGAACATCTACGAGAAGCAGGCCGACGGCAAATGGCTGATGGTGTCGCATCACGTCCAGCCGGGCGCGAAATAGGGTTGCTGAACGGCGCATTACGGAGCCGTTCGCGGCTGCTCCGGTCAAGCATCAACCCCAAGGCCGGCCCGGAAGCGGACCGGCCTTCTGCGATCGGCGGATCAGAACCCGCCTTTCGCCGCGATCTGCATGCCGGCGGGGCCGAGGATAACGCCGAACAGCACCGGCAGGAAGAACAGGATCATCGGCACGGTGAGTTTCGGCGGCAGGGCGGCGGCCTTCTTTTCGGCCTCCGTCATACGCAGTTCACGGCTTTCGGCCGAGAGCACGCGCAGAGCCGTGCCGACCGGGGTGCCGTAACGTTCGGCCTGCACCAGCGCCGAGCAGACCGAGCGCACCGATTCCAGGTCGGTCCGGTGGGCGAGGTTCTCATAGGCCTGCTTGCGTTCCTGCAGGAAGGAGAGTTCGGCGGTGGTCAGCACCAGCTCCTCGGCGAGCTCTACCGACTGGACGCCGATTTCTTCCGAAACCTTGCGGAACGCCGCTTCCACGCTCATGCCGGATTCGACGCAGATCAGCGTCAGGTCGAGCGCATCCGGCCATGAGCGCTGGATGGAGAACTTGCGCTTTCCCGCCTTGTTGGAGACATACATGTTCGGCGCGTAGAAGCCGACATAGGCGGCAACGATACAGGCGAAGACCTTCATCATGGTGGATTTTTCGGTCAGCACCAGTTCCAGCACGAAGATGTAGAGCACCGCGACGCCGAAGAAGACGAACGGCAGCACCAGGCGCATGAACAGGAAGGTGTTCAGGGGCGCCTGGCCGCGAAAGCCTGCAGCACGCAGCTTCTCGGTGGTCTTGGCGTCGGCGAGCATGGATTTCAGGTCCAAGCCTTCGACGACACCCTTGATGCCGCCCTTCTGGTCCTTGGCGTCGATGCGGATGCCGGAGCGGCCGGTGGTGGCCTGGCGCGCAGCCGCCAGCCTCGCGCGTTCGCGGGCGCGAATCTCGTCGCGCTCCAACGCAACGTTCTTCATCCGCGACTTGAGCTCGTTGCCGCCGAGCATGGGCATCAGCAGCGTCAGCACGGTCGCAAAGGCGGCGACAGACGCGAAGATCGCAAAAAGGAAGGACGGGTTGGTCAGCAGTTCCGTGATCTGTGTTATCATGGCGCGCGCCTAAACATCGATGTTGATCATCTTCTTCATCACGAAGATGCCGATGGACATCCAAACCGCCGACAGGCCGAGGATCAGGTGTCCGGTCGGCTCGGTGAACAGCAGAAGTATGTAATCCGGGCTGGAAAGATAGACGAGGAAAGCGACGATGAACGGCAGCGCGCCGATGATCGCGGCGGACGCCTTGGCTTCCATCGAAAGCGCACCGACCTTGGCCTTCATCTTCTTGCGGTCGCGCAGCACGCGCGAAAGGTTGCCGAGCGCTTCTGAAAGGTTGCCGCCGGCCTTGGCCTGGATCGCAATGACGATGGCGAAGAAGTTCGCCTCGGCAACCGGGATGTTCTCGTAGATGCGCGCGCAGGCTTCAGTGTCGGTCCGGAAACTTCGGGATTCGGTTGAATCTGTTAGCGTGTTCGC
>CALMYO010000114.1 GCA_937873685.1 uncultured Paracoccaceae bacterium
CTTTCCGACATCGCCATCCTGGTGCGCGCCTCGTTCCAGATGCGCGAGTTCGAGGAGCGCTTCATCACGCTCGGCCTGCCCTACAAGGTGATCGGCGGCCCGCGCTTCTACGAGCGACAGGAAATCCGCGATGCGCTCGCCTATTTTCGAGTCGTTGCGCAGGGCGCCGACGATCTGGCGCTGGAGCGCATCGTCAACGTGCCGAAGCGCGGCCTTGGCGATGCAACCGTGCGCCAGGTGCACGACCATGCGCGCAAGCGCGGCATACCGATGTTGCAGGCGGCCGGCGAACTGGTGGAGACCGAGGAACTCAAGCCCAAGGCGCGCTCGGCGCTGCGCGAGGTCGTGGAGAACTTCCGCCGATGGCAGGGCGCGCTCGATTCAACGCCACATTTCGAACTGGCCGAGACGATCCTCGAGGAATCCGGCTACATCGACATGTGGAAGGCCGACCGCTCCGCCGAGGCGCCGGGCCGGCTGGAAAACCTCAAGGAACTGATCCAGTCGCTGTCGGAATACGAATCGCTGCGCTCATTTCTTGAGCATGTGGCGCTGGTGATGGACGCCGAACAGGCCGAGGGAAAGGAGGCGGTGTCGATCATGACGCTGCATGCCGCCAAGGGGCTGGAATTCGACACCGTCTTCCTGCCCGGCTGGGAGGAAGGGCTGTTCCCGCACCAGCGCGCTCTCGACGAGGGCGGCAGCGCGGGGCTGGAAGAGGAGCGCCGCCTCGCCTATGTCGGCCTCACGCGAGCGAAACGCCGCTGCCACATCTGGTTCGTCTCGAACCGTCGCGTGCACGGGCTGTGGCAGAACACCATCCCCTCGCGCTTCCTCGACGAACTGCCGGAAGCCCATGTGGAAGTTGCAGAACCCGTGACGCCCTATGGCGGCGGCGGGTATGGCGGCGGCTTCGGTCGCTCCAACCCCTACGGCGCGTCGCGCTTCGATTCCGTTGGGGCGCAACCCTTCGCCACCAACCGCGAACCGCCCGGTTGGAAGCGCGCGCAAGCCAATTCCACTGACGCCACCGCCCGCAACTGGGGTTCGCGCTCCGGCCATGCGGTGGAGCGCATCGGCTACGGCGAGACCGATTCGCCTTTCGGCGCCGGCAAGGGCTCGGTGAAGGGCAGGGTGATCGAGGGCGAACTGGTGGCGAAATCCGTCGCCGATGGCCCTTCCGCCTTCACGGTTGGCGACCGGGTGTTCCACCTGAAATTCGGCAACGGCAATGTGGCGGGTATCGACGGCAACAAGCTGACGATCGATTTCGACCGCGCCGGGCAGAAACGGGTGCTCGACAGTTTTGTGGAGCGGGTGTGAATTGTCGGGGCCATGCGACGGGTCGCTGGCCCTGACCAACCCGGAACGACCATGACCGTCGACGACATCCTCGCCCATCTCCAATCCCTCGGCAGCGCGCGCAACCGCGAGGGCATGGCGCGCTTCCGCATCGACGCCTCGAAGGCCTTCGGCGTATCGAATGCGGAACTGCGGCCGCTGGCGCGAAAACTCGGCCGCGATCACGAACGGGCGGCGGCGCTGTGGGCGACGGGGTGGCGCGAGGCGCGGCTGCTGGCGCTGTTCATCGAAGAGAAGCGCAAGGTGACGGCCGGTCAGGCGCGGCGCTGGGCCGATGATTTTGCCTCCTGGGAGATCGTCGACACGGCGGCGTCGCTTTTCGTGGAAGCGGGCTTGAGCGAAACGCTGATCGCCGAATTTGCGAAAGACGAGCGCGAATTCGTGCGCCGCACGGCGTTTGCGATGATCGCCTGGGCCGCCGTGCATCTGAAGAAGGCGCCGGATGACTGGATCATCGCTTTCCTGCCGCTGATCGAGCGCCATGCGACCGACCCGCGCAACTTCGTGAAGAAGGCGGTGAACTGGGCGCTGCGGCAGATCGGCAAACGCAGCCTCGCCTGCCACGGCCCGGCGCTGGCGCTGGCTGAAAAGCTGGCGGCCTCCGAAGACCGCGCCGCGCGCTGGATCGGCCGCGACGCGGTGAAGGAGCTTGCCGCGGAAAGGACGCTCGAAAAGTTGCGGGCGCGTGCAAAACTTGTAAACAGGCCACGATGACCTCGGACAACGCTACTCGGGCCGTTGTCCCGGTGGTGCTTCAAGGTCGGCGAAGTTGGCGATGGTAACCTCGACATCGGGAAAGCGGGCCTTGATTTCAAGCCGCCCGCCGAGCGCTTCGATGTAACGTCGAAGATTGCTGACATACATGTCCGTCCGGCGTTCCATCTTGGCTACGGCAGGCTGGCCAACCTGCAAAACAGCAGCAAGGTCTTCCTGCGATTTCGCCCGCGCCTGACGCAGTTCATGGAGCGCCATTTCCTGCAGCATCGCCTGTGTTGCGGCGGCGTTGCCGCTACGCCGTTCAGGCTTCATGCCGGCGCGCAAAGTGTCGAATGAACGGTGCCCGGTCATTGCAACAAGCCCTCCCTTCTGAGTTCAGCCAGATATGTGTCGTAAAGCGCATCAGCCAGCGGCGTCATGTGGTCATAAAATCGGTCGTCGCCGATCTTGTTGCCTCCGATGAGCAAAATTGCGGTGCGACGCGGATCAAACGCGTAGAAAATGCGGTATGGTTCACCTCTGCTCTGGACCCGCAACTCCCGCATATGCTCGTGACGTGAACCAACTATGCCGGATGAATGCGGAAACGGGAGTTGTGGCCCCTTGGCTTCCAGCAAACCCACACTGCGGTCAATGTCGTCCTGCACGGTTTCGCCCAATCGCGAAAACCACCGGCCAAACTCGTCAGTGTATTCGACATTCCACGACATCCGATTCCTAATATATTCCGTCAATGGAATATTGCAAGTGGGCGTCCCCAAGGTTCGCGGTGCACGGGGGTGACCCATCGCGCGCTACCGCCTATATGGAGCCGAAAGGCGGGAACCCTGCCGCGGAGACATCATGACGACGGACATTGCGCAGATCCAGGAGGATTTCGGATTTCTCGACGAATGGGAAGACCGCTACCGCTATCTGATCGATCTTGGCCGGCAGCTGGAGCCGTTGCCGGAGACCGCGCGTATCGAAGCCAACAAGGTGAAGGGCTGTGTCAGCCAGGTCTGGCTGGAGACATTGGCTGGCGAGGGCAGCGATCCGCAGATCAGGCTGCGCGGCGATTCCGACGCCCATATCGTGCGCGGCCTCGTGGCGCTGATGCTGGCCTTCTATTCCGGCAGGCGGGCGTCAGACATTGTGGAAGCCGACGCCGAGACGCTTCTGCGCAGCCTTGGTCTTGAAGAGCATCTGACGCCGCAGCGCGCCAACGGCCTTCGGTCCATGATCGCGCGGATCCGCAACGAGGCCGCCTCACGGCTGGAGGCCGCCAGCGTTTCCTGACGGCTTACCGAGGACCGCGCGGCCGTCGAGCGTCGGCCGGTAATCCGGCGATCCCCAATGCAGGGCATGGCGCGGACGCGGCTGCACCGATTGCGGGAAGTAGTGGCGGGCAAGCGCTCCAAGCGCCAGTTTCAGCACCAGCTTGGCGGAACGCTGCGGCCATTGGCGTTCGTGCTCCACCGCTTCGAGCCCCTTCAGGAAGCAGCAGATGTCGAGCGCCACATCGGCGAGTTCGGGGCCGATGGCGGCGAGCGCTGCGTCAATGCGCACCCGCGCGTCCAGCGCTCTCTCTGTCAGCGCGGCGTTGCCGCCGGCCTCGCCGCTGCGTTTTCTGCCGGGAACGGCGGCTTCCCAGTTGGCGCTGACGCGCGGCGACATCTGGGCGAGATGGAAGTCGCGCCGCAAGCGCTCGCCCGCCGCCCATTCCTCGTCGCAGATCCAGTTGCGGCCGCAGCGATCCTTCAAGCGCCGCAGCGTCGCCAGCGGCGATTCGTCGGCGTTGACGAGAACGCTGCGCCATTCTCCGCCGATCTCGATGTCCCGCCGCTCCAGCGTCTGGTGCTGGGCACGGTAGTCCCAATCGCCATCCAGTCGCCGCAGCCAGGCATCGGCCTCACGCGTCGCCGAGATCCGGTCTTCGGCGATCGCAACCAGACCGGCGGAGGCAAGGGCGGTGAGCAGCCGCATCCCGGCCTTCGCGCGCCCGCCATGCGGCGCGACCAGCATCGCCTCGTCGCCATTGATGTGCAAAGCGGCTGCGCCGGCTTGCTGCGCAAGAAAGCGCAGCACTCGCCCGGTCTCGCGGCGGACCGCCTGGCTCTTGTTGTGCGCCGCCGTCATCGGATCATCCTGCGGTTCAGCGTGAATGCGGTCACGACAATCCGCTCCACCTTGCCGATCAGCGCATCGAAACTGGCGTCATCGCGCATGTCCTCGATCAGGTGGCAGGCGTGCACGACCGTGGAGCGATCCTTGCCAAAACCGCGTGCCACGGCCGCCATCGAAAGGCCGAGCGCGGTGTTGGCGGCATACATGCCGATCTGGCGAATGCGGCCGATCTCGCGGGTTGGGCGCCCGCTTTCGCGCAGTTCCTTGCCCGGGACATTGAAGATTGCCGCCATGATGTCGATGACGCCGTCGCAGATTGCCACCGCACCCTGCTCCTTTTCCGCTGCGGCGAAATCGCAAAACGGCAAGGCCGGTTGGGGTTCGGTCAGCGGACTCCCCGGACCGCTTGGGGCAGTTTGACATGGAGAGCTTGTCGGCACGCGGAACCTCCCGATAAGGAATAAGTTCTTATAATGTTCCGCGGTGTTTGTGGGACAAATAATTCGCGTTTTTGGCGAAAAAAGAATCGCAGGCCGCAACGAATTGCAACGCGGCGAGCACATGCCTTCCAATAAAAAATAATATATTTCAATAATTTAGTCTGAGGTTCATCCCGAAGATTCGGGCCGAAAGGGCCCTCGTGCAAGCGGCAAACCACGCCACGATTGCGACGGCGGAAGGAATTTTATCCACACCCTCATGTCATGCCGCACATTCCGGTTTTCAAACCGGGACCAAAAAGCATGCAGCGTATGTTGGACGCATTGGAAGACGAAGCGGCGGCATTTGCCGAACGGCGAAAAACCGAAATCGACGAGGCGGCGGTTCGATTTGCGCTAGCCATGCATTTTCGCACCGATGTCGAAGCGGTGAAAACCATGTCACCTGCAGAGAAGACATCGCTCGCCTCAAGGATAATTCGCGCGCTGCGGCGCGAGCGGCTGAAGGGGTTGAAATCCCATTGGGGCTACGATCTCAACCGGCACATTGGCTTGAAAAAAGCCCTGGCCTTTGTGGCCAGGGCTGAAGAAAATGCGGCCGACGGCGCGTGTCGCCGATTGGGGTAGCAAGGCCGCATCAGCTTTCGCAGTGGCAAAGCTATCCGCAGGTGTGGAGATACGCTTGAGATCAAGCGCCCTTGGGCTTGCGGCCGAGCCCCATCTTCTTCGCCAGCGCCGAACGGGCGGCGGCGTAGTTCGGGGCAACCATCGGATAGTCAGCCGGCAGATCCCACTTCTCGCGGTATTCTTCCGGCGTCAGCCCGTAGTGGCTCATCAGGTGGCGCTTCAGCGACTTGAACTTCATGCCATCTTCCAGGCAGATGATATAGTCGTCGTTCACCGACTTCTTCGGGTTCACCGCCGGCTTCGGCTTCTCTGCGGTCGGCGCAGGCGCCGCGCCGAAGGTGCGACCAAGCGCGGAATGTACATCGGCGATCAGGTTTGGCAGATCGCCGACCGGAACAGAATTGTTGCTGACATAAGCCGCCACAACATCGGCCGTCAGTTCGGCCAGACGCTCCTCGCGACCGCCGTCTTGCATCATATTTTCCATTTCATACCCCATGATTTCAGTTTGCCCGTCTTGATTTCAAGTGACGATGCCGACTTGGAAGACGGGAGGCGCCGGCGCCGCGATTCGGCTTCCGGTTCTTGTTTCCTATTTTACTTCACAGAAATGTCAAACTAATTCCAATACACAAAATGAAAGAATCGTTGATGAATGAGAGGAGTTGCCTCATACCTTCTACGCAGGGTGTTGTTACAACCGCTTTGCGACTATTTCTCAGCGCCCATTTCATCAAGCACCGATTTGTCCCAGAGCCGGTATCCGACGGCGTAGGCGGCTTTTGCCAGCAAGTGCGCCGAGATCGGCGCAGTCAGCAAGAAGAACACGAAACCGGCCAGCGCCCGGCTTGCCACCCCGGCATCCTCGGCATGGATCGCCATGGCGATCATCATCGCGCCAGAGCCGAGCGTGCCGGCCTTGGATGCCGCATGCATGCGCGAATAGACGTCGGGCAGGCGAATCAGGCCGATGGCGGCGACAAGCGTGAACCCCGCGCCAAGCACGATCAGGACACCGGCGACAT